>NZ_JBLGCX010000019.1:0-878 GCF_047444895.1 Chryseobacterium sp. S90 | reverse complement strand
ACACTTGTCTAGTGATAATACTAGTGTGTTTAGCTAAATTATTACATTTTGAAATATTAGATTTGCCAGAGTTGGAAATACAGTTTTATTAGTTGTTTCTAATTAAAAGTTAACAAATAGTTAACAAATAGAGATTATAAACAGATGAAAATCGTTATTTGTTTTTTGCCTTTGCAATAATATCAAGCTTCTATTCAGAAGGGACAGTATAATTGAGGCACCTTCTGAAAAGGTTTAACATTTAAAAAATGTAAATAAAAAATTTCAAATGGATTTAAAAAACAGGAGTTCTTACACCTTGTTATAATAAAGCTTTAACGACAGGTAAAGTAGTTAACGACTTTTCAATTCAGCTTCCAGATGCTGAAATTTAGGTTTATGATGACAACTGTCTCTAGATTTTTATTCACGATGTTGCAAAAAAATGTTAAGAAAAGTGCCATTTCAAAAGTCTTTCAACAAGCACATTTACTGTTTTTTATTACCGCACATATTTATGATACAAACAATTTTAAAAAATTGAAAATAATATTTAAAGATAATTTAATATGAATATTTTAAAAAATTTGAAATTTTGGGTATTAGTCAATACGGGAATTATTTATTTTTTACTTGTCTATTTATTTAGATGGGTTTCATCGGATGGTTTAGCAATAACTTATCAAACAGAAAATGTTTTAAGAGGTCTGGGAATGGTGTGGAACTACGGAGAAAGATCGTTTGTATCAACCTCTCCATTATACAGTATTCTATCTATCCCGCTAACTTTTTTTCTTCAACTGATTGGTTTTAATGATCTTCCGTTACAAAGTATTCCCATAGCCATTAACATGTTATTTTCTCTTATGGCTTTTTATCTTTTATTGAAATTTATTTGG
>NZ_JBLGCX010000018.1:0-882 GCF_047444895.1 Chryseobacterium sp. S90 | reverse complement strand
CATCTTCTTCAATCCAGCGGATCTCATTAAGCTTAACCTCAGAAGATCCATGTTGGAACAGGTCAGAAAACTGATCCAGAATATACTGATACGTACTGATCATATGCTCAATCGTAGAACCTTTGAAGAGCGACTTTGCAAAATTAAATGTTCCAAACAGTTCCTCCCCTCTATCATCAATCATTGTGGTCAGATCAAACTTAGAGGTTTCATCCTGTATTCCACTATCAAAAGAATGGAAAAAACAATCTTCAACATCTCGCGCTTTGGCTTCGGATTCAAAGCCCTGCAATCCGAACATTACCTGAAATACGGGATGGCGCGAGGAATCCTGGTCAACATTAAGAGCATCTACCAATTTCTCAAAAGGCAGGTCCTGATACATCTGACCTCCCAAAACACCAGAAAATACATCGGTAATAAAGTCCCGGACACTTGTATTAAAATCCACTCTTTGACGAAAAACCAAAGTATTGACAAAAAAACCAATCATATTCTCAAGTCCCGGATAATGACGGTTAGCTACCGGAGTGCCTACCACAAGATCATCCTGACCACTGTATGAAGCCAGCATCAGATAATAACCACTCAGCATTACACTGTATAGACTCACTCCTAAATCCTTTGACAAAGACCTTAGCTGAAAACTCGTTTCACAAGAAATACGAAAACCTAAAGTCGTCCCCTCATAACTGATCCTGCCGGGACGTTGAAAATCCAATGGCAGATTCAGCGTTTCAAAACCCGAAAGCTCACCCAGCCAATATTCCAGCTGCTTGTCTAAAACTTGTTCTGTTACATATTTTCGATGCCATAAGGCAAAATCTTTATATTGAAATGGTAAAGAAGGAAGCACAGGAAGAACACCTAAAACAAGAGATT
>NZ_JBLGCX010000035.1:0-255 GCF_047444895.1 Chryseobacterium sp. S90 | reverse complement strand
ATATTCCGTTTCACCTCTAAATAAAGGCTCGGGCAGGGATTTCCTGTCAATTTTCCCATTTATTGTAACCGGTAAAAATTTCAAATGAACATAAGCTGAAGGAACCATATAATCCGGAAGTATATCCGATAGTAACATTGAAAGATCAACAGAATCAAACGGATTATCCGAAACATAATAAGCGACAAGGTATTTTAAACCCATACTGTTCTCCCTGCACTCCACTACTGCCTGCCAGATACCTCCCAATCCAAG
>NZ_JBLGCX010000034.1:0-256 GCF_047444895.1 Chryseobacterium sp. S90 | reverse complement strand
TATAAGCATGGCTTCCTCCTTCATAGCTCTCAATAAACCATAACCTTTCCTGCCCAAAAGACAGATACTGCTCTATGCAATTCCTAACCCGAACAGGTCGGATATCCTCAGCCACAACCTCCTGCAAACCTTCAAGAGCCAACGATAAACCGGCAATACTTTTGTGGCTGAATACCATCCCCACCACTATCTGTATACCCGTTCCCTGATAAATTTTGTTGACCAGCTTAATAGCCATAATACTATTGCCTCCCAA
>NZ_JBLGCX010000017.1:0-1032 GCF_047444895.1 Chryseobacterium sp. S90 | reverse complement strand
TTATGACAGAGAAGTTACGGTTCATGGATTATTTGAGGATCAGGCTTTCAGGACGCCTGATCTTACAGCACTGGTGTATGGAGAGGAGCGCCTTTCTTACCGTGATCTGAATGAAAAGTCTAACCAGCTTGCACATTATCTGATCCAGCGCTATGACATCCGTGCTGATGAGCTGATTCCGATTTGTTTTACGCGCACAGAAAAGATGTTGATAGGTATTTTGGGAGTTTTGAAAGCAGGCGGTGCTTATGTACCGGTTGATCCGGGATATCCTGTAGAGAGATTGGGACATATCCTGAGTGATACAGGATCCCGTCTTGTTCTTGCTGAAGATGACACGGTCTCAAAGCTGTATGAATATACTTCAGGAATTTCAGATCCTGGGCTTTTGATTTTGAATCTGGATAATGCAGAGACATCATATGGGATTCAACGATGTTTTAGGGAGAACCCTGTTACTGGGACAAGATCCAACCATCTGGCGTATGTCATTTATACCAGTGGAACGACAGGCAGACCCAAGGGTGTTATGATTGAACACAGCGGGGTGGTGAATCTTGTAGGATTTATGATCCGTTCCCACCACTTTAACAAATATACAAACGTAGGCTGTTATTCGAATTATGTTTTTGATGCTTTTGTGAATGAAGTATTTCCGGTGCTTTGTTGTGGTAATACGCTGTGGCTGTTCAGTAATGAACAGAGAATTTCTGTAACAGATCTTAACGGGTATATAAAAGAAAATAAAATAGAGGTATCGTTTATTCCACCTGTGTTGTTGAAGGATTTACTTCCTGATACGGAATTAAAGTTAATTTTTGCCGGAGGAGAGCGCTTTCCTGATATTGACAGAAACACTTACCGGGATATTATTTTCCTTAATGAATATGGTCCTACGGAATCAACGGTGTGTGCGAGCTCCCATCTTTATCATGAAGATGGCAATCCACTCAACATCGGGCGTCCAATTGATAATACTTCAATATATGTGTTGGATTCATACCTGCGTCCTGTTCCTATTGGCGCGGTAGG
>NZ_JBLGCX010000016.1:0-5233 GCF_047444895.1 Chryseobacterium sp. S90 | reverse complement strand
TCGATGCCATAAGGCAAAATCTTTATATTGAAATGGTAAAGAAGGAAGCACAGGAAGAACACCTAAAACAAGAGATTCATAAATACTGTTCAATTCAGCTAAAAAAATTGACATAGACCATCCATCAAAAGCAATATGATGAATCACCACAGACAGATAATAATCATCATAATACAGCACTTTTACCCTTACAGGTAATTCTTCCTGAAGATTAAACCCTTCATTCATATCATCACTAAGCACCTGCATAAATTCTTCAAGGCTTCCCAACTTTACCAAAGTTAATTCCAGAGATTGATCACTCACATACTGATACCCCGATCCATCAGGACCCGTCAAAATAAGGGTTCGAAGAACCTCATGCCTATCAAGAAGCATATGGAACGCCTCCTGTAAAAAATTGATATTCGTTTCATTATCCAAACGCAACACCATAGGAATATTATAAGCATGGCTTCCTCCTTCATAGCTCTCAATAAACCATAACCTTTCCTGCCCAAAAGACAGATACTGCTCTATGGCATTGCTAACCCGAACAGGTCGGATATCCTCAGCCACAACCTCCTGCAAACCTTCAAGAGCCAGCGATAAACCGGCAATACTTTTGTGGCTGAATACCATTCCCACCACTATCTGTATACCCGTTCCCTGATAAATTTTGTTGACCAGCTTAATAGCCATAATACTATTGCCTCCCAATCTGAAAAAATCATCATGGATACTGATATGATCAGGATGAAGATCCAATACTTCCGCGTAAATATCCAACAGCTGTTCCTGTAAAGGCGTCTGAGGACCTGCATATTCCGTTTCACCTCTAAATAAAGGCTCGGGCAGGGATTTCCTGTCAATTTTCCCATTTATTGTAACCGGTAAAACTTTCAAATGAACATAAGCTGAAGGAACCATATAATCCGGAAGTATATCCGATAGTAACATTGAAAGATCAGCAGAATCAAACGGATTATCCGAAACATAGTAAGCGACAAGGTATTTTAAACCCATACTGTTCTCCCTGCACTCCACTACTGCCTGCCGGATACCTCCCAATCCAAGCAGTGCTGCCTCAATCTCTCCAGGCTCTATCCGGTAACCACGGATCTTGATCTGGGAGTCGTTACGGCCCAGATATTCCAGATCTCCGCTGGAAAGAAAACGGACAAGATCCCCGGTTTTATAGATACGTCCATTATAGCCTGATGCTTTTTCCTCCTCACTCTGAAATGGATTTGTCAAAAAATGTTCAGCAGTAAGCTCCGGAAGATTTAAATATCCCCGTGATATTCCAACTCCGCCTATATACAGCTCGCCTACCGCGCCAATAGGAACAGGACGCAGGTATGAATCCAACACATATATTGAAGTATTATCAATTGGACGCCCGATATTGAGAGGATTACTATCATGGTGCCGCATTTGCTTATAAGTAGCATAAATGGTAGATTCGGTGGGACCATATAAATTATATACGTTCTTATATCTGGACCAGTACTTTACAGTTTCTTCGTCACCGGGCTCACCAGCATACATTATAGTCTGTAAAGAAGGAAAATCGCAACGCGGTAATAAAGAAAACATCACAGGTGGAAGATAAGCATGGGTAATATCATGGGTTAAAAGATATTCCTCAACCAGCTTAATATCTTTTTTAGTACATTCATCCAATACGTGTAATTCATTACCATACAACAAGGCACTAAAAAACTCTGAAACAGAAACATCAAATACATAAGAGGTATAAGCACTCAATCTGCCTGTTTCGCAAAAGCTATATACACCTCTTATTTCTTCAATAAGGTTGACTACACTGGTATGTTCAATCATTACTCCCTTAGGCTTTCCTGTAGTTCCACTGGTATAAATAACATACGCTAAATTATTGGATTTTACATCAATCCCCGGATTATCAGTTCTACAATTGCTAAGTTCTTGAATGATCTCTTCATCATCAAGACTGATGACATCTGATATCTTATATCCGAGTTTTTCTATAGAAGCTGCTTCAGTAATAATCAAACGAGCTCCGGTATCCGACAGGATATGCTTCCTTCTTTCTGAAGGAAAACTGGGATCTAATGGAACGTAGGCTCCCCCTGCCTTCAGTACCGCAAGAATACCAATGAGCATTTGTTCTGATCGATGTAAGTATAGGGGGATAAGTTCGTCAGGTTTTATTTTATATTTTTCAATTAAATAATGAGCCAGACGATTCGATTTCTCATTAAGTTCACGATATGTTAATTTTATATCCCGAAACACTAATGCTGTTTGGTCTGGAGTCCGGAGTACCTGTTTTTCAAATAAGCTGTGAATGGTAGCTTCTCTATTATATACTGAATAGGTTTCATTGCATCCAGGCAGCCTGCTATAATCTTCTGTAATTAACAGTTGAAGATCAGAGAGCTTTGTTTCCGATCCTCCGGAAGAATGTAATGCTGCGATCTGCTTTAAAAGATAAAGATAAGCAGATTTCATCTCTTCTATGGTTGATTCCTTATAAAGAAACCTGGCATAATTAAATGTTCCGGATAAAACTTCATCAGTATCGTTAATCATAGTAGTAATGTCAAACTTAGCAGTTTCGTAAGAAATACGGCCTTCAAAAGGATGAAGAAAGAAATTTTCTTTAAACACGTCAACAGGCATCTGACTGAAACTCTCAAAACCGAACATTACCTGAAAAATAGGATGACGTGAAGAATCATGTTCTATATCAAGCGTATTAACAAGTTTTTTAAAAGGAAGATCCTGATTGACCTGTGCTCCGGAAACTGAAGCAGCAACTTTTTTGATAAATGACCTGATATTCATATTAAAGTCAATTGTTTCGCGAAGAACCAATGTGTTAACAAATAAACCAATCATATTCTCCAGCCCATCATAATGACGATTTGTAAAGGGTGTTCCCACGACAATATCATTCTGTCCCGAATAAGAAGACAGCATGAGATAATATCCGCTGAGCATCACACTATATAAACTAACCCCAAGCTTTTTTGCCAAAGATCTAAGATCAGAACTTATCTCTAGAGGGATTATAAATGAAACGGTACTACCTTCATATGAAATTTCCGACAGTCGTTTAAAATCCAAAGGAAGATTCAATGTTTCAAAATCTTTGAGATAGGACTGCCAGTATTCAAGCTGATTCTCTAAAATTGCATTTTTAAGATAATTCCGCTGCCATAATGCGTAGTCTTTATATTGAAATTCCAACACAGGAAGTTCATATTGATAACCTGAAAATAATGCCTGATAAATCACATAAAGCTCATGTAAGAAAATTTCCAGGGACCATCCGTCAAAAGCAATGTGATGAAATACTACCGACAAATAATAATTATCGTCCATTGTAAAAATACGTATGGAAAGCGGAACTTCTTCTGATAAACAAAATATTCTCTGGGCTTCTTTAGATAATTCAGTTTCCAGAGCATTAAAACTACCAACCTTTTGAACAGTCAATTCTAAGGAAGTTTCTATGGCCTTTTGATAACCAATACCCTCATTGCTTGTTAAAATCAGACTTCTCAGGATTTCATGTCTTTGTATAAGGTTCAAAAGAGATTCAAACAAAATGGAAATATTTACACTTTTATCAATACGGAAGGCCAGTGGAATATTATAAGCATTGTTTCCTCCTTGGTATTGATCTATAAACCATAATCCTTCCTGAGAAAATGATAAGTGTTGATCTTCCACATTTGGAATATTTACCTGATCTATACGAATAGTCTCTGTAGTATAAGATTGCTTCAGTACATTGGCTAGTTCAGCAATACTTTTATTACCGAATACAACTGATACATTGATCTGTTTGTCCAAATTCTGACGAATCTTAGCAATCAGCTTAATAGCCATAATACTATTGCCTCCCAATCTGAAAAAATCATCATGGATACTGATATGATCAGGGTCAAGCTCCAGGATTTCTCCATAAATCCAGACAAGTTGCTCCTCAATCTGTGTTCTGGGAGCAATATATTCCGTTTCCCCTGTAAACAAAGGTTCAGGTAATGATTTCCTGTCAATTTTCCCATTTATTGTAACCGGTAAAACTTTCAAATGAACATAAGCCGAAGGAACCATATAATCCGGAAGTATATCCGATAGTAACATTGAAAGATCAACAGAATCAAGCGGATTATCCGAAACATAGTAAGCGACAAGATATTTTAAACCCATACTGTTCTCCCTACACTCCACTACTGCCTGCCGGATACCCCCTAATCCAAGCAGTACTGCCTCAATCTCTCCAGGCTCTATCCGGTAACCACGGATCTTGATCTGGGAGTCGTTACGGCCCAGATATTCCAGATCTCCGCTGGGAAGAAGACGGACAAGATCCCCGGTTTTATAGATACGTCCATTATAGCCTGATGCCTTTTCCTCCTCACTCTGAAATGGATTTGTCAAAAAGCGCTCAGCAGTAAGCTCCGGAAGATTTAAATATCCCCGTGATATTCCAACTCCGCCTATATACAGCTCGCCTACCGCGCCAATAGGAACAGGACGCAGGTATGAATCCAACACATATACTGAAATATTACCAATAGGACAGCCGATGTTGAGAGGATTCCCATCCTCATGGTAATGATGTAATGTGGCACAGACTGTAGATTCGGTAGGACCATAAGCGTTAATCAGGTCAACTCCATGTTTTCTGTAACATTCCATGATTTCAGGATTAGTTATATCTCCGGCAACTATCATCTTTTCTATGGGTAAGATTAATTCTTTATCCAGTAATGCCGGAGGAATCGTAGCAACTTTAATATCATGCTGAATGACATATTCTTGCAATCTTACTAAATCAGTTCTCATTTCGTTCGGCAAAAGATACAGGGTATGCCCCAATGCCAATACCGAATATACCTCCCAAACATGTGCATCAAAAACATAGTCAGCATACCAGAGCAAATTTTTCTGTTCTAAACGATGTAATGTTTCTTCCAGATCCAGTATAGAGGACTGCTGTTCTATTAAATTCACTACCCCGCTATGTTCAATCATAACACCCTTGGGTCTGCCTGTCGTTCCACTGGTATAAATAACATACGCCAGATGGTGGGATCTTGTCCCAGTAACAGGATTCTCCCTAAAACATCTTTGAATCCCATATGATGTCTCTGCATTATCCAGATTCAAAATCAAAGGCCCAGGATCTGAAATTCCTGAAGTATATTCATACAGCTTTGAGACCGTGTCATCTTCAGCAAGAACAAGACGGGAT
>NZ_JBLGCX010000015.1:0-5406 GCF_047444895.1 Chryseobacterium sp. S90 | reverse complement strand
AAACATTTGGTCATTAAGAAATAAAGTTTTACTTTTGCACTCGCAAATACGGAGCGACACTGACAGAGAAGATTGCTTCGTTGAAAAGCGAAAGATATAAAGATCATTGACATACAATATAACAACCAAGTAAGGAAAAACTAAAGCGTTAAAAAACTTTGAGTGAGTCAGACAAACATACAATGGAGAGTTTGATCCTGGCTCAGGATGAACGCTAGCGGGAGGCCTAACACATGCAAGCCGAGCGGTAGAGATCTTTCGGGATCTTGAGAGCGGCGTACGGGTGCGGAACACGTGTGCAACCTGCCTTTATCTGGGGGATAGCCTTTCGAAAGGAAGATTAATACCCCATAATATATTTGTCGGCATCGATGGATATTGAAAACTCCGGTGGATAGAGATGGGCACGCGCAAGATTAGATAGTTGGTGAGGTAACGGCTCACCAAGTCTACGATCTTTAGGGGGCCTGAGAGGGTGATCCCCCACACTGGTACTGAGACACGGACCAGACTCCTACGGGAGGCAGCAGTGAGGAATATTGGACAATGGGTGAGAGCCTGATCCAGCCATCCCGCGTGAAGGACGACGGCCCTATGGGTTGTAAACTTCTTTTGTATAGGGATAAACCTACCCTCGTGAGGGTAGCTGAAGGTACTATACGAATAAGCACCGGCTAACTCCGTGCCAGCAGCCGCGGTAATACGGAGGGTGCAAGCGTTATCCGGATTTATTGGGTTTAAAGGGTCCGTAGGCGGATCTGTAAGTCAGTGGTGAAATCTCACAGCTTAACTGTGAAACTGCCATTGATACTGCAGGTCTTGAGTGTTATTGAAGTAGCTGGAATAAGTAGTGTAGCGGTGAAATGCATAGATATTACTTAGAACACCAATTGCGAAGGCAGGTTACTAAGCAACAACTGACGCTGATGGACGAAAGCGTGGGGAGCGAACAGGATTAGATACCCTGGTAGTCCACGCCGTAAACGATGCTAACTCGTTTTTGGTTTTTCGGAATCAGAGACTAAGCGAAAGTGATAAGTTAGCCACCTGGGGAGTACGTTCGCAAGAATGAAACTCAAAGGAATTGACGGGGGCCCGCACAAGCGGTGGATTATGTGGTTTAATTCGATGATACGCGAGGAACCTTACCAAGGCTTAAATGGGAAATGACAGGTTTAGAAATAGACTTTTCTTCGGACATTTTTCAAGGTGCTGCATGGTTGTCGTCAGCTCGTGCCGTGAGGTGTTAGGTTAAGTCCTGCAACGAGCGCAACCCCTGTCACTAGTTGCCATCATTAAGTTGGGGACTCTAGT
Source organism: Chryseobacterium sp. S90 (assembly GCF_047444895.1). NCBI lineage: Bacteria > Pseudomonadati > Bacteroidota > Flavobacteriia > Flavobacteriales > Weeksellaceae > Chryseobacterium > Chryseobacterium sp. S90. Next base: position 4,092 of record NZ_JBLGCX010000015.1, on the reverse strand, counting down.
GAGACTGCCTACGCAAGTAGAGAGGAAGGTGGGGATGACGTCAAATCATCACGGCCCTTACGCCTTGGGCCACACACGTAATACAATGGCCGGTACAGAGGGCAGCTACACAGCGATGTGATGCAAATCTCGAAAGCCGGTCTCAGTTCGGATTGGAGTCTGCAACTCGACTCTATGAAGCTGGAATCGCTAGTAATCGCGCATCAGCCATGGCGCGGTGAATACGTTCCCGGGCCTTGTACACACCGCCCGTCAAGCCATGGAAGTCTGGGGTACCTGAAGTCGGTGACCGTAACAGGAGCTGCCTAGGGTAAAACAGGTAACTAGGGCTAAGTCGTAACAAGGTAGCCGTACCGGAAGGTGCGGCTGGAACATCTCATTTTAGAGCGTCTTAGGACGATAAACAAAATTAGTATCGTAAGATACAAAGTACTTACTTCAAAGTAAAGCTTTAGTTTTTTGTTTGGTTGATTATATTAAAAATACAAAACCCACTAGAAATTAGTAAAGGGATAGAGAGATTTTAGATTATAAATTATAGATTTTAGATTTAAATAATCATTAAAATTTTCAATTTAAAATTTAAAATTAATAATGAAGTCTCGTAGCTCAGCTGGTTAGAGCGCTACACTGATAATGTAGAGGTCGGCAGTTCGAGCCTGCCCGAGACTACTAATTGAATGGAATTATGGATTATAAATTATAGATTTTAGATTATAGCGTATGTTTAATTTAGAATATATAATCTAGAATTTAAAATTTCTACTAGAGGGGGAATTAGCTCAGCTGGCTAGAGCGCCTGCCTTGCACGCAGGAGGTCAAGGGTTCGACTCCCTTATTCTCCACAGTTTTGGAATACTGATTTAAAAGTTACGGATGGAGCCAAAAACAACATCTGTTCATCAGTTGGACAAGAAGACATTAAGATCATTGACATTAACGGTAAAGACATCACAAAGAGAAAACCGAGCGCATAAAGCGCTTGAGTAACCAATAGGAAAGAAATCGTTAAGGGCGTATGGCGGATGCCTAGGCTTTCAGAGGCGAAGAAGGACGTGGTAAGCTGCGAAAAGCTGCGGGGATTGGCACACACGAATTGATCCGCAGATGTCCGAATGGGGCAACCCAATACATTGAAGATGTATTACCTCGTAAGAGGAGCAAACCCGGAGAACTGAAACATCTAAGTACCCGGAGGAAAAGAAATCGAAGAGATTCCGTAAGTAGTGGCGAGCGAAAGCGGATTAGCCCAAAAGCTGATATATGTTTAATAGAATGTTCTGGAAAGAACGGCCGTAGAGGGTGATAGCCCCGTATATGAAAGGCATATTTGAGTGATAAATGAGTAGGGCGGGACACGTGAAATCCTGTCTGAATATGGGGGGACCATCCTCCAAGGCTAAATACTCCTGAAAGACCGATAGTGAACAAGTACTGTGAAGGAAAGGTGAAAAGCACTTCGAATAGAAGGGTGAAATAGAACCTGAAACCGTACGCCTACAAGCGGTCGGAGCAGCGTAATGCTGTGACGGCGTGCCTTTTGCATAATGAGCCTACGAGTTAATTTTACTAGCGAGGTTAAGGTATTAAGTACCGGAGCCGGAGCGAAAGCGAGTCTGAATAGGGCGTATAGTTAGTAGGATTAGACGCGAAACCTTGTGATCTACCCATGGGCAGGTTGAAGCTCTGGTAACACAGAGTGGAGGACCGAACCGGTTGACGTTGAAAAGTCTTCGGATGACCTGTGGGTAGGGGTGAAAGGCCAATCAAACTGGGAGATAGCTCGTACTCTCCGAAATGCATTTAGGTGCAGCGTCGTATATAAGTTTATTAGAGGTAGAGCTACTGATTGGATGCGGGGGTTTCATCGCCTACCAATTCCTGACAAACTCCGAATGCTAATAAATGTTCTACGGCAGTGAGGGCATGGGTGCTAAGGTCCATGTCCGAGAGGGAAAGAACCCAGACCAACAGCTAAGGTCCCAAAATATATGTTAAGTTGAAGCAACGCGGTTGGACTGCATTGACAGCTAGGATGTTGGCTTGGAAGCAGCCATTCATTTAAAGAGTGCGTAACAGCTCACTAGTCGAGCGGTCCGGCATGGATAATAATCGGGCATAAACATATTACCGAAGCTATGGATTTATATTTTAGATATATCTGGTAGGAGAGCATTCTATTTGCGCCGAAGCAGTATCGTGAGGTATTGTGGAGCGGATAGAAAAGAAAATGTAGGCATAAGTAACGATAAAGCAGGCGAGAAACCTGCTCACCGAAAGACCAAGGCTTCCTCAGCCATGCTAATCAGCTGAGGGTTAGTCGGGACCTAACGCGAACCCGAAAGGGGTAGTGGATGGACAATGGGTTAATATTCCCATACTTGCTCACACTAAAAAGGGGACGGTTGGATGTAGCTGCTAAAGACTGACGGAATAGTCAAGGCCTAGCCTTCGGGCGAAGCTGCTGTAGTGTAATCTGATCCAAGAAAAGCCGAAGTGAAGCAACCCGTACCAAAACCGACACAGGTGGTCGAGGAGAGAATCCTAAGGTGCTCGAGTGAGTCGTGGCTAAGGAACTAGGCAAAATAGTCTCGTAACTTCGGAAGAAGAGACGCCATCAGCAATGGTGGCCGCAGTGAAGAGGCCCAGGCGACTGTTTATCAAAAACACAGGACTCTGCTAAATCGAAAGATGCTGTATAGGGTCTGACACCTGCCCGGTGCTGGAAGGTTAAGGAAGGTGCTTAGGGTTAAACCGAAGGCATTAACTGAAGCCCCAGTAAACGGCGGCCGTAACTATAACGGTCCTAAGGTAGCGAAATTCCTTGTCGGGTAAGTTCCGACCTGCACGAATGGTGTAACGATCTGGGCACTGTCTCAGCCACGAGCTCGGTGAAATTGTAGTATCGGTGAAGATGCCGATTACCCGCAATGGGACGAAAAGACCCTGTGAACCTTTACTATAACTTCGTATTGACTTTGAGTAAGTAATGTGTAGGATAGGTGGGAGGCTTTGAAGCTTGCACGCTAGTGTAGGTGGAGCCAACGTTGAAATACCACCCTTTACTTACTTGGAGCCTAACTTCTTTTAGAAGGACATTGCGTGGTGGGTAGTTTGACTGGGGTGGTCGCCTCCAAAAGAGTAACGGAGGCTTTCAAAGGTACCCTCAGCACGCTTGGTAACCGTGCGTAGAGTGTAATGGCATAAGGGTGCTTGACTGTGAGACCTACAAGTCGATCAGGTGCGAAAGCAGGACATAGTGATCCGGTGGTTCCGTATGGAAGGGCCATCGCTCATAGGATAAAAGGTACTCCGGGGATAACAGGCTAGTCTCCCCCAAGAGCTCACATCGACGGGGAGGTTCGGCACCTCGATGTCGGCTCGTCACATCCTGGGGCTGGAGAAGGTCCCAAGGGTTGGGCTGTTCGCCCATTAAAGTGGCACGCGAGCTGGGTTCAGAACGTCGTGAGACAGTTCGGTCTCTATCTATTGCGGGCGTTAGATGTTTGAGAGGGCTTGATTCTAGTACGAGAGGACCGAATTGAACAAACCTCTGGTGTATCAGTTGTACCGCCAGGTGCACCGCTGAGTAGCTACGTTTGGAAGAGATAAGCACTGAAAGCATATAAGTGCGAAACTCGCCTCAAGATGAGACATCTTTTAAGGGTCGTTGGAGATGACGACGTTGATAGGCTACAGGTGTAAAGACAGTAATGTCATAGCCGAGTAGTACTAATTACCCGTAGATTTATAGCCTTTGGTTGCTATATCAAATTATTAAATAATAAATACGACAAGTACTTTATGCGCAGTTAAGGTTTTGTCTTTGTGAAAGTTTTTATCGCTTAAAATAGATGTCAGATATAAGACATCAGATACCAGACCTTCAAGTCTGAAATCTGAAATCTATCCTCTGATATCTTATATACCTTCTTTAGGGTGGTTTTAGCGGTGGGGCTCACCTGTTCCCATTCCGAACACAGAAGTTAAGCCCACCAGCGCCGATGGTACTGCGAAAGCGGGAGAGTAGGCCGCCGCCAGTTTTTATTTTATTTTTAAAAATCCTTTATCTTATGATAAAGGATTTTTTTT
>NZ_JBLGCX010000033.1:0-262 GCF_047444895.1 Chryseobacterium sp. S90 | reverse complement strand
AAAAACGAGAGTAAGACAGTAGCGCAGAAGAGCTTTTAGATAAGCTAGAAACATTAAGATACTTCAAAAAGAGACGGGCGAAAAACTTGAAAATTTTTAATAAAAAAATTTGCGGGTTAAAAAAGAGTTTGTATCTTTGCAGTCCCAAATAACGGGAGCGCAGGAGTGGAGAGACTGAGGTTAATGAAGGAATTAAGGTTACTTAAAAAACTTTAAAATTTTCTTTCAAAACATTTGGTCATTAAGAAATAAAGTTTTACTT
>NZ_JBLGCX010000014.1:0-25999 GCF_047444895.1 Chryseobacterium sp. S90 | reverse complement strand
GGCAATCTTTTTTCTAAAAAAAGATTCAATGCTATAATACGACTTCATACGATAAGATATAATAAAATTAAATAGGTCCCTCTATGTCTCAAAGTTTTGGAAATATAACAGACTCATCATTGGAAAATGCCTTAAATCATCCTGAACTGAAGAAATATTGGAATTTAACCAAAGATAGTATTGAAGTCTGCAAAAATTGTGAGTTTCGCTATATCTGTACAGATTGCAGAGCCTATACGGAACAAACAGACATAAACAATGAAGGGCTTGATATTTCCAAACCGTTGAAATGTGGTTATAACCCTTACACCGGAGAGTGGGAAGAATGGAGTAGGAATCCACTGAAACAAAAAGCAATTGAATATTACGAAATGCAAGATTTAATCTAGAAATAAAATCAATTGTTGTGTTATGTATTTTTGATACAATTTAGAACAAAAGAAATTATTTCTCTAGTATTTAGAGGAAAGTTTTTATTGAATAAACATGAAAGCAAAACTCTAAAAAGTCTTAAATAGAATACTCAGATATTAAGTTCTACCTATTTCATTTAATATATTCATCAATCTTTCTCTTTCTCCGCTTCCGGTTGTAGAAAATCTTAATAAAGGAATTTTATACTTATTCATAATTTCGTTTTTCAAGGTGTCTCTTCCACTCTGTTGGCTTTGTTTTTTGTGATATTCATAGCCATCAACTTCTATAGCTAACACAGGATTTTTTCCCAGCTTGTTGTAGATCAGAAAATCAAGATGTGTGGCGTGATGTTTAGCGTAGCGCTCTTCTTCAGCAGTTAATCTGGAAAAATCTAACAGAAGATTTCTTAATGGGTGATGTAGAATGACGTCATATTTCGAAAATTGTTCTTCAGACAATACTTCCCTGATTAACGCATACATGAGATTTTCACTGTCATAGACGGATTTCTTTTTTTGTTCTGATAAAAGAGCTCTTCTTTTTTCTTCATACCCTTTGTACAGGTAGTCAAAAATAGAGTGTATCTCACTATTTATTGTAGTGAAATTATTGTAATCAATATAACGGATCAGATCTGAGATATTCGTTTCATTATCACTTTCATTTCCGTTCACCAATAGAATGAGCTGATCTTTAGCTCTGGAAATGGCTACATTTAGACGGTTTGGATTGTCGGTGAATTCAGAGATTTCATTATCTACTGTAGAGAGAATGATCACATCATTTTCTCTTCCCTGAAATTTATCCACCGTATCGGCTTTGATATCTGTTCCTTGAAAGGTTCTTTGTAAAGCTAAGGTCTGATTTCGGTAAGGGGTTACAATTCCGAGATTGACACCTTCCAGCTTTTGCTGTGGAATGATTTCTTGAATAATTACATCAATCTGCCGCTGATTCTCTCTTTGACGCGCATGGTTACCTTCAGTTGTTTTATAGACTAATAAAGGTTCTCTTTCTGTTTGTCCTTCCGAAAGAATAATTAACTGATCATTATAAAATTTACGATTACAAAAATCAATGATTTTAGGATGACAGCGATAATGTTCCTTTAACAGTGTTTTAGGTACCTTCGGAAATACTTCTATTACGGAAGAAAGCAAGCTATGATTGGAATACCGATAAGGTTCCGGAATATTATAGTTCTTAAAGATCTGATCCGTATTTTCTGCTGTTTCGGAATCTACTACATTGGGAAGCTGTTTTAAATCTCCTACAATGACGGCCTGTTTTGCGCAGGATAATGCGAGTACACCCGTTGCAAGATCTACCTGTGAAGATTCATCCACAATAACATAATCGTAGACGATATTTTCAGCAAGGCTTCTTCTTAATGAGTAGGTTGTACTCATAATGACAGGATAAGCTTTAATAAATTCTTCTGATTTAAAACGAAGGTCCCATTCGGTATATTCTGAACGTTCCTGTCCTTTATATTTTTGGTAGAGTTTGTTTTTAAACAACTGCATCGATCCTTCAGTATATTCTTTCATTTTATCCTGGAAGGAAAAATGCTGTAACGTATTTTGCAGTTCCTGCTTTCTGAAATCAAGCTCTGAAATTTTTACCCCATAGTATTTTGACTGAACAATCCTGATCATTTCTTCATACGATAAAGTATAAAAAATCTTATCTCTTACCCCATACAGAAAAGGAAATATCAGTTTACGCCACCAGTAAAATTTCTTACCTGCTTTCTCATATTCTTCCAACGTTACCCATAGAGAAAGCAGCTGATCTGACTTGACGTTCTTTTTAAAACGGATTTCCGTTGCCAACGTTACATTATCTGTAAAATGCTGATGCTCTGTTTTGATCTTGTCTATTTCCAGCGTAAGTAAAGCCAGTTCATTCTTTAATTCCAACTTTTCAGCAAGCTCAATAAAAAGAAGGGAAGTAGACTGCATAAGAGATTGTTCCTGTTCTTCCTTTAATCTAAAATCTGACAGATCCGGGATTTCAGTCTGAGCATCGATAAATTCTTTTTTATTCTGGCTGCTTCCCAACAATGCAGCTATAAAAGAAACACCATTGTTCTCCAGCTTTTCAAAAACATTTTTTGTCGCTGAATTATTGCTTGAAACAACAGCTACACTCTGATTATTCATTACCGCATTGGCAATAATATTAAGAATAGTCTGTGTCTTTCCTGTTCCGGGAGGACCTTCAATAACACTTAGCGGATTTGAAAATGCATTGTCAACTCCCACCTTTTGACTTAGATTAAAACCAAAAGGGAAGATTTCAATAGGAGAGGTGTGATAATCCTTATTGGGTTCTTTTCCATTAAGGTAATTGTAAAGAATAGATGTCTCAGGAATAAAAGATATTCTTTCATAGCTGCCAGCAAGAATATTATTTCCTTCTTCTGTTTGTAGTCCTATAGTGTCGGCAATCTCCTTTAAATACCTGAAAATATTTGCTGCCTCCTGGCTTTGCATAGCAGACCTGACAATCTTAATTCTACTTTGAGTATAAGAATAGACTTTATCGCTGCTTTTATAAACAACCAAACATTTATCCCCCTCAAAAGAATAAGAGTCGATCTCATCCGTTCGGTCTTTGCCATCAATATTGATGGCTTCTTTTCTAAGGGTATGTGGAGCAGACTTTTGCATGGATTATTTGTTATTACAAATATAACAACATGAGCGAAAATAACTATATACTATTCTAAATATATTATTACATTGTTTTCGCACATCTATTTACAATAAATTTTTAAATATTGTATTCTTAAGATAAATACGATTACTTTCAAATGTATTGTCTAAGATTGACTTTTAAACTTCTCTTTAACTGTCTTTTTTAAAATCTTATAATAATTTTCTTTTTCTATTGTTAGTTTTTTTTCATATTGCAAACATTCATCTATAATGAAAAGAATTTCTTCTAAAGATTTCAATTTGAATAGGCAAACATAATCTAGTTCTATCGCCTGACATATTTTTAAAAGGTTCTGCCAACTAGTAGAAGTCTCATATCTTTCGATTCTTCCAATCATTGTTGCATTGGAACCAATTATTAATCCTAAATCTTCTTGCGAAATGCCATTTTTCAATCTTTTGAGTTTTATAGTACATCCGATTTGTAAACTTAAAAGTTCTATTTCAATATCACTATATTTTTGCATATAGTAAAATTTGTAAAATATTAAAAAACTATTCGATACATATTTGTATTGAATAGTTTTTTTACTATATTTGTAAAATAAGTTACAATAAATGTAACTTTGCGATACTTCAACGAATATTAGAAGCTATTGCTTAGAATCTCGCCCTAAAACTGGTAATTTTTGCATACGAGACGATAAGTAAGTAAGCTCACGACCTAGGCGTGGGTTTCTTCCTCTTATCTGTATGCACGGTATACCAGTACCTAAGGGCGGATAATGTAGAACCCATGCCGTTTTTATTTCATGCTATCCCGCCATTCTACCATTATCTTTTCTAAGCTTTTCTTACAACATAGTATCAGATGACATGATACAATAGGATTGTACAACCTATTGCAGCTTTACAGCTTTCATGGGAATTAACATTCATTCATATTAGTTTTTATAGTGGGCCGGGGTGGAGGCTTAGATGCAGTGCTTCCTCCCGGTTTTTATTAAAGGTATGATAAAAAATAACAGAGTAAAAGATTGTAGAAAACAGAAAGTGTAAGGTAACCATAGAAAAAAGAAGCTCTTCTAATTGCAAAAAGTATTGTGGAATTTACGCAGTGCAAAGAAGAGCAATAGTCTAACGAATTAAACTTTTCAATTTCAAAAGTATGAAAAAAAACTTTTGCAGCCTAAGCTATCTTCAAATGTCTTTAGGCTTTACCATACTCATCTCGGGTATGGCTGTAGGACAGCTCCGTACTATTACAGGTATTGTCACAGAGAATAACACACCCATACAGAATGTATCGGTATTTGAAGAGGGGAGTACTATCATCGCAGTAACCAATTCTTCAGGCAGTTATCAATTACAGGTCTCAGGAGATAACCCTGTCCTTATTTTCCGCCATCCTGAATATGGTGAAAAAAGAGTATCCATTCAAAACAAGGCCGTTGTTCTTGTTTCTCTCGAACCCACAACCAAAGGCATTGGAGAAATTATTCTCAACGCCGGCTACTACAAGGTTAAAGACAAAGAAAGAACCGGCAGCATTGCTAAGATCTCAGCAAAAGATATCGAAAACCAACCTGTGACCAATGTACTGTCAGCAGCACAGGGTAGAATGGCAGGGGTGAACATTATTCAGGCCGGCGGAACAGCGGGCGGAGGATTTGATGTTCAGATTAGGGGACGAAACAGTCTTCGGACGATTCTTAACAGCCCTGTTAACGGAAATCAACCCCTTTATGTAGTGGACGGAATTCCGTGGAGCTCAAACTTGACATCCAGTTACTCCGTAGGAATTCTTCCTATGAGTTCTCTAAACCCACTGAATTCAATCAGTCCAGATGATATAGAGAGCATAGAAGTTTTAAAAGACGCCGATGCTACAGCTATTTATGGATCAAGGGGAGGGAATGGAGTCATATTAATCACTACGAAAAAGGGAAGAACCGGTGCTATAAGGTTGACAGTGGATACTAATTACGGCATCAGCAAAGTGGCCAATCAAATGAAGTTGATGAACACTGAACAGTATCTTAAGATGCGCAGGGATGCCTATGCCAACTACAACGTTGCTGTTCCTGCAAATGCCTACGATATTAATGGAGTTTGGGACTCGGACCGATATACAGACTGGCAGAAAATATTGATCGGAAATAATGCCGAGTCTTCCAGCATCCAACTGTCTATAAGCGGGGGAAGTGACAGGAACCAATTTTCTGTCAGCGCCTCACATTCTAACCAGTCAACTGTCTTTCCGGGAGATTATAGATACAAGACCAATATTCTTAATTCTAATTATAGCTATACCACAGAAAACAGAAAGGTTTCACTGTCGTTCAGTAATATTCTCTCGAGTCTATCGAATAATGTAATCAGCAATGATCTGACCAATAAATCATTGAACTTGGCTCCTAACGCGCCTGCTTTATACGATGATGCAGGAAATCTAAACTGGCAGAATAATACATTTAGCAATCCTTTAGCATCACTAAACGGACGGTATGAAAATAAAGTGTTACAGATTAACCAGAGTGTTAAAGCTGGATATGAGGTGTGGAATGGTTTGAAATTGACCTTTAATGGTGGCCTTAATATTCAATCTTTAGAGGAATATACCTTGGCTCCAAACACGATGTATAATCCTGCCTTTGCATCAGGAGCATCACCGGCACGTTCTTCATCTTCAAGAGGAACCAGTAACTTAATGTCATATATTCTAGAACCTCAGATCAATTGGTCTAAGGATTTAGGAGCAAGTAAACTGGATGTACTTTTAGGATATACCTACCAGAGCAATAATTCTAAATCTTCAGCAATTACAGCCTCAGGATTTGCCAGCAATTCCCTGCTCTATAATCTCGCTGCGGCATCGCTTATTACGCCAAGGGATTTCACCGATATTGATTATAAATATACTGCTGTGTTCGGTAGACTTAATTATCGGTTGATGAATCGGTATATCATCAACTTAACAACAAGGCGGGATGGCTCAAGCCGTTTCGGACCTAATAACAGGTTTTCAAATTTTGGAGCAATTGGAGCAGCCTGGTTATTTTCTGAAGAATCTTTTTTTAAAAATTCCAAATGGCTCAGCTTAGGAAAATTAAGAGGTAGTTACGGACGTACCGGAAGTGATCTAATAGGTGATTTTCAGTTTACTAATTCTTATTCCGTTGCTCCCACTTCATATAATGATGTTCCTGCATTATATCCTTCCCGTCTTTTTAATCCTGACTTTACTTGGGAAAAGACCGATAAACTGGAAGCGGCGATAGAATTATCACTGTTTCGTAATTTGATAAATCTTACGACGGCCTATTACAGGAATCGTTCGTCTAATCAGCTGGTAGGGATTCCTTTAGCTTCTACAACAGGATTTTCAAATGTTCAGGCAAATCTAAATGCGACAGTGCAGAATTCAGGATGGGAGATTGAAGCGTCTTCCAGTCCACTTAAAAGTATGAACTGGAAATGGAATATCAGTTTCAACATATCATTCCCAATGAGCAAGCTATTATCATTCCCGGGCTTGGAAGGCTCAACCTATGCAAATACTTATGTAATAGGTCAACCTACATCAATTGTAAAAGTGTATCAGTATGAAGGTATCGATCCGGTAACAGGGCAGTACATATTCAAAGATTTTAATCAAGATGGTAAAATATCTTCTCCTGAAGATCAGATGGCCATCAGAAATGTAGGAACCAAATATTTTGGTGGTCTTCAAAATCAGATATCATACAAAAATATCAGTCTTTCGTTTTTATTACAGTTTGTAAAACAGGATTCCTGGAATTATTACCGAACCATGACAACACCCGGAAATATGAATAACCAGCCTGCTGAGTTTGCTAATGTTTGGTCATCTACGAATCACGATGGTATTATTATGCCGTATTCACCGGGTACTATTACTGCGACAAATACTCTTACTTCCAATTTAAAAAACAGTACAGCAGCAATCAGTGACGGTTCATTTATACGATTGAAAAATGTTCAAATCAACTACAAGCTTCCAAAAATAAGTAAAGTAGTTGGTGAAGCCCGAATATACATCCAAGGTCAGAACTTATTGACTTGGACCCACTATATAGGGTTAGATCCTGAATTTACAGTGAACGGTTATTTACCGCCTTTAAAAACTGTTTCAATGGGCTTTCAGTTAACTTTTTAAAAATGAATCTTATGAAAACAAATAAATTTATAATCAGTATTATTATCGTAACATTCTGGTCTTGTGAAAAAAGTATTGATGTTGATTTTCCCAATACCCAAATCGATGTAACACAGGTATTTGAAAACGTTAGTACAGCAGATGGTGCATTAAGTAATTTATATGCGGAAATGTACAGTTTCTCTGTATTAAATGGGGGGACGGCAGGAAGTGGAGCTTTGCTTGGCAGCTATACGGATGACCTGAACTGTTATATGGCAGCTTCTTTAGGCGGAGCACCGGACATTTTTAATAATCAGCAGCTGTCATCAAATTCCGTTATTAAAAATTCATGGGCTAATTCCTATAAACAAATTTATCTTGCCAATTCTATTATCATAGGTGTTGATGCTTCGTCAGGTATTGCAACGAAAGATAAAAACAGAATAAAAGGGGAAGCGCTTTTTTTGCGATCTCTTATCTACTTTTATCTCACCCAGATATTCGGGGACGTACCGTACACAACAACGACAGATTTTACCATTAATCAAAAAATAGGTAAAATGAACGATAAAGAGGTGCTTACTGCTATTCATAATGACCTCATGCTCTCAATTGATTTATTGGATGATAACTATCGTAATACAGATCGGATTTATCCCAATAAAAAAGCAGCTGAAATGATGCTGGCAATAGTCTGCATGCAGGAAAATAAATGGTCACAGGCAGAAAATTTACTGAAAGGTATCAAAAAGATATAATTTCTAAAATAATGCACAATGAAAAATATAATTAATAATACAACTAAAATATTATTTAAGTATTCCTTAATACTATATATGATCGGATTACTTGTACAATCATGCCAGAAAGATGATTTAGAAATTCAGCAGAATTTTCCTTTTGAGGTGTCGGTTATGCCCGTGCCTAAGGACATAGCTAAAGATGAGTATGTGGAAATACGTATCACAATTCTTCCTGAAGGTAATTTTTCTGACACGAAATATTATCTTCGATATTTTCAGTTTGAGGGAACAGGGAAATTGCAGTACTATAATACGCAACCGTATTTTCCTAATGATTCCTATCCGCTTTTTGAGAAAGAGTTCAGACTGTATTATACTTCAACCTCGGAAGTTTCACAATCATTTACGGTCTGGATTTCCGACACTTTCGGGAATGAGAAGAAAATTGAATTTCAGTTTAACAGCAAAAAAGCAAACGGAAAAAGCCGTGCCATTGAGTTAGTGAATATTTAATTAATGTGTATCCCGGCCGGCTGTAATCTTTTATCAGGATTATTAATAAAGGGAGAAGTATTGTTTTTAATGTTTGCGAAAAGGTGACCAGCCTTCGAAGGCTAATCATCTTTTCGCGACGCCACAAGAATCCAGGTCATTAATTGGCTCTGGATTCTTATTTTTCAGCAGGTTAAGATCATTTTATAATATTCCTTCATCTGAAAAAGAGAATGAGTCCACTGAGGTTATTATACAATGATCCAGCAGGTTAATATTCAATAATTGACCTGCTTCTTTTATTTTCCGGGTGATGTTGATATCTTCATGGGAAGGTTTTAGGTTTCCCGAAGGGTGATTATGGGCTATGATAATTGACACTGCATTGCATAACAATGCACCCTGCATAATAATTCTGATATCAACCAGAGAAGAGGTAATCCCTGATTCTGATATTTTTTGTATTCCTAAGACCTTATTGGCCTGATTCATATATAGGGCGTAAAATGACTCCCTGTAATCGATCTGATCAGTATCAAAATGTTCCCGAAAAATATCGCTGGCATCTCGGGAGCTCAGTACTGTTTTTTCACTATTCCCTTTTCTTGTATAGGTCAATTTGACTTCGTTCACTATGTTAAATTTCATCGTTGATGCTCTGAGCACGGCAGAGACTTGCATTTCCCGTACTTTAATTAAACATTTTTTAATTTCTTTTCCCATACTTATGTTCATTCCTTCTATTTTTCAAAAGAAACAATCATGAAAAAACATTCGCAAACCAGTATGGAAATGGAGTGTTCAGCATCGGTGGTATTTGCTTTTGATGATCTCATTGTTTCCTTCGCTTTGCTCGTTAATATTTTTTAAAACAAAAAACAAAAACAGAAAAAATAAAAAAGAAAGCCCTTCTACTTGGCGGCGTGGCTATCCAACAAAAAAGCAACGGAATAAATGATGGCCTTGTGGGTTGGGATGTGTTTATGCCGGAATTTTTTTGTTGGATCAAGAGTGGGTTTAGAAGCCGCCGATTTTTGCTTTGTTTTTTTATTCCTGTTTTTGTGGTATGGATTAAAAAAGGATTATAACTTTATATAATAATTCAGTATTACGAAGTATTATGGAAACTTAAATAGCATTCGAACAAGTTGTCCGCAGAGGCTGCGGTATGGATGTGCATCGTGATACGGTTGTTGCTACGGTGATGGGTGAAGGAATAAAAAGAGGGACACGTACTTACAGTACCTACACCAATGCACTTATAGAGCTAAGCCAATGGCTTCAATCCTTTTCAATTACCCATATTGCAATGGAAAGTACCGGGATCTATTGAACTCTTATTGAGTGGTTTGTCAAAGGAAAAGCAAAAGGAAACTGAATAATGGAAGGGGCCCTTGGGAAAGTAGTCCGTTATACAGTAGTCTTTTGACAGACCAGGCAAGGGATGCCCTCCATACCTTAGCTTCCTTTTTACCGGTTGAAAATGACAAATTCCATTATAGTATTGTAGTGATTTTACTATATTTATTTCCATGTAAAACTATAGCTGTTGTGAAATAATTACAAGATAGAAGCTTTATATTTATAGTGATAAATAGAGAAACTACATTTTTTACGGGGCACTTTGTTGTTTGATAATAACAGCGGTACTCCTTTTCCATCCAATGGAAGCCAGAGTAAAAATTGAGAATAGTTTCGTACTGACGGTTTGAAATTACTATTAACAAATATGAAAACAAATGAAAGTAAAATAAGGAGAGTTTTTATCTGGATCTTTACGACTATTCTCTTGATAGCCGCAGGTATTTTTTTTTTAAGCCAGATAAGTCCGTGACCTTGTTCTCTGTTGATCGGTCATGAGCTTAACGAGAATGACAGACGGTAATCGGAAGAACTTGAACCATTTCTACATTCTGAAATCAGTACTGTGTATGATCTTAAGTATAGAGAGAACGATAAAGAGGCTCTGCTGGATGTTCATTTCCCTGATTCTATTTCAACCACCGCTGAAAAACTTCCCAGTATTGTGTGGATTCATGGTGGATGGGTTTCCAGGAGCAAAGACATTGTGGCCAATTACTGCGGAATGTTCGCAGGTAAAGGATTTACTGTTGCAGCGATTGATTATTCGATTGCTCCTGAACATAATTTCCAACTCCTAGTTTTACATCATCTGCGCTGACAAGAGAACAGCTAAGTGCTGTATTGTTATTTTGTGGTGCCTATGATCTCAATGATATGAAACAAGTTGGTCCTGAAAAGGATTTTCTAAGAACAGTATTTTGGACATATACAGGAACCAGTAACTTTAACCATGATCCTGCATTTATTAGTGTGGGAAATGCCGATCCTCTGGCTAACAGTCCTACCTATTTGCCAGAAAACTTGCACGACTGAATGTTAAGGTTGATACCTTATTTTTCCCAATAACTATAAACCGCTACTTCCTCATGAATATCAGTTTGATTTTAATAACGCAGCCGGAAAAATGGCATTGGAAAAAGCCACTGCTTTCCTGTCTTCAACGCTTAAGAACAAGAGCAGTAAAAAACAATAAAAAATATATACCATGAAAAAACTGTCTTTGTTATGTCTTCTGATCGTTGTATTTATGAATGCTCAGAGTATAGAGTTGGTCAATGGTGATTATATGTATACAAAAATAATCAATACGTCAAAAAAGAAAAAAGATATCTATCCGATATTAAAAAAGTGGCTTACAGACAACTCTCTGCAGTACTTCATCAGAACAGATGATCAGGATCTGGGTATATTGTCTTTTGATGAGCGATTATCCCTGATGCATTATAATGACACCCAATCTACCTTTCCTTCGTTTAACAGTACCTTTGAAATCCAAAACAGAAAGGTAATCTATAAGGCTGGCCATATTGTTTTACAGGACAATTACGGGGGGATGACCAACATCAAAAATGATTATAAAAGCCTTTTGGACAGAATTACGAATTTAACATTGCATATCAATGAATTAAAAGATCAGCTTACCAGGGAGAGAGATGAAAAGAAAAGATCTGATATAAGGAAGGAGATTGATATAGAAAACAAAAAACTAAACCAAAGTAATGCTGTCAAAATAAAGTTAACCGATTGTTTTGCAAGGAATGTTGATATGATCATAAAAATGCTGAACCAGAATTAGCAACATTAAAATTGATTAATATTTTTGTGCGTTTTTTGAAGTTATATGCGGCTAATTAACTTGCCAATAGCGGTGTTATCTCACTATTGATTTTACATCAGTAGTTACTATTTGTAGCTGTTTTTTATATGAATCGACTACGAACTATTGTGTTATGGTAGCAGTACAGGTATATTATTTACAAGTATGAAAAAAAATGATATTTTTATTTTTAATTGTTGGGTTGTTGTTAGTAATAAAATTCCATATCTGGTGTATGCATTAAGTATGGGTTTTATAAGTTCCTGCCATCAGCTTAATACTGTTGAGAAGAGTAATTCTGATATGTTATATGTAGGTACTACAGGAGATTATCCTCCATTTACGCTATATGATAGCATTACGCATCAGTTTAGCGGAAAGGATATTGATCTGATGAGACGATTTGGAAAAGACACAGGTCAGGATATTATTTTTTTGAAAACAAGCTGGAAGCAGCTGTCGGAAGATATGCAGAACGGGAGATTCAGAATAGCGGTCGGGGGGATTTCTGTAAATAAGGAGAGAGCTAAGCTATTCAATTTTTCTATTCCTTTACATGTAGACCGCAAAGTGGCACTTTTCAGAAAAGCAGATTATGCACGGTTTACCGACTTTAGAAGTATAGACAAGATCGGCGTAAGAGTCGTTGAGAATATTGGAGGAACCAATGAAAGTTTTGCTAAAAAGAATATTAAGCATGCAACTCTGGTATGGGTTGCCAATAATTCTGAAACTTTTCATCTTTTGCTTTCTGATAAGGCGGATATTATGTTTACTGATGAATCAGAAGCTCAATATCGTAAAGAACTGGAACCCGCATTTTCATGGATGTCACTTGATAAAAAAATCAGTCCTTCTTTTGTAAAAGCTATACTATTTAGCAAAAAGGACAGTTTGCTCAGAATACAAATCAATAACTGGCTGAAAAAGCAAAAACAAAATTGATTTTTTTAATGATATTACTGATGATTATCGGACATTTATTGATTTAAAGAGATCACAGAATGATAAAAAGTATTTGGAAACTATTTTTCTGTTTCTATAATATTTTAGTGAAAGAACTATGTTCATGAGTGATAATATGACTGAATGTGCTTAACTTGTAAATCGTCAGCAAAAAGTGTACTGATTTAGGCTCTCACTTAAGGAGTGTTTCATAAGAGATTAATTTTTAAATTTGATATTATGAACACCAGGAAAAAACCAACTCCTGAAACTTACATTAAAGAGAGCAGGAGAAAAACCAGAAGAATCTTCACAGCCGAGCAAAAGATTCTCATCGTAATGGAAGCCCTTCGTGCAGAAACTTCTGTAGCAGAGCTCTGCCGTAAGCATGGCATTCAGGAATCAACCTTCTACAAATGGAACAAAGAATTTCTTGAGGCCGGTAAGAAACGCCTTTCTGGTGATGTAGTTCGTGAGGCTACTTCTGATGAAGTTAGCCAGCTTCGAGAAGAAAACAAGAAGCTAAAAGAAATGGTTGCAGATCTCGTTTTACGGTATGATATTGTAAAAAAAAGCTTGGACATGCTGGACTAACCCAGAAATATAGAAGATATATGAGGTTATCCGCCGGTGAAAAATTAGAGCTCATAGAACTCGTTACGCGCAGTGAAATAGGTGTTAATAAGACTTTGAGGGAACTCGGCATCCATAAGAGCACCTTTTACAATTGGTACAATCTGTATCTGAAAAAAGGATATGAAGGATTTTTTTCCTCCCCTTCTTTTAACAGAAAACAATGGAACAGCATTCCTGAGAAACAAAAAAACCTTGTGGTCGAGATCGCATTGGAGCATCCCGGACTTTCCAGCCGAGAACTGGCTTACAAAATTACCGATGAGCAGGGTATTTTTATTTCAGAATCAAGTGTGTACAGAATTTTGAAAAAGCGGGGTCTGATTACCGCTCCTTCTCATATCCTGCTCTCAGCTGCTGATGAATTTAAAGATAAAACCAATTTTGTACATGAGATGTGGCAAACAGATTTCACTTATTTTAAGATTATCGGTTGGGGCTGGTACTATCTAAGTACCGTTCTGGATGATTACAGCCGTTATATTGTTCATTGGGAGCTCTGTAGAAACATGAAAGTGAATGATGTAAAAAGAACGGTAGATTCAGCTGTAATAAAGTCAGGGCTTAAAAAAGGACAGGTTCCTAAACTTTTATCTGATAATGGCTCCTGCTACGTAGCTTCTGAATTGAAAGAGTATCTGCAGAAAAAGTATCAAATCAATCAACTTCATGGAAAACCTGCTCATCCGCAGACCCAGGGAAAGATCGAGCGGTACCACAGAACGATGAAAAATGTGGTAAAACTTCATTTTTATTACAGCCCTGAAGAATTGGAAAAAGCACTGGAGGAATTTGTAAACCGTTATAATAATCAGCGGTATCATGAGTCTCTGCAAAATCTAACTCCTGCTGATGTATATTTTGGAAGAAGCGATGAAATACTACGGGAGCGCAGGAAAATAAAAGAGAAAACACTGCAACTCAGAAAACGGAATTACTTTAAAGAAAAAGTAAAACGCTAAAAAAGTTGTTCTGGAAAATTTTTGAGCCTCAAAGCTCAGAAAAATTTTATGGAAATCAACTTTTATTATAACTTTAAACTAACAAACACTCCCTAAGAGAAAGTCCATTTTCTTTTGAAGACATACACAAGCTCCATTTTTTCTTTTTTGATGAGTTTATTGCCATAGATCAATTCTGTTTTCAATGATTTGAAGAAACTCTCTGCAACCGCATTATCCCAGCAATTTCCTTTACGACTCATACTTCTGATAACGCCATAAGACTCAACCATTTTAGCAAATTTTCTGTTCGCATATTGGACACCTCTGTCACTGTGAAAAATTAATCCTTTATCAAATTTTCTGTTTCTGACTGCCATTTTCCATGCCGCAATACTCGTTTCTTTGGTACTCATTCCATTATTCAGGCTCCAGCCAATTATCTTTCGATCGTACAAATCGATGATTGTTGTGAGGTACAAAAACCCTTCTTTGGTGTGAATATAAGTGATGTCCGACACCCAAACTTTCGACGGTTCTTTCGCTTCAAAGTTCCTATCCAATACGTTTTCAACCACCAAATAACTGTGTTTCGAGTTGGTGGTCACTTTGAATTTTTTGCTTAATTTACTTCTCAAACCAAATTCCTTCATATATTTGGCCACCGTAATCCGGGATATTTTGTAACCCAACACGTTGAGCTCAAAAGTGATTCTGGGACTGCCATAACGCTGTTTTGAAGCAAAATAAATCGAGATGATCTCTTGTTTTATTTTTTCTTTCAAAAGCAATTGTTTGCTAATCGGTCTGCTTTTCCATTTGAAATAACTGCTACAACCCACTTTCAATACTTTGCACATCTTTTCAATCGGAAATAGGTATTCGTGACTTTTAATGAACTCATATTTCATCGACCGCTCTTGGAAAAAATGCTGATTGCTTTTTTTAAGATGTCACGCTCGAGTTCTACATCTTTGAGTTTCTTCTCTAATTCGTGGATTTTTTCTTGCTCAGCTGTCAATTTCAAATGCCCATTTCCAGGAAAACTTCCTTCCCCAAATTCTTCATATTCTTTGCGCCATTTGTAAAGCAATGTTGCTTTGATTCCCAATTCTCTAGCCAATTCTGAGATATTAGCTCTCTCATTGCTTAATTGAACTGCTTTGGTTTTAAATGTGGGATCGTAAATTTTTCGCTCTCGTTTCATAAGTTAAAATTAAGGTTTTATGCTTAACTCTAACTGGACGCTAAATTAGTATATCCATAAGGTAAGTTTGTCTAAGCTAAAAAATATCGATACTCATGGTAAGATTACTGAGACTTATTATGAGTATGCCCATGAGAAAGGAAATCAGCAGCTTATTGATGCTAATATTGTAGATACATCTTTAGAAACAGCAGTATTGGAGAAACAGGATATTGGTGGTACAGGGAAGATTATATCACAAATTGAAACGAAATATGGTAATCCTACTAATATTTATCCAAGCTCTATAGTATCGTATGATCTTAAAACCCCTTCCGTTTCTTCAACGGAAATAACGTATGATTTGTATGATGCTAAAGGTAACCTTCAGCAATACACAACAAAAAACGGAGTTTCTATGGTACTAATCTGGGGGTATAACGGGACTAAGCTTATTGCCAAAGTGGAAGGAGCAAAATTAACAGATATTCAGCATTCAAAGATAGATTCCATTGTTAATGCTTCCGATATCGATGCCTTAGCTCCTGCCAACAATGATGAGACCTCATTTTTAACCGTGCTCAGTTCATTTAGAGCTAGTTTACCCGGCTTCCAGGTAGCGACTTATACCTGTGATCCGCAGATTGGGGTAAGAAGCGTTACCCACCCTCAGGAGTACGAGAAAACTATTTGTATGATTCAGCAGGCAGGCTTGAAAAGAAATGGTTCATTATTTTGATCATCAATGTTTTACCCGTATAAAAAATGAATGGAGTAAATGAATTTCCGTCTTAAGAAATTAAAATCTGATGAGCAGATTTAGCAATGTTTGATGTTAATATGTTGATTTTTAGTTTTTTAAAGTGTATAGTTGTGTGTTTTTTGATAACATTTTATAGACTAGAATTTCACTTTTCTGTTTCGCTGGATTTTGGTTATCGGTAGTCTTTAAAAGAAGGTCTTAAATGTTTTGTATATTTAATCTTTGCAGTGTACTTCAGGCAAAGCGGATGAAATATATCTCCAAGTATTTGGGTCCATTTAAGTGGATATCCATTATTATCTCCCATAGTATTTCCAGGATTCATTTGTAAGTTGTCATACTGCTGATCCAAAATATCATGAACTTTATCCAGCCAATCTTTGGCGAAAGGGGTATTTTTTTTGAAAATATAAGCACAGTTACCAATTAGTAGAAAAAAATGTTTTTTCATATGTGTCTCAAAATTTTTGTCAGAACAGTTGCCGACACCTCTTTTGCCTAATTCCCGATAACCGATTATCCAGTGATTGTCATTTTTATTTAATCTGTGAAACGACTTTTTCCAGGAATTATTGATATGTTTTATATCACAATATCCTCCTCCGTAGTGATACATAAAATAAGCTCTTAGATAATCTGATTTATGTACTAAAGATAAATAAGGATAAGCTTTGTGCAGGGGATGCATTGGCAATATGTAATTATCAAGTATATCGGTAGTGATGTATTTTACATTTACTGCTGATTTCTTAAAGATACTTTCTAAAGCTCGATGCCTGTTTTGCGACATTTCATTTTGCCCGGTCCAGAAACAATAAATAACTTCTTCAGCTTGCTCAGAGGTCTTATCATTCTTTTTACCAAGTTTGCTAAAGCAAAATACTTTGTAGTATAAAAACAAAAATTTTATATAAGTATGGTATAGTATTCTTTTGATGTAAATCTTCATCTAAGTTCATTTATGTGCTATTAAAGCAAAAGTACCAACATTCATTCTACAGGAGATTACAGAGGGTGTAGTTTTATCACTATTTTTATATAGTTTTTAAACTACTATGTAGTTGCTTAGTAGCGGTTGTCCCTGATATATTATAGTGATACCCAATCCATCTTTCCATCGTTTACCAGTACTATTGAAATCCAAAATAGGAAAGTAATATATAAAGCAAGTCAAATTGTTTTACAGGACAATTTTGCAGGAATGACCAGTATCAAAAATGATTATAAGAACCCTTTCTACCAGATTACTGCACCTCACTTATTAATGAATTAAAAGATCAGTTAACCAGAGAGCAAGATCAAAAGGAAAGATCTGAAATTATAAAAGAAATTGATATTGAGAACAAAAAACTAAATCAGGTTAATTCGGATAATAAAAAGTTGACTGATTATTTTGCAGGAAATGTTGATATTATAATGAAAATGCTGAACGAGACTTATCCATATTAAAATTCTGTGATTTTTAATATTTGAGTATATTCAACTATTTGAATTGTCTTGAGAAATCTAAAATTCACATTAAAAGAAGATGGTACTTCTCTTAAAAATAATTTATTAACCCAATAACAGAGAAAAATAACAAAAAATTCATACTCACTTTAGCATAATAAATGTAAATGGATCAATATAATTATTGCAAAAAGGATTTTGATCTTTCCTTAGCGTTACTACTGATCATAGCTCTTATGCCAGTAATGATCATTTTTTTAATTGCAAGTGTGGATAACTCTTCCAACGGAATTTTTTTTTCAAACCAGGACAGGACAATATAGAAAATCTTTTACCATCTTTAAATTTAAAACCATTCACGGACAGAAGAGGGCCTGTTCAAAAATTGGAAAGACTCTGAGAAAATATAAAATGGATGAGTTCACGCAGTTGTTAAACATTGTAAAAGATGACATGAGTTTGTGAGCCCCCGACCTGATATTGAAGGTTATTATGATCAACTTAACGGAGATGATAGAAAAGTTCTGGAACTTAAACCCAGACTTACTTGCGAAGCAAGTATCAGATACAGAGATGAAGAGTGTTTTTCTGAAAAACCAAGAGAATCCAGTGTTATATAATGATGAAATATTATTTCCAGACAAAGCAAAAATGAATCTGGCCTATTTTGAAAATAGATCTTTATAAACGATACAAAAATTCTCTTTAAAACATTTACAGCCATATTGATGCAGAATTCTATAAATATGAAAATTAAAGAATAATCTACAAGAATCAACAATATCAACCTCATCATTCATTAGAAAATTTTATGGTTAACTGTTACTCCATGCATTTCTGAATTCGGCTTCAATATCATTTTCGATACTGATTTTTTGATCGAATACAATACATGGTCTGGTATCCATATCATAAGCGGGCCATTCAATTTCTCCACTGATGTTAGGGTTTCCGGTATGGGCAAAATTGATCCAAGCTTGTGACATGGTATGAGAAAGGTTTTCTATTTCATTCTCATCGGTCTTCTTCAACATTGCTCTGGCTTCAATGGATTGTAGATTTTTGAATACAAAAGGTATTTCCAATGAATGGAAACTCGAAAGGCCTTTCTGAATTAAATAATTGCTGGTCCATCTGAATCGATAAGTGTAGACCGTGTTTACTGCTGTCATAGATTCCGCGATCTTGTTTACAGAACGCATTATAGATGAGTCGCCTCCCATTTTAACAGATCTGGCCTGTATGGGTATGCTTTTATATGCATCTTTTATTTTAGCTATCTGGGATGGATAATTTTGTTCTAAAAATCTGGATATTAAATCATCGTTTATAGGCATAATTCTGGCCACAGGCAGTGTAGCGAACATAGTACCCTCATCCTGGTTGGAACCGACAATTAAAGGAACGGTACTACCGATTCCTTTACTTATTGCCAAGTAAGGAGCAACGGGAAGAACATCGTCTCCTAAAACAGGTTGAAATGCTATATTGCCGGGTTTAACTTCTGCAATTTCATCTACTATTTTAACTGATGCATCTACAAGATCCTTTACCGGTAAATTCCAGAGCTTTAAGATCTCTGATGACTTCAATCCTAGAGTTTCTAATAAGCGTACTGTAGATTTTATAGCTGTGTTGCTGTCAGAATAAAATGCATACATACATGGACTTTGTGCAATTGCTTTTTGGAAAAGTCCTTTTGCTTTTGGTGAGCCCATTTGATTAATAACACTGGCGCCTCCTGCAGATTCTCCGAATATCATAATATTATCAGAGTCTCCTCCGAAGTTTCTTATATTTTCTTTGACCCATTTAAGTGCAGCCAATTGATCTCTCAATCCGTTGTTAGTATCAAAAAGTTCTCCGCCAGGAAGATTTGTTGCACAAAGAAATCCAAAAGGTCCCAATCTATAATTAATAGTTACCACAACTATATTTCCTTCTTTACTTAAAGCTGATCCATTATACATGGAAATGGATCCTGATCCTGTAAGATAGGCACCTCCATGTATCCAAAACAAAACAGGACGTTTGGCATTATCTGCATTTGGTGACCAGATATTCAAATAAAGACAATCTTCATTTACCAGACCTACTATTTTTTCCAGACTTATTTGCGGAGCTATCGGACTAAAATCAATAGTTTTCTTGATATCATTCCAGCTTTCTACAGTTTTTGGAGCTTTAAACCTTAAATTTCCAATCGGAGGCCTTGCATAAGGGATACCTTTCCATACGCTGACTCCGTTTTCAATTTTTCCTTCAATTTTTCCATAAACTGTCGATACTACAGTGCTAATACTCATATCTTTTGGTTTTTTTATTATGTATGTTAATAATTTTTTTGATTTTCTTACTTTAAATAGTTCATCCTTTAAAAAAATGATTATTCCAGTTCCTCAACAAGATATACGCAGTAATTTCTGCTCTTTTTTATTGAATATATAATAATTGTAAACAGGATTAAAGAGACGCATTGTATTTTTTATCATCTTGAAAAAAATAAAATTAAAAATCAATAATAACAGAAAAGAAAGAAGCGATCGCATTTGTGTTTGTAATTAAATATTCTAAAATGATAAACTATCATTCAAACAAATATACTAAAAACAATATACTTATAAATTGAAGTTATTACAATACAAAGCAATGCGTTGGGTGAAGAATTACAATTGGAAATATATGAGAGAATTTTTTAAATACACAAAAATACATCCCTTTCATATAGTGTTGCTACACCGATCTTCAAAAAAAATCAAGTAACATCCTACAATCCGTTAACAAACTTTTATAATTAAATTCTATAGAAAAATTGATCAGGCTACAGATGTAATCCCTATACCCAAAATGGATACTTTATATACCCTTTGGTCACGCCTCCAAAAATGTAACTGAAATGTTAATTTTTAAACTCAGCTTGGAATTTTGTAGCTTATGTAATTTCTAAAAATCCCTCTGCATAAATTACAATCGATGATTTTCTGACCGGATTCCGGCACAAGATAAGGCCTTAAAAGTAGTTTCGTATTCTTTATAGCAATATTTGATTTTTAAAACAGATCTGCTATAGGTATCAGATTATAAATGATAATAATTAATTATATAATTACAGTACAAGGAGTTGTAGTATTTTTTTATCAATTCAAATAGAAACTAGTACGTTTCTGTTATTAAATCTTCTCCAGGTAAAGGTTTATTTACTCATTGATCCTTGTTGTCGGAAGATGATGATCTGTTACCACCCAAAAAATAAAATAGCATTCTTCTTTATGAATCAACATAAATACTTAAGGTATTGGACGATTGTCATGCCGGTTTTATAGTGGCTCTTCTATTTTGGGAGCGCTTCATCTTTTCATCAGGCTATTGTTCAATTTTCCTAACTATCCTGTTGCTGGGAAGCGTACTCACAGCGGTCTATCACTCCGAAGTGCTTACGCACCGACTGGGTGAGCCTTTTGGTACTCTTCTTCTTGCATTTGCCACACTTTTAGGCGATAGATTAGGGTGATGTATTATGTAAGTGGGCGACAAGGAAGTACTATTGTAGGCATGATGGATAGACTTAAAGACGGATAGTAGCGCTTAGTCCAAAATATGCTCATATTCAAATAGGTACTAACGCGCAAAATACTGTAACTAGGTTAAACGAAATGATCGACTTCTTAAATAGTTTTGGTGTACAGGTAATTCTAAATAACATAACTATCCACAACTCTTTGACGTCAATTAATGAACAGATACTAAGTGTTTTAAGGATTGAGGTCTTAGATGGTTAGAAATGACATAGCGACATCTATTAACGGGGACGGAGTTACTAAGGATTTAATGAAGTTTACGCCAGGAGGTATTACCATGCCCGGTCATAAATATCTTTCTTCAAATCAAAATCAAGTTCCTCATATATTTCCTGTAAAATATTTTTGAACTTGATTTTAAGTTTCTTTTTATTTATTCCGTTGGCTTTTTTTAAAGAATTTTCTAAATCCTCTAATTCTGGTGTAAAGCGCTCATAAAAAACTACATACTTTTTATAAAACTCAATATTAAGATCAAGATTTACATCAGAATTAGCATTGATAGCATTCCAAATATTATTGAAAATTTTCATTATGTTCTTTTAACAAATATTATTTTTTTGGACCTCTTGTTTGAGTTAGGACGTTTTGTTTTTTTTCCAATTATAAGATGCTGAAACGCTGGTAGCGATAATCTTCTTTCCCTATAGAAATCTCAGCAGATCTGGAACCTATTCACTGGATATGGATAGAGAAGGACCAAAAATTGTATTAATATTCCTGTAACTTGACAAAGATAAATAGACAATTTGAAATGTGTTACAGTAAATATTGCTGTTTAACGCATGAATCGGTGCTGGAGCTCAAGCAGTGGCTATTACATACCTCAGTATTATAAATCTGACAAAATATATTTCCATTTTTTTACAATTTCATCCTTTCTCCATTGATAAGATTCTTTGTAAGACGATTGCATTAGCTTAGATAATGACAGGGGATTGTGAATTAAATAATTCAGCTTTTCTTTAAAAAGTCTTTTATTCCGTAATGGTATGAGGAACCCATTGTTTTCATTAATAATTTCAGAAGGACCGGTCGGGCAATCATAACTTACTAAAGCATTCCCACAAAACATAGCTTCAATTAAAATAGTTGGCAGCCCTTCTCTGCGGGAAGTCATGCAAAGAATCTTAGATTTTTTCAAAAGTTCAGCAACCTCCTCAGCAGAGATCTGACCTACAAATTGAACTTTTTCAAGTAGACCCAAATGTTTTGTGTATGCTTCAATCTTTGCAGCCTCGCCGCCACTTCCGGCTATAGTAACACTCCAATCCTCTGGTAATTCTATCTCATTTATGATTTCTATAAATTCAATCACATTTTTTTCCTGTTCAAGCCTTCCTGCGAACAGTATACTGTTTATCTTATATTCCAAAGTGAATTCAGAATTCTCATAATGAGCATCAATAATATTAGGAATTTTAATAATATTAAAATGTATACGACTATAGTAGTTAAGAGAAACTTCAGTAAGACAAATAATTCCTGCTAGCTTGACGTAACGCTTCCTCAAAAGATTATAATAGATAACACCTCCGACCCTGTGATCTATGTGGTCCCATGCTAAGGTTTTATTGGCTGCTGTCGTATATGTTAAAAATATTGAAAGTTTATACCAGCATGTAACGATTACGTCATAATCTTTATGATTCTTTTCTATCCAGTTCTTTAAAACTTTATAACAGCCATAATCATAAGCATAATAAACAAGTTTGAGCAATTTCCCTTTAAAAATTGATTTTTTATTAATCTGATGTGCTTTTCGAAAATAAGGCGTTTCGAAAGAGTCTATATATATTTTTTTTATCCGGTTATCAATAGGAAAGAAGTCCATGTGTTCACGCTGTAAAAATAAGATCGTAACATTAAAACCTTCATCCACAAGGTTTCTGCTAACATTGGTAATTGCTTTAGAAACACCTCCCTGTTTTATATTTTGGTAATAAATAAATAAAATTTCCTTCATTGTATTCATTTTAAACAAATCTATATAATATATCCTATACACATAGTTTTGATGTTGTAGTATTAGTTTTGATTATGTGTAGTTTTTTCATTATAAAAAAGACACATAGGTATTCAAGGCCAGCGAAAGAAAGGGGGGCTAAAAACAGAGACTGATGCCATAAAATCATGACAGGACTTTACGTAACTTCAATATTTACATTCCTGTGTGCAGATACATCAGCAGGTTACTTTAATATCTGTAATCAGGCAGGCTTTAGAAAGTTGACAAGAACTTTTTGCGTACCGCTATCTATTTAATCGATTACAATATTATTTTTATAAAATCTTTTTGATACAAAAAAACTGAATAAAGATGGAAAAAATATTATTAATAGAAGTTTAATGATATGTTTCTTATGGGCAGTAAAATTATTAATGACATATTTATTTACTTCTTCTTGTGTAATTCCGTATGGACATCGAATTGCGATTTTATAAATGATTCAATTTCATTTTTCATTCCCACATTCTTTTGGGAAAGTGATTGGCTGTTGAAAATCCTTCTGTAAAGACAAAAAGGATATCTAAAATGCTTGAACTGAAAACCTAAGCTCGCTGCCCTTGAAAAGAAATCTCGGTCTTCAGAATAAGAAAGATTTTCATTGAATAAGATTTCAGAGATTATTCTTTTACTGAATAATGTGGAAGAAGGGGTAAGCATATTGCTCACATACATAAGCTGAAATTTTGAAAATTCACATTTCCTGTGCAGATATTTTGTGTCGCCAAAAAATTGCAGGTCACAGTATAAAATATCGTAACTTGTTTTGCTTTTCAGATAACTAACCGCATGACTGATTGCAGGTAAAAGCTTATCGTCTGAATCCAAACATAACAGAAAATTACCTTTTGCTTGCTTCAGTCCAATATTCCTACTTGCCGAAACACCTGAGTTTTCTTTATGAATAACGGTTGTACGCTCATTTTTATAATCTTTCAGGTAATTCGTCAATTCACGATCTGTAGAACCGTCATTCACAATGATGACTTCATAACAATAACGGATTTGCGCCAGGTCAATACTAGCCAAGCATTCCCTTACATAGGATAAAGGAGTATTGTAAACCGGAATTATAATGGATAATTCTAAAGGATATGTTTCCATTGTGGTGTTCTTTTTTCTTTTTTTCATTGGTTTGCTTGTGAGAAGATCTTATAGCGTATTTATTTACATCGTGCACGAGAGCTCCAGACTTCTGTATAAAATTTTTCTCATCATGAGGGAACCATAACCCGTTATATTTTATTAATGATGTATAGCTAAGGACATAGAAGTAAAATAACATTGCATATTTGGGGATTTTGTTCTATTTCAAAATAGTTTTAAAGATGTTGCAAAGACACAAACTGTAAGTAATAGAACTGATACTCAAAACATTTTTTTGTTTCTTTTGTTGACTTATGGCACTAATTTGATATTCATAGTATAAATTAGTTTTTATATTAAAATCAATTTAATGCCCTAACATTTCTGTATAGAATAGCTATTCAACAGACCTGTCATATCAACGATAGATTTGGGATTTGTATTGTTGATCCCTACTTGCCCGTAAGACAAATATCCCAAACAATCATTGGTAATAAATACATTTTTCTCATTTGATAAATATTTAATTATTATTTTTTTTAGTTTAATCGGAATGATCCGCTCTTTTTTAAATGCTAACACTTTAAAACCACCATCATTATCAACCAAATACACACGTGTTGCATTTAATTACATACGATCTTTTGTGATCTTTGCTAACATCACATATGTAAGGTTAAATAACAAATTTAAAAACTTAACTCATTATATTTCAGGTATTACCAGTCATATTACAACTAACTAAATATAGTTTTATTACTACTGTATAAGGTGAAATTAGCTTGTAAGGTAGGTAGGTAGGTAGGTAGGTAGGTAGGTAGGGGGCTAATCCATTCTAAAAAGGGGGACAATTCTATTGTGACTTCTGTTCGTTTTTCAGTTTTTCAATGCAAATCTCAAATAAACATACGAGCCATAAATTGTTGTTTGATAATGCTTAGATTGATACAAGGATTGAGGAGTAACTCCAAAGTAGGGATTGGTAGTTCATAACTGATAAGTTATTTCCCGTAGTCATATCAAAAAAATGTACCACAAAAATTAAGATTTTTATAAAAGGTGATGTATATGGTATATACGTTGTTAGCGTTAACTCAGTTTTTTAAGAAAAATCTTTGCTTAACGCCATATCACTTTTATATAAATTTCATTGTTCATTTTTCCTCCTTTGGGAGGTTTTTTTTGTTGAGGTGGTATATCCAATGTCAAATGCAGCCATTGACTTGCCATTACTATAAGAAAAATGATATTGTCTGGTAGTTTTTAGTGCTTGTTGGCACTATAGTGGAACGATATGTATTTTTCTCAAATTTTAAGATTTGAAAATATGGTGATGTTTTGAGATTTTAAAAGTGAAGCGAGTTGATTACTTTACTTTTTTCACATATGTATTTTCAAAATTTCGTATCATTAATTAAAGTCTCATAAATTTATGCAGTACGAGTTTTTATGTAACAAGTATGAAAATAGGATATGCCTAGGTTTCAATCTAAACATGTAAACTGGTTACAGCCGCCATTATTTTGAGGAATAGAGTTTATATTTAAAAAGTAATGTCAAAATCGGGGACAGCTAAGACCTTTAAGAATAAATAATTTATAATAGATTTTATCCTTAACCCGGTTTTTTTTGACCCTATTTATCACCTATTTCATATCATGAGTGAAAAAAAACAACACTTGTCTAGTGATAATACTAGTGTGTTTAGCTAAATTATTACATTTTGAAATATTAGATTTGCCAGAGTTGGAA
>NZ_JBLGCX010000013.1:0-97770 GCF_047444895.1 Chryseobacterium sp. S90 | reverse complement strand
GCGGGAACCGGACTCGAACCGATGACCTTCGGGTTATGAGCCCGACGAGCTACCTACTGCTCCATCCCGCGATATTGGATTGCAAAGGTACGAATATTTTTTACAAATCCTAATTTTTCTTTTAAATAAAGGACTTTTATGAAAACTATTTTATTATTTGTATCTTTGTTTTATGGCAAAAATATTAAAAATTTACCCAGACAACCCACAGGAAAATCTTGTGAATGAGGTTATTAAAACTTTAAATAATGGCGGGCTGATTATCTATCCTTCTGATACGATATATGCTTTAGGCTGTAATATTTTTGATATAAAAGCCATGGAAAAACTGGCTCAGCTCAAAAAAATGAAGCTTGAGAAGTCGAAATTCTCTATTATTTGTAATGATCTCAGCCATCTTTCTGATTTTACAAGACCTATTGACACCTCGGTTTTCAGATTTCTGAAAAGTCATCTTCCCGGACCGTTCACTTTTATCCTTGAAGCGAACAAAAGTTTACCCTTGGCATATAAAGGCCATAAAACAATTGGTATCCGTGTTCCGGATCACCCGATCCCACAGCTGATCGTTGAAAAACTAGGACACCCTATTGCTTCCACCTCCATTAAAGATGATGATGAAATCCTTGAATATTCTACCGATCCTGAACTTATTGCCGAGAAATATGATCATTTGGTAGATATCGTTATTGATTCAGGATATGGAGACAATGTGGCTTCCACTATTGTAGACCTTACTTCCGGAGAACCGGAGATTATCCGTCAGGGAAAAGGAATTATTTAATTCAAAATGTAAGGTTCAAGGTTTAGGGTTATTGGATTATGGGGTTTAATGGGAAATATTCTATAGGAATTTTACTCACTTTTGTGCTTTTGGTTGCGGCAATGCTTTATTCTTTCCCGGTTATTACTATGATTACAGGAATAAGAGGAATTACTGCAGACAGCTTTTTTCTTAGCAGGATTGTGATCTGGATCGTTTTGATCATTGTATTTCTGTACAATGTGGTCATTGAAAAAGATTCATTCTTATTAAAAAAAGAATCTTCCTATTCTATCTTATTTTATATTAAAGCAGTTCTGAGCCTGTACTTGATCTGCATTATTGGCGGAGCAGCTCTGAATGCAATAATCCAGTTTTTTATTCCTGAAAAAATAAGTGATAAGCTTATTAACCTTGTCCCCGTTTTTAAGAACAATTATTTCTTAATCATTTTCATGTGCCTTACCGCTGCTATTGTAGAAGAATTCCTGATGCGGGGTTATATACAGCCAAGGATTGAAAAAATCTATAATAATCCGAATGCCGGAGTAATTATTTCATCCATTTTATTTGGAATTCTGCACAGCACATATGGCACCTTAGGTCAGGTTCTCGGACCTTTCTTTATTGGAATTGTTTTTGCCCTGTTTTATAAACGCTATTCAAATATTAAAATTCTGATCATCTGTCATTTTATGATTGATTTTATCTCTCTGATGACTCTGAATTTTATTAATATTAAACATTTATCTGCATTTTAACATTATGAAAATTATAACATCTCCTGCAAAATTAATGAACGTAGAAAACTCAACAGATCTGTTGAAATCTTCTACCCCAAGATTCATTGAAGAAGCAGCATTTATACAGTCTTATTTAAAAGAAAAATCTCCAAAATATCTTTCCGAACTGATGGAAATATCACCCAAACTGGCTGATGAAAACTGGGAAAGAAATCAAAAATGGAAATCCAAACCTACTGCAAAAGAATCTGCTCCGGCGATGTTTGCTTTTACAGGGGAAGTTTACAGAGGGCTGGATGCCAAGACTCTGGATAAAAATGCAGTAGACTATCTGCAGAAAAACTACAGAATGCTTTCCGGGCTTTATGGTCTGTTGAAACCTTCTGATAAAGTAATGCTTTACAGACTGGAAATGGGACGTCCTTTTGAGTTTGAACAATACAAAAATCTATATGGATTCTGGAGAGAAAAGATTACAGAGCAATTGAACTCTGAAATGAAAAAAGGAGAAATACTTCTTCACCTTGCCAGCAATGAATATGGAAAAGTAATTGACAGAAAAAAGCTGAACCATAAAGTAATCGATTTTGATTTTTATGAATTAAAAGAGGGAAAACTGAAAACCATCGTTGTATACACCAAGCACGCAAGAGGTCTTGTGGTAAGATTTTGTGCTGAAACGAATGCCAAAACTCTGGAAGATGTAAAAGCTTTCAACTATGAGGGTTACAGAATTGATGAAGAGAAGTCTACGGATACTAAACTGGTTTTTACAAGATAAATGACAATTTCAGCATTTAAAAAATATTTCAAAACAGAACTTTCCGGTCTTTATACTGAATCGGAAAGTGCTTTTTTATCCTCCCTGTTTATTCACCAGATCGTAGGTTTTGATCATTTTCAGCAAAGAAGATTTTCTGAGCAGGAACTTCTGTTAGATGATGAAGAAAAGCTTTCTCATTTAGTTTCAGAACTTAAAACAGGACGACCCTATCAGCAGATTCTGGGAGAAACTGAGTTTTATGGAATGAAGTTTTTTGTAGATGAAAATGTACTGATTCCCCGTCCTGAAACGGAAGAACTGCTGGAGATTGCTATCAGGGAGATTCAACACTTGAAGTTTAACGTTAAAGGGCTAAAGATTTTGGACATTGGAACCGGAAGTGGAGTGATCCCTTTGGTTTTAAAGAAACATTTTCCTGAAGCTATAGTTTCATCAATAGATTTTTCTGAAAAAGCATTAAAGACAGCCCAAAGAAATGCAGATTATCATCAACTGGAAATACAATTTATCCATGCTGATTATCTGAATTTTGAGCTGGGTGAAAACTTTGATATCATTATTTCCAATCCTCCGTATATAGGCATTGAGGAAGAGATTGAAATTGCAGATTCTGTGAAAGAATTCGAGCCTAAAATGGCCCTTTTTTCCCCTACTTCCGATGCTTTGATTTTCTATAAAAAGATAGCGGAAGATGCTAAAAAGTGTCTGAATGAAAACGGACTTTTATTCTTAGAAATCAATCAGAAATTAGGTCCTGAAACCCTGGAACTGTATCAGTATTTTTCTAACGCTCAATTATTGAAGGATTTATCTGAAAATGACAGGTTTATTTATGGAAGGAAATAAGTAATTTTACTTCCAGACACTTAACCTATGAAAACTTTACTATGGAATGCCTTCATTGGTATTTTTCTGATTCTGCAGCCCACCTCCTGCAAACAGCATCCTCAGGATGTTGTGAATGAGTATTATAAGAAAGGAGAATTCAACGGGTCTGTTCTGATCGTGAAAAACGGCCGGGTTGTATGTGATACTGCTTTAGGGTTCAAAAATATTGAAAAAGGGCTCCGATCAGATAAAAACACCTCTTTTTATATTGCCTCTCTCAGCAAACCTTTTACTGCTGCAGCTATTATGATTCTACAGCAAAAAGGTTTATTGAAGCTGGATGACAAGGCATCTCAGTTCATTGAACTTCCTGAATATGCTAACAATATCACGATCAGGCAGCTTTTGCACCATACATCGGGAATCAGTGACTATGAGAGTTTGTTTTCGAAAAAAGGATTGACCAATCAAGAAGTGATTGACTGGCTGCTTAGCCTTAAAAATCTTGATTTCATTCCTGACAGCAAGTTTAAATACAGCAACAGCGGATATATTATTCTTTCTCAGATTATCGAAAAGGTTTCTGGAAAGTCTTATCGCACCATGATTCATGAGCAGATTATTACGCCCTTGAAGATGAATAATACCTATGTGTATGAGTCTTCTACGATTATTCAAAATAAAGCATTGGGATATAATCAACAGAAGAAACCTGATGATTATTCCATCTTAACAACTGGTGACGGCGGAATTTATTCTACTCCTGAAGATCTGTATAAATTTGATCAGGCTTTACGAAACTATACTTTGATCAATAAAGAAAATACAGCACTTATGTATACTCCTGCAAAACTATCCGGCGGCCAGATTTCAAACTACGGGTTTGCCTGGTTTATAGAAAAAGAAAAGGGTGGAAAAACCGCAATGCATACAGGTGGTTTGAGTGGTTTCAAAGCTTTATTCTGGAGAGACCTGGAGCATAACAGCTGTATTATAGCACTTACCAATCAGGGAGATGCATTCCCTTTGGGTAACTTTTTAAATGATATCAAAAAAACAATTCAATAAAGAAAATGATTATTCAATCTCACGAAATTAATACGATAAAAATTGCAGAAGTTATTTCTGATAACATAATCATCCAATCTGCACAGGACGGGTTGGATCTCATGGGAAATATCTATTATCAGGGTTTTGACAAAGTCATTCTTTATGAAAAAAACATCACTCCTGAATTCTTCGATTTAAAAACAAAAATTGCAGGTGAAATTCTTCAAAAATTCTCAAACTATCGTATCGGATTGGCTATTGTAGGTAATTTCGACAAATATGAGAGTAAGAGCCTGAGAGACTTTATTTTTGAAAGTAACAAAACAAAACACGTAAATTTTCTTGGATCACTGGAAGATGCGTTGGATAATTTATCAAAATAAATGCTTCTTCAGACAATTAGCTCAAAACATATAACTTACCATGTTTTTAAGTATCAGTGTTTTTGATAAACTGCATATTTCAAAAAAACACAATGATTTGAATGTTAAAAATAAACTACTTGTTTTGATATATTATTAAAAATTTAAATCAACAATCAATAATTTAACTAACAAATAAAGTTAAATTAAATTTAATCGTCTGAAACCCAAATATTAAGTAGTTTATTCGTATATTTGCAAAAACACAAGGATTATGAATTTTACTATTCTAAAGGCTTATATTGTATAATAGGGCTACTTAAAACTCAATTCTCTTTTTTTGACTCTTACAGATAGACATAGATGTTTCTATGACCCAATTTGTTATATCTGTTACTTTGGAAACTAAGGTCTCCTCATACTATTATATTGGTATGATTCATTGATTTGAATGAATTGAAGACGATTGATTTCCAGTATAAATTAAGCTGAAAGGAAAGTATTTTTCATAAAAAAACAACACAAAAAACATATAATACACAGATAAAAAATTATTAAAGACATCATGATTAAAAAATTATTTCTACCAATCGTTTTAGTAAGTTCTTTTTCTTATGCCCAGATAGGGATTAACACACCCACACCTGATGAAAGTGCAATTCTGGATGTGTATAGCCAAAATAAAGGGATGCTTATTCCAAGACTTACTACTGCAAAAAGAGATGCCATTGCTAATCCGGCCAACTCACTTCTTATTTATGACACGGATAAAAAATGTTTAAGCCAGAATATTGGAACGCCTACCAAACCAGATTGGTTATGTATCAGTAATAATGCTGTAAAAATGTTTTACATGCCTAGTGTTTCTTTTGATACTTCTACTACTGCAACCGGCAGAACTAAAGATTTATATACTTTGTATAAAACTCAGTTCGGATCTCCAAAGGCGAAGAGTACCAGTGCTCCTGCATCTATTCCTTTTTTCCCGTCAAGCAAAGATCTTTACTATTATGTAACAGATGCTGATCCTAATGTATTCAGTAATATTTCTATTTCTGATGACGGGGTAATGACCTATGACGTAAAAGCAGCTGCAACAGACTGTTCTTTTATTAATATTGTTTTTGTTGTTAAATAATGAGTTATGATAAAAAATACTCTAATTAGCAGACACAAAAGACTTTTGTTTATTTTCTCATCGTTTATTTTCTCCCAAGGTATTCAGGCACAGAATCAGCAGGGAACCGGATATCCGTATTTTGTCAACTTCACACAGGGGTTACAGCCTCAGGAAGCTTATAAAGTAGTGACCAGCGGGGTCCAGAATGATGCCACCTTTACCACAGACGGATTGCGGCTTACCCGAAGTGTGAATAATATTTCCGGAGGTATTATACTCGCTGATAAAATATTCAATAGTGACCAGGGAATTAAGTTTGAATTTGAATTTGCCATTTATGGAGGAAATACTAACGGAGGAGATGGAATTTCCATATTCCTGGTCGATGGATCTATTCCTAAAAGTCAACTTAATCTTGGATATTTTGGTGGAGGATTGGGATATAGCTTTGTACGTGGAGGTGAGTCAACAGAAGGACTGAGAGGTGCCTATCTGGGAATAGGACTGGATGAATTCGGAAATTTTAAAACAAGCTTTAACCAAGGTGAAAGAGTCAGAAACGGAATTTTTGGCGTAACCTTAGCTGATGGACGAAGCAATGTTTCTTTAAGAGGTAAACGTGGAAATCAGTACCTGTCTTCATCTGAGCCTGCGGGATACAATGGCTACCCGTTACTTTACAGTACAGCAACCAACGCATCCCCTTCCAGCAGCAACCGATCTGCTTATCTGGACACCCAGACAGGAAAATTTATTGGCATAAAAAATACGAATCTTCAACAGTTCAGTATTGAAAGCGGTGGAACCACTATTCCTCAGAATGAAAATGACATCAGATTCCGTAAAGCCTATGTTACATTGATTCCAAATCCTGCCGGAGGGTACAATATAACATTGGAAATACAACACGGAAATGTGAAAGAAACAGTGATTGATAATTATTACTATCCAACATCCTTAAAGTACACAGAGACTACAATATCTAACAGTACGGTAAGAAATCTGGACACTTCTCCTCCAGCTACTTTCAGAATTGGTTTTGCGGCATCTACCGGAGCTGCTAAAAATATACATTTATTGAAAAATTTAGGAGTAACCAGACCTTATGCTGCGGAGGTAACGGATGATCTGTTTGCAGGATGTCCAGGCATAAAATCAACATATTCTCCTTTACTTAATGATGCGGCTTATAGCGGTCAGAATCCACGAACGCTTTCTTATGATAATCTGGATTTTAATTCATTCCGTTTTTTGGACATTAATGGCAGTGTAATCCCGAATATTGTAAACGGCACCTATACAAGCAATGAGGGTACATGGGTATATTCTTATTCCACAGGAAGGCTTTCTTTCATGCCTGCAGCCGGATTTACCGGAACTGCACAAATAAAATATGATATCAAAGGCGGAGGAAGCAATGGTACTGAAGCTCCTTACAATCTTGAAGAATACAGATCAATGCCGGCGTTGATCCAAGTGAATGTTTCAAGTTCAAACAACTGCAGCAAAGCCTGTGTGATTTCTAATAAAAATGTCACTCAGAAAATAACAAGATAATTTGAAAAACCAGCTTTTTAGGAGCTGGTTTTTTTATTTTGAATAGGATTTTCAATAAAATGCTGAACGGCATCACTGATTGCTTTATCTACAGATTGATATTGAATATCCAACTCTTCTACTGATTTCTGATTAGAATAATAATTACAAATCTGCAGTGCTTTCATATTGGCAGTACTGAGGTTTGTTTTTATTTTTAATTTTCTTAATCCCTCTCCTATCAATCCCAGGAAATTCAGCAACCCATTTGGAATGGCTATCATGGCTGGATTTTGATGGGTAATTTTATTTATTTTATTAAAAAATTCTTTATAGCTTAAGTTTTCGTTGGCTAAAAGGTATCTTTCACCATTCCTTCCCTTTTTAATTGCATGTAAGACTCCGTAGGCTGCATCTTCTGCGTGTACAAAGTTTTTCCCTCCTTTAGGGTAGAAAACAAGTTTCTTTTTCCAGGCCCAGAAGATAATTTTCCCGGAACTCGGTTTGCTGTCATAGGCTCCGATCATAAAAGTGGGATTTACGATAATTACTTCTGTATTTTTACGGTTCTTTAAAAGGTAATCTTCAGCTTCCAGCTTACTTTGAGCATACATTGAATGGGTAAAAGGATAAAGCTGCGGTGCTTGTTCATTTCCCCGGAATGCTGTAGTTCCATATCCCAAAGTGTTTGCTGTGCTTACAAACAAAAACTTTTTTACATTCATTAATTCTGCATGGGTAAACAGATTGACGGTTGCCTCATAATTCACTTTTCTATATTCATCATAGTTGATGAGATTCTGACGTGTTTCCGCAGCAATATGAATGACAAAGTCAATTTCTTTGAGCAATAATAAAAGAACGGAGGAAAGGTCTACTTCCACCAGCTTCAGATTTTCGTTCTCTTCGCCCAGCCAGCCGCTTTTCTTGCGCACCAGAGCAATAACAGAATAATCATTTTGTAATAATTTAATGATAACATTAGCTCCCAGAAGCCCTGTCGCTCCGGTTACACACACTTTTTTCATGCTTCGATCTCTCTTTTTATAGCCTGAGTCATCAACGGAAGTTTGATCCATATGGGTAAAATTTTCATCATCAGCCAGCTGATTGGGTTTACCATAATTACGGAATCTTTTTTAAATAGTTGACGAATGCAGTATGATGCCACTTTATCAGGATTTAAAAGGGTCAGTTTTCCTATGAAACCTTGTTTTTCTATCCTTTTACAGACATCCGTATTGGTTTTCATAGCACCTGGATTCACCACGCTTACAAAGACATTGGTATCTTTCAGTTCTTCATGCAGTCCTCTTGAAAATGAATGGATAAAGCTTTTGGAAGCTGGATATACGGTTTTAAAACCAATGGGAGAAAAGGCAGCCATGCTGGAAACATTCAAAATATAGGCTTTTGGCTGTTTTAAAAGATTAGGAAGTAGCTGATGGGTGATCAATGAAGTTGCCGTTACATTGACCTGTAGAATAGTATTGATATAATCCGGAGAGGCTTCTGTGAATTTTTTAGTACCTCCAAGTCCTGCATTGTTGATCAGGATATGAATATTAAAAGAACGATTAAGCCATTCTGTAAGCTTCATGACATTGTCATTAACAGAGAGATCTGTTTCATAATAATGAACTTTTACATCATACAGCTCGTTCAGTTCCTGAGAAAATTCTTGAAGGTTCTGATCCGGAAGACTGACCAGAATGACATTGATCTTTTTCTTTGCCAGATGTTCAGCGAATGATTTGCCAAGTCCCTGGCTTGCTCCTGTGACGACAGCATATGACTCTTTGGTATCCATACGTTTAAATTTTATGGTACAAAGCTATCGTGAAAAGAGGGTTTGAATGTTCCGGATTATCTGAACGAACTGATTTTGAAACAATAAAGACAATTCATTTAAAAAACTAAAAATCAACACTTTAAATCAATAAAAAAGTAAAACTTTATAAACCTGAACTTATTTTTTGAATTCGGAAGGGGTTTGTCCAGTCACTTTTTTAAAGGTTGTATTAAAAGATGTTTTGGAATTGAATCCTGATTCGTAAGCAATCCCGAGAATTGATAATTTACTATTTGACTCCTTCAGAAGTTTTTGGGCATACTCTACTCTGAATTCGTTCACATATTGGAAAAAATTCTTTCCAAAACCTGTATTGATAACATACGACAGATGATGGGTAGAAACAGAAAGCATTTCGGCCAGCCTGATCAGGTTGAGTTCACTGTCAAGATAAGGTTTCTGTATTTCCATCAGCCTTTCAAGTGAGGTTTTAATCTTTATTAATTCATCATCAGAGATTAGCTTTCTCTTTATTTCTTCCGAATCAGAATCTTCATGGATAGAGATCAGTTCTTCTCTCTGTTTCTCTTCTAAGGGATAGATTTCTCTCTGTTTCATGGAATAATAACCCACCCAGTAGATGACAAGTAAAAAGACCGTATTAATAAAGAAATTCAGTGATTTGGGATCATAGAAAAGATTATATATCACATAGATGATATTCACAATAAGAAGTACCAGAATGATATATTCAAGCCAATTCAGATTGATTCCTTCCGTATTGGAAGAAAACTGCTGGATCCTCCGCTGGTGTTTTCTGATGGTAACGTAAGAAAGTCCGGTGTAGAACAGTGCCTGGATCAGGATCAAAATAACACTTAGATATTCAAACGGTTCTTCATACCCGAGCTTTACTAAAATAAGGCACAGCAGAAAAGCTGCGGGAAGCAACAGGAATCTAAAATCCCTGATTTTGAAGGTAAAAGAAGGATTGGTAAAGAACAGCACACTAAAGTAAAAAACAATAGGGGTAAAAAACTGAATACATCTGACAAAAAACAGAGAGTGAAACTCCACCGTCTCACCTGTGATGAGAAACAAAACCTCATCCAACCAGAAGGTAGACCACAGAAACAGAAATATCCCAAACCAGAAATTGGCTTTACGGTTTACTTTCAAAGGATTGGCCAGCTTCAGCAGAGAAAGCAAAACCAATGAACCATAGATAAGTATCACGATGAAACTGTTTAACTCTGATGTGTTCATTGGTTTTGATATTTTAATTAAAAATAGTCTTTTATCCTATTCGTTTCCTTACAAAAATTTCATATCCTAAATAAATTAACGGAAGCGACATGATTCCTATATAAATTCCGTTTTGCATGGCATGTTCCGGTGCATTTATCACAGCATATATTAATCCCAGAAAAGCTCCTCCCAAATGAGCAGCATGTCCGATATTATCATGTGCTCTCGGATTCAGCATCATATAGACAGAATAACCAAAATAGATCAGCCCGAAAATGTATCCGGGAATACCGATCGGAATAAAGAAAAGATAGATTTTGAGATCAGGAATCAGTGCTATGGAAGCAAAAAGAATTCCTGAAACACCACCACTCGCTCCAACGGCAGAATACCAGGGTTGCTTTTGATATATGTATAATGATAAGAAGTTGCCCAGCAATATTGCTCCCAGATATACAATGATAAATCCAATATTCCCAAAGCCCTGAATAACAATAGGCGCAAAGAAATATAATGTCAGCATATTGAATACCAGATGCATGATATCAGCATGTAAAAATCCTGATGAAAGCAAACGAATATATTCTTTTTTATGAAGAATAGCACCAACACTAAATTTATATTTTTCAGTAATGGCAGGATTATTAAAAGCTATAAAACTTATAATAGCCGTAATGGCAATAAATAATATTAAAATATTCATTTTTTTTAATTTTCAGGTTCGTCACCTTGAAACAGATCACCAATAACTCCTCCGTCTTCGTCTGTATCTCCTGTTGATTCAGGTTCTTCATACACTTCAGGTTCTTCTTCTACAGGTTCAGGAATGGTAATATTGATTGCTTTTACTTTAAACTTTGTAAACTGATTCCCGATTGCTTTTATTCCTTTTACAGCAATAAATTCATCAATATTTATCGTTTCAGCTTCACGCTCTTTCCCTTTATCTTTCGCAAAAATAATTTCTGCAGTCACATCATTGGCAACAATTACATTTTCAATGAATGATTTCGGGTGTTCAGACGGCATAAAAGTCTGTACATTTACTGTATTTTCCAGTAAAAATCTCTTGATGAAGTAAATATCTTTTTCTCCATCATAATAAATACAGGTAATAGGCTGTGCCGGTCTCCATTTTTCCAATACCAGATATTCATCATCGAAACGGTTACCAAGATCAAAAGACACCAGTTTTACTTCTCCGTTTGTGTTGATGGTCAAAATCTTGTCATCTCCTTTGAAACTTCCCAGTAATGTTCCTCTTACATCGGCATTCAGTCTTCTTACGGTATCGTCAAACCAGATCTTTCTAGGTGCAAGGGTAGAAACTCCTTCTTCCTTCATATCAACTTTCTTTACCGCATATTTTGTTACCAGATTTCCTTTGGAATCACGCCCTTTGATGGCAAGTTCGGAAAAATTAATTTCCATTTTGTTTTTCCTGATTCTAGGATTTGGTTTTAAAAGTACTGTTACGGTTTCTGCTTCTCCATTAGGATTTGCCGAAAAATACAGTGTTTCGGAACCTTTTTTATCTGAAGCTAACGGATAATCTGTATTTCTTGTCACTCCGGTTACAGAGAAACGTTTCATATAATATGGTCCTTCTCTTCCCTCGCGGTAGATCATATTATACACAGTTCTTTTATCGTTTTTCTTCCATATGGCAACGTGTAAAATATCTTTTCCAACAAATGTTTTTGCCTCTACTTTTACCACTTTCATGCTTCCGTCTTTTCTGAAAATGATGATATCATCAATGTCAGAACAGTCGAACAGATACTTGTCTTTCTTCAGGGATGTTCCGATAAAGCCTTCTTCAAAATTGGCATAGAATTTTTCATTAGCTACCGCTACTTTTGTAGCATCAATGGTATCAAAAATTCTAAGCTCTGT
The DNA here is from genome assembly GCF_047444895.1 of Chryseobacterium sp. S90. NCBI lineage: Bacteria > Pseudomonadati > Bacteroidota > Flavobacteriia > Flavobacteriales > Weeksellaceae > Chryseobacterium > Chryseobacterium sp. S90. Next base: position 85,648 of record NZ_JBLGCX010000013.1, on the reverse strand, counting down.
CTTTCTCTGCTTGTCTTTACCGTACTTTTTCTGAATATTTAAATAATAATCAATGGCATACGCAATCAGGTTGGCCAGGTGGTATTTCACCTGTTCTATTTTGCCTTCCAGTGATGCTATATTTTCTTTAAATTTATCTAAATCGAATCTTGAAATTCTCTTGATCCGGATTTCGGTCAGTTTTAAAATATCTTCTTCTGTAACAGCTCTTAAAAGATGTTTGGTATGTGGTTTTAATCCTGCATCAATGGTCTTTAGCACATCTTCCCAGGTTTTCACCTCTTCGATATCGTGGTAGATTCTATTTTCAATAAAAATTCTTTCCAGTGAAGAGAAATGCCAGCTTTCCTGAAGTTCGTGAAGCTCAATTTCAAGTTCTTTCTTCAATAATGACACCGTATGATCTGTATTCATTTTCAGAATATCGGAAACATTCATGAACATAGGTTTGTCACCTACAATCACACAGGCATTCGGAGAAATTGTCACCTGGCAGTCTGTGAATGCATACAGAGCGTCAATTGTCTTATCCGGAGAAACATCATTATGAATATGGATCAGGATTTCTACTTTATCTGAAGTATTATCCTCAATCTTTTTAATTTTGATCTTCCCTTTCTCATTGGCTTTTAAGATAGAATCAATAAGATCAGTTGTCGTTTTCGAGTAAGGAAGCTCGGAGATCACCAATGTATGCTTATCAGTTTGCGTGATTTTGGCTCTGGCTCTCACTTTCCCTCCTCTGTGGCCGTCATTATATTCTGAAACATCCAGATAACCGGCTGTTAAAAAGTCAGGATACAGTTCAAATCTCTTTCCTTTAAGATAAGCTACCGACGCGTTGATAAGCTCATTGAAGTTATGCGGAAGTATTTTTGTGGAAAGTCCTACCCCAATACCTTCTACTCCCTGTGCAAGAAGCAAAGGAAATTTTACCGGCAGGTCGATAGGCTCATTATTTCTCCCGTCGTAAGATTTGGTCCATTCTGTAGTTTTAGGATTAAAGACTACCTCCAATGCAAAAGGAGTCAGTCTTGCTTCAATATACCTTGCAGCTGCGGCAGAGTCTCCTGTATAAATATTTCCCCAGTTTCCCTGAGTATCTATCAGTAGTTCTTTCTGCCCTACCTGTACCATAGCATCTGTAATGGAAGCGTCTCCGTGTGGATGGTATTTCATGGTATTTCCCACGATGTTCGCTACTTTATTGTAACGGCCGTCTTCCAGTTCCCGCATAGAGTGCATAATTCTTCGCTGAACGGGTTTTAAACCGTCATACACCGAAGGGATTGCTCTGTCCAAAATTACATAGGAAGCATAATCCAGAAACCAGTCTTTGTACAGACCGGAAACCTTCTTTAAACTTTCACCCTCATGCGAATATTCTTCTGTCGTCATCTGTTTTTCTGTCTTTTTTCTCTTTATTAGCTTTTACTACTTTGTTCAGAGAGAGTTTTAAATCGTTTACTTCTTTTCTGTTCAAATAAGAGATCTGATACTTCAGTGTAGTAGATCCATTATTCTTACTTGAAACGGTGACGTATAGTCTTTTGATAAATAAAATACTGACTACATCATATTTTATCAGCTTATATTTTGGAAATTCATCGTGAAGAGGCTTCTCTAAAAAAGGAATAATATTCCTGTTTTTAAAGTTCAGAGCTTCTCCATCGCTGTCATATTCAAAAATCTGCCGTCCGCAAATATAAAAGATAATCAGCAATACAATAGGAACAATAATCAGCAAATAACTTTCATCATCCAGTGCATTAAATCTATATTTATTAGCGATAAATGCAATTACTCCAAGTACCAATATCATAAGAAGAAGGGTGCTCAAAAAGTTATAAACTGATGCTTTATTACGGTTACTTAGTCTCATTTGATTTTTTTTGTTGTAAGTTTCCTAATCTCTTACTTCAAAATGTGTTTTTTTTAAAACCTCTGCATCGTTCTCAAGGATAGTTTAATATATAATTTTTAGTTTTCTACTTCATCCAGAATTTCTTTTTTAGCAATATCAGTATCATCTTCTACAACCAGGTTTTCCAGAATAAAAGTCTGTCTGTCCGGAGTATTTTTTCCCATATAAAACTCCAGAAGCTGTTCAATGGTCTGATCTTTTCCTAACACCACAGGTTCCAATCTAATATCCTGACCTATAAAGTGCTTGAATTCATCCGGAGAAATTTCTCCCAATCCTTTAAATCGTGTGATTTCAGGATTTTTTCCCAGATCATTTAATGCTTTTACTCTTTCGGCTTCTGAATAACAGTATCGTGTTTCTTTCTTATTTCTTACCCTGAATAAAGGGGTCTGAAGAATATAAAGGTGTCCGTTTTTAATCAGATCAGGGAAGAACTGCAGGAAGAAAGTAATCATCAGCAAACGGATGTGCATCCCATCCACATCGGCATCGGTCGCAATAATCACCTGATTATACCTCAGGTCTTCCAGACTTTCTTCAATATTTAAAGCAGCCTGAAGAAGGTTAAATTCTTCATTTTCGTACACCACCTTCTTGGTAAGACCATAGCAGTTCAATGGTTTCCCTTTCAGTGAGAATACAGCTTGAGTTTCCACATCTCTGGACTTTGTGATAGATCCTGATGCAGAATCTCCCTCGGTAATGAAGATCTGAGTATCTCCTTTTCTTTCGGCTTTCTGATCATTATAATGTTGTCTGCAGTCACGAAGTTTTTTATTGTGAAGAGAGACTTTTTTAGCTCTTTCTCTAGCCAGTTTCTGAATTCCGGAAAGTTCTTTTCTTTCTCTCTCGGAAATCAATATTTTCCTTTGGATCGCTTCCGCAATTTCCGGGTTTTTGTGTAAGAAGTTATCCAGTTTGCTTTTTAAGAAATCAATGATGAATGTTCTTACGGTAGGTCCGTTTGGTCCCATATCATTAGATCCTAATTTTGTTTTGGTCTGCGATTCAAAAACCGGTTCTTCTACATTGATGGAAATAGCGGCAATGATAGATTTTCTGATATCGGAAGCTTCAAAACTTTTATTAAAAAACTCACGGATCGTCTTCACATAAGCTTCACGGAATGCATTAAGGTGAGTTCCACCCTGCGTGGTATTCTGTCCGTTTACGAATGAGAAATAGGTTTCCATCTGAGATTTGTCCGTATGGGTGATTGCCACTTCAATATCATCATCTTTCAAATGAACGATAGGATAAAGTGTCTCACTTTCCAGTTCTTCTTCAAGGAGATCTTTAAGACCATTTTCAGAAAAATAGGTTTCTCCGTTGAAAAGGATTTTTAATCCCGGATTCAGGTATGCATAATTCCGGAGCATTCTTTCGATATACTCTTTTCTGTATTTGAAATGCAGGAATATATCACCATCCGGAATAAAAGAAATTTCAGTACCGTTTCTGTCTGAGGTCTCTTTTTCTTCAAAGTTTTCTTTGATAAGTCCCTGAGAGAATTCTGCAGCTTTCATTTTCCCGTCGCGGAAAGAACGTACTCTGAAATACTCAGAGAGTGCATTTACCGCTTTGGTACCTACTCCATTCAACCCTACAGATTTTTTAAACGCTTTACTGTCGTACTTACCTCCGGTATTCATTTTGGAAACAGCATCTACTACTTTTCCCAATGGGATTCCACGTCCAAAGTCACGAATTGTAACTTTACCGTCATCCACTTTTATTTCGATTCTTTTTCCTGATTTCATCCTGAACTCATCAATAGAGTTATCCAGGATTTCTTTAAGCAGAATATAAATACCGTCATCAGCGGAAGACCCGTCACCAAGCTTCCCGATGTACATGCCGGGGCGCAGACGGATGTGTTCCTGCCAATCGAGGGTTCTGATATTATCTTCTGAATAGGTTGGATTTATTTCTTGTGACATATATGATTTCAGCAAACATACAAAAATACGAAATTGTATAAAATTATCCGAATTTTTAAGTTTGTTTTTTTTTAAGATTTTTCCTGAAATATTGCAGTATTATCAACCAAATTACATAATTTACATGATTATTCTACTGAATGTGAAAAAAACAACAATCTACTGTTTATTTTCTTTCATCATACTCGCTGTTTCATTTTGTAATGCTCAAATTCCGGGCATGGTACATTATCATGAAGGAGACGGGCTCAACAGCTCTTATACTTACGGACTTAGTCAGGATGAAGACGGGTTCATTTATGTGGGAAGTGACAATGGTTTTTTCAGGTTTGACGGAACAGAGTTCAAGCAGTTCGGAAGTAAAAACGGATTAAAGAACATTGAGATTCTGAATAGCTTCTCAATTCCCGGCAACGGAATGTTTATTATTTCTTTCCTTAATGATTTCGCTTATCTGAAGAAAGGTAAAATCATCAATTCAGACCGCAATCCGGAGTTGAAAAAAATAAAATTTAATTATACTACTCTCAGTCACATCAACGGAAACACACTCTATCTGTATGAGGGTGATAATCCCAAAAATATATTGGTTTACAAAAACGAAAAAATCACAACAATACCTCTTTTTCTTAATCAGGGTACGTCGGATTCTTATTTTGCTTTCGACTTGAATATGGCAAACGGACTTCTTTATATTTCAAATAAAGATAAAAAGAAGAATATAGAAGTCTACAATATTTTCACCCGAAAAAAAACAATCTGCAATATTTCGATCGAAAAAAATGCAATGGTAACAAGGAAGGGTGATTTTTTTATTGTAAAAAACGGAAGAACGATTGATGTATATAAAGTCTACCATGAGTCCCGTTTTAAAAAAATTGCATCCTATACAGCTTCCGAAAACATACATCGTCTGGCCTTTGATAAAAACTCCCGGATCTGGGCCTGTCTTGAAAATGGGGGCGTTCTGTATTTCAAGAATTCTTTCACCGAAGAAAAAGGTTTATCAGATCCTGTCAGATTGATGGATGGTTACATTATCAATGATGTCTTCGCCGATAAGGATAACAATCTTTGGTTTTCTACCAGAAACAACGGTCTTTTTTTTATTTCGGACCTGTTTTTCAGAAATTACATTCATTTTCCTGTTAAGAACAACTCATCCCATATTAAGGCTATTACTAAAAACGGAAACCGAATCTATCTCGGCTATAATGAAGGCAAAGGCGGCATTTATCATAATGGAGTCATCACTGATATTCATTTGGGAGGAAATTCACAAATGGAAAACAAAGCCATTTTTTCTGATGGAAATACTATTATTTTCGGGCTTACCAGAAATCCTCTTCTGTATAATACTAAAACGGGAGAAAAACGTGTTCTACAAGGAAAGGTTATTAAAAATATGGTACCTTATACCTCAGGATCTGTGCTTTTCTGTACTTTAGAAGGTCTTATTGCCTATAATTATCATACAAAATCCTATAAAAAGCTGATGATGGGTGACCGAATTTATACAGCGCTACCTTATAACAAAGACAGCATCTTTGCCGGAACATTTAAAGACCTCTATAAACTGAATGCTGCTACACAAAAGAAAAAGCTGTTTCTGGAAGGATATTATTTTACAGATATTAAGAAACTTAGTCAGAATCTTTATGCAGGTGCTACCAATCTTAACGGAATCATTTTGTTTAATAATTCCAGAATAATTAAAAAAATTACGGAAAGTGATGGTCTTCCGACAAGACAGATCAAAAGAATAGAAATAGAGAATGAAAAAGTTTTTTGGGTGAGTACCAATTATAGTCTTAGCAGAATTGAGTTTAAAGATAAAAAATTAAAAATCAACAACTTCACCCATATAGATGGGCTTCCTTCAAATGTTGTATCAGGATGTGTAATTTCCGGAGATACCGTTTATGCAGGTACCTCAAAAGGTCTGGGCATTCTTTCCATTAAAAATCTGTTGAGCCAGCAGGAATCTGTCCGTAAAAAAGTAATCATTAATTCCGTAAAGATCGGGAATAATTATTTTTTTGATCTTGACAAACCGCTAGCGGGCAAAACTCCGGATAACAACCTGACCTTTAATGTAAGTTTCCCGGATTTTGCTTCACAGGGGAAAATCAGTTACCGATACAAAATTGAAGGGCTAAGTGAAGACTGGCAATCCGGCAGTTCCCCGAATATTACTTTCAACTCTATTCCTCCCGGAGATTATACTTTTAAAATTTTCGGATTGGGTTACAATGGGAGAAAGTCTTATGCTTCTACTGATTTGCATTTTGAGATTAAGCCTGCCTTCTGGCAAACGTGGTGGTTTAAACTGCTTCTTGTCCTCATTGGAGCTACCGCATTATCTATGCTGATCGCATTTTACTTTCAGAAAAAAAGAAATAAAAAACTGGAGACTTTATATTATGAAAAGAAAATTGCAGAACTGGAGCTTCAGGCTATTAAAGCACAGATCAACCCTCATTTTATTTACAATTGTCTCAATTCCATTCATTTTTTACTGTATAAAAAAGATTATAGTGAAGCGGAGAACTATCTTAATACCTTTTCTGTAATGATCCGGAAAACACTTCATTATTCCGAAAAAACCTTTATGCCCATAAAAGAAGAAGCAGAATACTTATCCTTATACCTGAATATGGAAAAACTGCGTCTGAAAGATCTTTTTGATTATAAAATTTCCGTTTCTGAAAATGTAAATGAAAGCTGGACCGTTCCTTCACTCCTCATTCAGCCTTTTGTAGAGAATGCTATAAAACACGGTGTAGCGAATCTTCAGGGCAGAAAAGGAAACATTGAAGTGCTGTTTCAACATACAGGAACATCGCTCTGTGTGATTATTGAAGACAACGGTACAGGCATTGGAAAGAACAACCATTCCAAAGCGGATTCTTTTGGAGTAAAATTATCTGAAAAGAGAATTGAAACATTCAGACAACTTTTTGCTACTAATATCATATTGGAAATAACCGATCTTCAGGAGAAAGAAAAGAGACCGGGAACACAAATCACACTTTATATCACACCTTATGAAAACCAAAATACAGGCATGCATCATTGATGACGAGCAGGACGGAAGAGATTATATTTCCCTGCTGCTGGAGAATGAATTTCCGGAAATTGAGAACATCCACCAGGCAGCCAGTGTAGAGGATGCCTATATTTATCTTTCCAAAAACTCACCTGATATTCTTTTTCTTGATGTTCAGCTGAAAGATGGAACCGCATTTGATCTTCTTTCAAAGTTCAGAGAAGTTGACTCAAAAATTATTTTCATTACAGCTTTTGAGAATTATGCGATTCAGGCCATTAAAAACGGAGCAGCCGATTACCTTTTGAAGCCTATAAAAAAAATGGAGTTTATTATTGCTGTGAATAAAGTTCTGGAGAACATCAGAAAAGGTAAAAATACGGTAAGTCTTCAAAATAATAAGATCAACCTTCCAACACTACAGGGTTTTAAACTCACAGATATCAGTGACATTATTCGCTGTGAGGCAGATTCCAGCTATACCACATTTTATTTCACGGATAAGACCAAGATTATTGTCTCCAAAACACTCCACGAATTTGAAGAACAGCTTTCAAAATATAGTTTTTTCAGAATCCATCATAAACACCTGATCAACCTGTCTCATCTTAAAGAATACATCAAAGGAAAAGGCGGCCAGGTAGTGATGGCAGACCATTCTGTACTGGATGTTTCTGTCCGCAAAAAAAATGATTTCCTTCACCGCATAGGATATCTGGATTAAAAAACTCTTACCTAATCAAAAAATTAATATCATCATTCAACTATACAATTAAAAGCAACTTACTTACACTTATTAAGATAACGCACACACTTATCAACCGGTATAACCAATCGTTTTAATATCATAATACCTTTACCAGAAGTCAATACACAAATTTAATACTAAAGTTTTTTGTTGATTTTTGATCTATAAAATCAATACTGTATTATGATAAAAGCATACATTTTTACCATCTGTATTTTCTTGGGTGGTCTGCTTTTCAAAGCACAGGCACCTTGCTCAGATTTTGATTCACCTACCCTTCCGGCCGGAAACTGGGTTCATGCTCCTTATCCTAATGGCAATGTTACCATTTCAAGCGGCACTCCCAATACTCTGGACGGTTCTCAGTTTTTAAAACTAATTGATGATTCAGGAGGCTCACGACTTGTCAACACCATAGATTTTAAAAATCTGGGACAACAGTTTCCTGGAAAATGTTTATTTTTTGATTTCTATCTTGAAAATGACGGAACATTCAACGGATCTCCGCCTATACATCCAGCCATTCACATCATGTCTGGCAACAAAATAATCACGTTTGTTGCCAATATCACTGTTACTGAAGGAAGCGGATGGGTACGGGTGCGCGCTCCTATTGCCAACTGCAGCGGTTCTGTTCTTCCCTCCAATTCTGAAGGAACCTGGACGATGGATCCCAGCAGCGGCACAACCTGTACAGATTTCAACAACATCATCAATAATTCAACTGCTGTAATGATTACTCCTGATTATACAGCCAACCCATCAGAAATAGTATGGTATGACAATATTTGCGTAAAACCATGTGCTGACTGCGACCCGAATTTCAAACTTGACACCTCATTCAGCTCTACAAGCAATACCGCAACAGCCAAAGTATCATTAGACAGCTATAATCCTCCAAATAACTACTCTGTAAACTGGGGAGACGGCACTCCGATTACTGACCACATGACTCCGCATACTTACAATACTCCCGGTTCATATACGGTATGCGTAACTCAATCTGACAGCAAAGGTTTAAAAAAATGCAGCACCTGCATTACATTTTGCTATTCAAAAAAAGTCATTTTAAAAGAAACTGACAATACAGGTCTCCGCAGTGAAGGGCCTGACCTGGAAGCCATTTCAAAAGAAGAGCTTCAGGCGAACAGAAAAAGAGATATCTTTTTAGTTCCGAATCCTGCCAAAAACTATGTGGATGTACAAACATCCCTTTCAAAGAAGGACAAAGTTGCTGTAAAAATTATTGATGGTTCAGGAAAAACAGTATTAGAAAAGTCTGAAAATCTCAATAGCGGACGCCAAAGCATCAGATTGAATATTGAGAAGCTGATCCAGGGAATTTATATTGTGGAACTCACATCAGAAGGAAAAACCGGTTCACAAAAACTAATAATCTCTAAATAAATAGTCAAGATGACAATAACCAAAACGCAGTTTCAAAAGTCGAACAATTTAACTTTTGAGACTGCGTTTTTCATATTCTAGCCATTGGTAAAAGGCATGTATTATCTTTTCTCTAATTGTACAATCATATTTCTCAACATAGCGGGTACAATCAATTTATGAAAAGGACGAACAGGAAGAAAATATAATATCCCCAGCCAATTATGAAACTTTACCGTAGTGGATATGGTAAGAGATTTTTCGTCAAAATGCTCTTTATTTTCATCCAATAAAAGGGAAACTCTGAAATCCAGATGTTTATCATCTTCCCCAATAATAATTTCATGATCCGTTTTATCAAACACCCTAAAAATACCCATGTGCTCTCCCACTTCACATTTAAAATTCTTTTCCATCTGCTGCTTTTCTGTTTCAGATCCAGTTTTAAGTCCCAATAACCTTACTACTTTATTTCTGAACGCAAACATTTTCTTTCCCCATTTCGGTCCACTTGTAAAGAAAGCTTTTCCAATTTCTGAAATATCAATATTCTGACTGTTATATATCAATTCCCCTTCAAAACTATCAATATAATCAAATTTTTTTTTCCCTTGATATAAAACTGATTTTTCGGGAAACTCCGTCTTCTTAATCTTCATTGTCATTGTTTTTAATAGTTGTGTGTCTAACAAATGTAGGTATCTTTCTATAGATTTAAAAGAAAAAAATCAAACATATGTTTAAAATCATATTTCATCATTAAATTTATCATTCAAACCATTAACCTCCTCAACATCAACCTTCAACCTACCTCTATTTAATTTTTATTTTTATAAGTAGAGTCTGTTTTAAATATTTCATTAAATTCGAGTAACAAAACTGTTTTTATGATACAACTTCCTTTATCAAAACTTTCCAATGTAGGAACTACTATTTTCAGTCAGATGACTCAGCTTGCCAACGAAAATGAAGCGATCAATCTTTCTCAGGGATTTCCGGATTTTATGCCTGATCTGGAGTTATTGAATCAGGTAGATCATTTTATTAAAAAAGGCTTTAACCAATATGCCCCACTAGGTGGAATGATTGGTCTGAAGGAAGAAATTGCCAGAAAAATCGAGAACAGCCATCAGGCAACCTATCACCCTGACTCGGAAATAACAATTACAGCAGGTGGAACTCAGGCTATTTTCACCGCCATTGCTTCTTTTATCAAAAAAGAGGATGAAGTAATTATTTTTGAACCGGCCTATGATTGTTATGAACCTACCGTAGAACTTTTCGGAGGTATTGTAAAACGTTTTGAAATGAAAGCTCCTGATTATAATATCGACTGGACTGCTGTAAAAAATCTTGTCAGTGACAAAACCAGAATGATTATCCTGAATAACCCCAACAACCCATCCGGAAAAATACTGACAGAAAATGATATACAAGAGCTTAGTCAGCTGGTAAAAGGAACTTCCATTCTTATTTTAAGTGATGAAGTGTATGAAAATATTGTTTTTGACGGAAAGCAGCATTTAAGCATCTGTAAATATCCGGAATTGAAAGAAAGGAGTCTTCTTGTTGCTTCTTTTGGGAAACTCTTTCACGTTACCGGCTGGAAAGTAGGATATTGTGCAGCCCCTAAAATCTTAACGGATGAATTCAGAAAAGTACATCAATTCAATGTTTTCTGTGTGAACACTCCTATTCAGCTTGCGCTGGCAGAGTATATGAAAAATGATGAACATTATACCCAACTGAATCAGTTTTTTCAGGAAAAAAGAGATTTTCTTAGAAAAGGTATTGAAGGAACATCTTTTGAGCTGCTTGATTGTGAGGGAACTTATTTTCAGGCAGTAAAGTATGATAAGATTTCGGATAAAAACGATTTCGATTTTGCATCTGAGCTTACAATCAATCATAAGGTAGCAAGTGTTCCTTTTTCTTCATTTTATAAAAATAAACTGAATGAGAATGTAATCAGGTTATGTTTTGCTAAAAAACATGAAACATTGGAGAGGGCTATTGAGAATTTATCAAGAGTATCATCATAATTATTGCGCTTTTGTGGGAGTTTAGAGATAAAGCCTTTATTCCAACTGTCATTGGAGCAAAGCGAAGCAATCTCATTAAAATTAATGAATTTTGTATTGGAAAACGCTAAGACGCAAAGGAACTTTATAAATAAGCGTTTTAAGGCGCAATGATTTTATCCCCGATAAAATTGTACTGCTCTAAAAATGATATAGATAATTCAACGGTCATTTCGGACGACGAGTTTATATTTTTCTTTAATAAGTGACTTACTATCATTGATTTTCATATATTTATGAAATAACTAATCTATTAAATATAAAAATCATGAAAAAAGGAATCATCTCACAAGGAAAAAAATTAAACAAAAAAGATTTAAGTACAATCAATGGTGGTTTGGGCAACGTAAGATGTACCAATTCTTCAGGGTATTGCGTATACATCGGGCCCGGATGCAGTGAGCTTAAATGCCAGCTGCCGGAACCTCTTGAAGCTGTTGAGTAATACAGCTTCAAAGAAATGATAAAATAATACCTCGGGCGGCTCATTTTTGAGCCGCCCGAGGTATTATAGTGATGATCCATCAAATATTATAAAAACATTCCTCCTGAAACTTCAATTCTTTGTCCATTGATCCATCCTGCATCTTCTGTACACAGGAATGCCACCACGCCACCGATATCATCGGGAAGTCCTACTCTTCCTAAGGCTGTAGCACCCGCTACTGCAGCATTGATCTCTTCATTATCTCTTACTCTTCCTCCCCCAAAGTCTGTTTCAATAGCTCCCGGAGCCACAACATTGGCTTTGATCTTTCTTGATCCTAATTCTTTGGCCATATATTTTGTGAGCATTTCTACTCCCGCTTTTATGGAACCGTAAACAGAAGATCCCGGTGTTGCAAATCTTGCTAATCCTGAAGATATATTGATAATTCCTCCCCCATCATTCATGAATGGCAAAAATTTTTGAGTCAGAAAAAACACTCCTTTGAAATGAATGTCTACAACATCATCCAACTGTTCTTCTGTAACTTCCGTAATGGGTGAATATAAAGCTGTTCCTGCATTATTGATCAGGTAATCAATATGAGTGCTTCCTGTATTTTCCTGCAAATGATCTGTAACTTCTTTTACAAAGGCATCAAAACTTTTAATGTCTTTTGTATCCAGTTGAAAAGCAGCTGCATTCTGCCCCATTGCTTTTATTTCATTTACAACAGCTTCGGCTTCTTCCTTATTGCTTCTGTAAGTAATAATAACGTCTAATCCTTTTTGAGCAATCTTTAATGCTGAGTTCTTTCCCAATCCACGGCTTCCTCCGGTCACCAGTGCGATATTTGTTTTTGTGTTCATTTTATTTTGATTATTTTGATGGTACAAAGTTGAGACATTTCCCGGCTGAAGTATTTGCTTGAATCAATCTGAAATTTGCAAAATTCAAATCAGGAACGAAATTCTAATGGGGTAAAGGAAGTTTTCCTTTTAAAGAAATTAGAAAAATGGGCAATTTCTTCGAAACCCAAGGTATAGGATATTTCTGAAACATTCCATTTGGTCTGCTTTAAGAGTATTTTTGCTTCCTGGGTGATTCGGTCAGAAATAAGTTCCGTAGTCGTTTTTCCGGTACTTTCTTTTAATCTTTTGTTTAAATAATTAACATGAACCGCCAATCTGTCGGCATAATCTTTCGCAGTCTTCAGCTGCAGTCTCTGATCCCAGGATTCAATAGGGAATTGTCTCTCCAACAGCTCTATAAACAGAGAAACTACTCTCATAGAAGCATCATTTGAAGCCGATATTTTGGTAGCCGGCTGTAATTTCTGCCCATAATGAATGAGTTCAAGAACATAGTTTCTAATCAGATCATATTTAAAAACATAATCCGAATCTATTTCTTTTTTTATCTTTTTAAAAAGGCTTTCTATCTCTTCTGCAAGTTCATTGTCAATTTCAAATACAGGTACTCCTCCAGGCTGAAAAATAGGAAGATCTTCAAGGTTATAATAGGATTTATCTTTAATGAAAAAGTCTTCTGTAAATACACAGAAACTCCCTGACTGGTCAGGATCTTCAGGCACCCAATGATAGGGAACTTTTGGAGTAGCAAATAATAAGGCGTTCTGTTTTATCGATATTACTTTGTCAGCGTATTCTGCCCTGTTTTTTCCTCTTATAAAACTTATCTTATAGTATTTCCTTCTGTTATAAGGCATTTCGGAAGTAGCCTTTGCCCTTTCGAGCGTTTGGGCGATATCGAAAACATTAAAGTGTCCGATATCTTTATGAAGTCCTTTTGGAAAAATACTTTCGAGATCTTTGCCTAATTTAGCGGCCATCTCTCTGTAAAAATCTTCCAGTGAGGTATGTGCTACTTTTTCCATGACAGATGATTTGTAAAATTCAAATATACGAAGTTATGAATATTGGAGGGTCAATCAAATACAACATTAATGTACGTAGATTTCAGAAAATCTAATGGTCAATATACGTTATTCAACTAATTTTTCTTTTTTTTCTAAACATAGTGACATACTTCATTTATTTTTCTTACATTCGTCAAAACTAACCCATTAAAAATCAAATCAATGAAAAATCAAATCAATCAAACCGGAAAAAAGTTAAACAGAAAAGAATTAATTACAATCAAAGGAGGTCTTATCAACTGTATGGAAGCTGTTCTATGTCCTAACCCTCCTTGTGAGCCTTCTTCTGATCCAAATGGATGTACTATTATCTCTATAAAGTGTGCACAAAAAGAGTGCAGACCACAGTTATAATATCAATTATTCCATAAACAAAATACTATGAAAAAACTGGATCTAAACAAAGGTAAAAGGCTTAACAAAAAAGAACTAAAGTCTATTCAAGGGGGAATGCTAGACTGTATGGAACCTATTCTATGTACTGAATTTCCTTGTGAAACCTATCCACCCGGAGATATCAGAAACTGTACTACCATTTCTGTAGGTTGTGCACAAAAAATCTGCCGACCACAACCTTAAGATTTTTTTAAAATACTTCACTAAACCCAAATTAAGCATTATGAAAAATCAAAACTTAACTAACGGAAAAAAATTGAACAAAAAACAATTAAGAGTAATTACCGGAGGAAAAGAAATGTGTCTTCTACCAGACCTTACTTGTAAGAAGTATTCACTTGCCTGTGCAGAATTACAATGCCAGCCAATCATTGAGATTGAATAATATCAATACATTGCCCTTCTTCATATGAAGAAGGGCTTTTTTAAACTTCAAAAAAACTAATACCTGATTCATTTAAATTATTACCATGAAAAAACAAATGTTAGAGAACGGAAAAAAACTAAGCAAGAAAGAACTGAAAACAGTAGCTGGAGGAAAAAAAATATGCATGTACAATGGCGTATGTACTCAAGTGGGTCTTACATGCATGGAGCTTCAGTGTCAGACTGCAGAGCTAAAATGTACAGATATTGTTGGCAACTGTATTAGTATCTCTTTAGATTGTATAGAGCCAAAATGCCGGTTTGAAATAGGTATTCCGCTGTAAAGATAAAATAACAGAACTGCTCCCTGGAGTCAGAGAGCATTTTTTAAGCAGTAGCATCTGTTTTGAACTGCACATAAATGCAAAAAACGCTCCCAAATACATGGAAGCGTTTTTTATTATAAACGAACTTTAATATTTTCTTATACATTGAATCTGAAGTGCATGATGTCTCCATCCTGTACTACATATTCTTTACCTTCTACAGAAAGTTTTCCGGCTTCTTTGATTTTTACTTCAGAACCGTAAGTGATATAATCGTTGTACTTGATTACTTCTGCACGGATAAATCCTTTCTCAAAGTCTGTGTGGATTACTCCTGCAGCCTGTGGAGCTGTCCATCCCTGTCCAATAGTCCATGCTCTTACTTCTTTCACTCCAGCAGTAAAATAAGTCTGAAGTTTCAAAAGATCGTAAGCTTTTCTGATCAAACGGTTAACTCCCGGCTCAGTAAGACCTAATTCTTCAAGGAAAATTTCTCTTTCTTCAAAAGTTTCAAGCTCATTGATATCAGCTTCTATCTGTGCAGCTAATACAACTACTTCCGCCCCTTCATTCTTAGCCATTTCTTCAATCTTACCGATCCAGTCATTTCCGTTTTTGATAGAATTTTCATCTACATTACAAACGTAAAGTACAGGTTTGTTGGTTAACAACTGAACTTCTCCGATAATTGCTTTCGTGAAATCATCGGTAGCAAATTCTCTTGCGTTTTTACCATCTTCAAGGAATTTCTGTAAATTCTGAAGTGTTTCGTAAGTAAGGATATCTTCTTTCTTCCCTGACTTGATGAATTTCTTAGCTTTTTCAACTGCTTTCCCTACTGTTTCAAGGTCCTTCAGCTGAAGCTCTATATCAATAATTTCTTTATCTCTTAAAGGATCTACAGAACCTTCAACGTGGATGATATTTCCGTTATCAAAGCATCTTAAAACGTGAATAATTGCTTCACACTCACGGATATTAGCCAAGAACTGGTTCCCCAATCCTTCTCCTTTGCTGGCTCCTTTTACAAGACCTGCAATATCAACAATCTCAACTACAGCTGGTAAAACTCTCTCAGGTTTTACGATTTTCTCCAGTTCAAACAGTCTCTGATCCGGTACAGAAACCGTTCCAAGGTTCGGTTCAATAGTACAGAAAGGATAGTTTGCTGATTGAGCTTTTGCATTACTCAAACAGTTAAAAAGAGTTGATTTACCTACATTCGGCAGGCCTACGATTCCACATTTCATATTGTAAAATTCAAAGTTTAAGGTTTAGGGGTAACCCAAGGTTTCTCCAACTTTAAACATTGAACTCTGAACCTTGAATTACGAGTGTGCAAAGATAGTGATTTTTGAGAGAGTTTCATAATAAAAAAATCTGCCAATATTCTGACAGATTTTCTAAAGGTTCGGATTCACCGGCTGTTTTATGGATTATCTCCCGTAGCATTCTGGGCCAGCGGAACATCATTCGGTGCTTCCTGTAAAGTTTTATCTAAAGTAAATAAAGACTCATCGGTAGCTCTGTCACCACCAGCGATTTTTAATTTATCAATTAAGTTTTGAGCTAATGTTTCTTCTTCAATCTGTTCCTGTACAAACCACTGCATAAAATTCCACGTTGCCCAGTCTTTTTCTTCCATCGAAAGATCTACGATTCTGTAAATAGCGGTTGTATTGTCAACTTCATGTTTAAAAACGCCATCAAAACAGGCTGTAAGGCTGTCCGGATCTGCTGGAGGAGCTGGAATAGCATCTACTTTTGGTTTTCCGCCTCTGTTTAAAATGTATTCCATGAATTTGATTGAATGATTTCGCTCTTCCTGAGCATGGCGGTAAAGAAAGTTAGCAATTCCCTGATAGCCTTTATCATCGGCCCAAATCCCATAAGATAAAAAAACGTGTGATGCATGAATCTCTTTATTCATCTGGTCACTAAGTGCTTTTTCCATGTTGGTGGAAAGTCTGTTAGTATTCATAATGTTATATTTTGGTGATTATGGGATGAATCATGCAAAAATGATTCCGATGCAATTTATGTTTTAAACATAATTATTTATTTGCGTTTTTTATTTAATTGAAAATCATTATTTTAAACTGATAGTTTATAGTTATTCTAAAATAAAACCCAGTTCTATTGGAGAACTGGGTTTTTATTTATCATTGAGATTACTTCACCTAAAGGTTCGCAATGACATATTTAGAGTGAGTTTTATCCCAACTATTTAATTCTTCTTGCTGTATAGTCACTTTCATTTCCTAATCTGTCGATAGCTTTTATAGCAACTGCACTCAGCTTTTTACCGTCTTTAAATTTAGGAATGTCTTTTGAAAGGGTATCCAGCGTCAAAATTTCGGTTTGCCATACTCCACTGTATTGAGTAAAAAGAACCCACTGGAAAACATCAGCAGCATTTTTTGTACTCCAGCTTGTCTGTGCAAAGCTTCCGTTGTCTGCAATAAACAATGTAGGAGTCTGCAGTGGAACGGTCTTTATCCATGGAGATTTCGGTACTAATGCTTTTTCACTGTACGGCCCGTTTTTCAGAGCAGGCAGCATATTCGGATTTTTAGTAAGTCCTGCAATACTCCAGTGAATTTCTCCGGCATCATTTTTCAGGATATTTCTTGAGATTGCAATCTGGTTTTTAATTTCGGTTGGACGGTCTGATACTTTAACCTCAACGGTGTTCAAGCCTGGCCATAAATGGCGATTCATCGTATTTTCAGACTGCCACCAGCTTAACAGGGCTTCAAAACTTTGTCCTTTGGAATCAATTGGCCAGTAAAGCTGTGGTGAAAAGTAATCTACCCAGCCTTTATTTAACCATAATTTAGCATCTGCATATAGCTCGTCAAATTGTGAAGATCCTACTACTCCTGCAGGGTATCCGGGTTTCCAGATTCCGAACGGGCTGATTCCGAATCGTACATTATTTTTTTCAGCATGGATTTCTTTATAGATACGTTCTACAAATTTGTTAACGTTATCTCTTCTCCAGTCTGCTCTAGATAATGTACCGCCACTGTTTACATAAGCATTCCATGTTGCATTATCAGGAAAATCGGCTCCTCTGTTATAGGTTGCGTAAGGATAGAAGTAATCATCAAAGTGTACGGCATCAATGTCATATCTTTTCACAATGTCTCTTACTACATTGGATACATGGCCTTGTGTTTTTAGATTGGCGGGATCAAACCAGTACATTCCGTTTTTTAATCTTAAAACAATATCGGACAGTTTATTGGCCATTGACAGATTATTCACGGCACCACCGTTGGTATGGTGTGCGCGGTAAGGGTTTAACCAGAC
This sequence comes from Chryseobacterium sp. S90, assembly GCF_047444895.1. Classification (NCBI taxonomy): domain Bacteria; kingdom Pseudomonadati; phylum Bacteroidota; class Flavobacteriia; order Flavobacteriales; family Weeksellaceae; genus Chryseobacterium; species Chryseobacterium sp. S90. The sequence goes on along the minus strand of NZ_JBLGCX010000013.1, from coordinate 67,748 downwards.
ATGCAGTTCCAAACCTCTTTTGTGAGCTTCTTCTATCCAGAACTGAAGTGGATCATAGTTCGGAAATGGCGCTTTTCCTGTTTCGCCGGTCAGAAAGTAAGACCAAGGTTCAATATTACTTGTATAGAGGGCATCCGCTGAAGGTCTGATCTGAAAAATAGCAGCATTGAAATTGTTATCTCTCAACATATCAAGCATACTGATTGCTTCTGCTTTCTGCTGTTCTACCGTAAGATCATTTCTTGAAGGCCAGTTGATATTGGCTACACTAGCGATCCATGCTCCACGAAATTCTCTTTTGATTTCCGGAAGATTGGTTCTGAAATTTTCTTCAGTTGAGGCTGTAGTTCCTGTAGACGGTTTTGTTGTTACAACAGGTACTTTTGGCGGGGTTGTATTATTGGTGGGTTTTGTAGGATTCTTCGTTGAAGGTGTTTTTACAACATTGTTCTGAACGGAACAAGAGGTAGTGTAAGATGCAAAAACGCCCAATAAAACGATAAGTTTTAATTTATTCATTCTCATAGTCACAAAACTACTTTAAAATTTATTTTTATTTTCAGAGATTATTATGCCAAAATAAGCATTTTAATGGGTTGACACAGAAAAAAAGCCCCGAAAATCGAGGCTTTATTATATTTTAAGAATTTCGGATTATGCTTTCGCTCCTCTTTCTACTCTTTTTCTTTCTTCTTCTGAAAGGATTTTCTTTCTCATTCTGATGAAGTTTGGAGTTACCTCAATAGCTTCATCCCCTTGGATATATTCCATACATTCTTCAAGAGAGAATAAGATTTTCGGAGCAACACCAGTATCTTTATCTTTTCCAGAAGCTCTCATGTTGTTCAACTGTTTTGCTTCTACGATGTTTACTACCAAATCTCCCGGCTTGTTTTGCTCACCGATGATCATTCCTGTGTAGATTTCCTCACCCGGATCAACGAAGAACTTACCTCTATCCTGTAATTTAGCGATAGAATATTCTGTAGCAGGACCTGTAGTTTTGCTGATCAAAACACCATTGTTTCTTCCAGGAATAGTTCCTTTGAAAGGCTTGTATTCTGTGAAACGGTGTGCCATAATAGCTTCCCCTGCAGTAGCTGTCAACATCTGAGAACGTAGTCCGATCAAACCTCTTGAAGGAATTTCAAACTCCATGTGCTGCATTTCACCTTTAGTTTCCATGATGTGAAGGTCACCTTTTCTCTGAGTTGCCAAGTCGATTACTCTTGAAGCAAATTCTTCAGGAACGTCAACAACTAAAGATTCATAAGGCTCACATTTTTCACCATCAATTTCTTTGAAGATTACCTGTGGCTGACCAATAGTCATTTCATAACCTTCTCTTCTCATTGTTTCGATCAAAACTGATAAGTGAAGAATACCTCTACCGAAAACAAGGAATGTGTTCGCATCGTCTGTCTGCTGAACTCTTAATGCCAAGTTCTTCTCTAATTCTTTTGTTAATCTTTCTTTCAGGTGGTTAGAAGTAACATATTTACCATCTTTACCGAAGAAAGGTGAGTTGTTGATAGAGAACGTCATGTTCAACGTAGGCTCGTCAATGGCAGTTCTTTCCAATGGTTCAGGATTTTCAAGATCAACGAATGAATCACCAATCTGGAAAGCATCAAAACCTACTACAGCACAGATATCTCCTGCTTTTACTTCAGTTACTTTTTTCTTTCCTAATCCTTCGAAAACGTAAAGTTCTTTTACTTTTCCTTTTACAATTTTACCTTCAGCCTGAGCAAGACCAATCCACTGAGATTCTTTGATCTCACCTCTTGTCACTTTCCCGATTGCAATTCTTCCTAAGAAAGAAGAGAAATCAAGAGAAGTAATCTGCATCTGAAGATTTCCTTCTGTTACTTTCGGTTCAGGAACATATTGTAAAATACCATCTAATAGTGGTAAAATGTCTTCAGTCTGCTCTAATGACGTGTTGAACCAACCTTGTTTTGAAGATCCGTAGAATGTAGGGAAATCCAATTGCTCTTCTGTAGCCTCAAGGTTGAAGAATAAATCAAATACCTTATCGTGAACTTCGTCAGGGCGGCAGTTTGGCTTATCTACTTTATTGATAACCACTAATGGTCTCAATCCTAATTCCAATGCTTTCTGTAGTACGAATCTTGTTTGTGGCATTGGTCCTTCGAACGCATCTACCAACAAAATAACCCCATCAGCCATTTTCAATACTCTTTCTACTTCTCCACCAAAATCGGCGTGACCAGGAGTATCAATTACGTTAATTTTTGTGTCTTTATAAGTAACAGAAATATTCTTGGATAAGATAGTGATCCCTCTTTCTCTTTCAAGATCGTTGTTATCCATAATTAACTCCCCACTCTCCTGATTTTCTCTGAAAATGTTGGTAGCGTGAATGATCTTGTCAACCAAAGTCGTCTTTCCGTGGTCAACGTGTGCGATAATCGCAATATTTCTAATGTTTTGCATAAAAGATTTTTACGGGTGCAAAAGTAGTGATTTTTAATGAAAAAATATTTACTTATGTAAATATTTAATATTATGTTTAAAATACTTATTTACAAGACAATAAAAAAAGAGTGTTAAAAAACACTGTTTAAATTATCTATGTGCATGTCATTTCTACCATGAATCTATTACAGGCAGTTCTCCACATATAATATCATATCCAGATTCCTGATATTGTTTGTTTATTTGTTATTAGCATAATAAAATAATATTATTTTAAAATATTTAACATTAAAAAAAACAACATGGGTTTCTTTATATCAATGTCTTATCAGTCGGTAAAAAATTACCAGATCAATTAATACCACAATAAAAAATTTCACAAGAAATGATTTTTTGGAAACTTTATGATTGAAGATCATCATTCCGGAGGCTGCTCCTACAACACCTATAAGAGAAATTCCTAAAAGCGTATTTTCTGAAATTCTCCATTTCTGTTTTTTGGCTTGCCATTTATCAAAACCAAAGATACCAAATGTCATCAGATTAGCTATCAATAGAAAAGGAATCATTTTAAAATTAATTTAAAACAAAAATAAAGTTTAATTTATATATAAGAAAATTCATAATCCTAAACCAAAGCATTTATATTATCATCAGATAAGATTTTATAAATTTGCCCTCCGTTAAAATAACAAATCAATGACAGTACACGATCTGGCAGGAAGCTATGCTATTGAAGGAAGTAATCAGGAAGAATCTGACCAGCCGTCTTATCACGGCATACTCACCTTAGCTATTGATGAAAACAACCGTATTATTGCCCAATGGGTAATTGGTGATCATCTGCAAAATGGTACAGGATTCTATAAAGATCATATTTTAGTCATCAATTTCAACTACGAAGGAGAAGATCACAAAATCTATAAAGGAGTTGCTGTATACCGTTATTTAAGTAAAGATATATTAGATGGTTTCTGGTCTGAAAAACATGGTAATCCTTTGTATTTAGGGAGCGAATATTGTGTGAGAATTCAGAATTCAAGGATTTTGAATTGATTTTACAACGAATATAAACAACAAAACGGGCTGCCTTTATCAAGACAGCCCGTTAGTTATTACAATTTCAATAACTTATTTTTTAGCCTTTACATCGATAGCAATCTCGATATCTTTGCTGATCATCCATTCTGCCGGATCTGCTTCTGAAGTCCCGAATTTAAGTCCCCAGTCTGCTCTGTTTACTGTAAATTTAGCCTGAATAGCAGCTGAATTTTCTGCTACATCTACTTTAGCAGGGAAAGTAACATTCATTGTTTTTCCTGATAACGTAAGGTTTCCGCTTACTGTTTTATTAGCTCCTGCTACAGCATCTTTTGGTGCTTCTTTCAAATCTGTAACACTTGTAATTTTGAAATCTGAAGTAGGGTTTTTCGCTACATCAAAGAAATCAGGATTTTTCAGGTGAGCTTCAAGATCTGCTGGTTTTTTATCTTTTTCTGTTACTGAAGCCGGATCTACTTTGATAGAGTTCATATCGATTACGAAATTTCCTGCAGAAACCTGCCCTCCATCAACACTAAGATCTCCAGATTTTACAGTAAGTGTTCCCCAACGTGGAGCCATTCCTCCTTTGTGGGTAGCCTTCCAGTTTACTACTGAACCTACTGTATCTATTGCAAGTACTTCACCTTTGCTCTCTGCTACTGTTTGCTCCTGAGCTGTAGCAGCAGCATCTGCCGTTTTTCCTTTATCACATGATGCTAAAAGCAATCCTACTCCTACTAATGCAATTACGCTAATTTTTTTCATATTGAACTGTTTAAAAAGTTTGTTGAAATTTTGTTGTTTTCGGGTACAAAAATAGAAAAACCAATTCGGAGGTACCTTATCATACATCAAGAAATACAATATTTATATTATTTGCATTCATAAATCCACTTACGGGACACCTCTGTTCTATATTGTGAATCATAACTGATTGGGTAATTCTGATTCTTTATTGTTTCATTACATTTTGTAGTAATCAGGCTTTTTTATAGTTGTATTTCTATTTTTTCATCCCAAAACCCTATTTTAGCTATCCGAAAACAGAACAATGACGACCGTAGAATTTATACAGAAGCAGCTCAACATTTCTGAAAAGAGCATCAACAATACTTTACAATTATTAGCAGAAGACTGCACCATCCCATTTATTTCACGTTACCGAAAAGATAAAACCGGGAATCTTGATGAAATACAGATCGAACAAATATCAAAGATCAGCAAACAGTTTGAAGACATTATCAAGAGAAAAGAATCTATCTTAAAATCTATAGAAGAACAGAATGCACTAAGTCCTGAGCTTCAACAGAGAATTGAAGACAGCTTTGATATTCAGGAGCTGGAAGATCTATATCTTCCGTTCAAAAAACGCAAAAAAACAAAAGCTGATACCGCTAAGGAAAAAGGATTGGAACCTTTAGCAAGGATCATTATGAGTCAAAAAAATAATGACATCCAGTTTCTGGCTTCAAAATATCTGAATAATGATGTTACCTCCGAAGAAGAAGCGCTTCAGGGAGCAAGAGACATCATGGCAGAATGGATTAACGAAAATATGTATGTCCGTAAGAATCTCCGCAGACTCTTTCAGCGGAAGGCAGTTGTTACTTCCAAAGTTGTAAAAGCTAAAAAAGATGAGGAAGATGCTCAAAAATTCTCCCAATATTTTGAATGGGAAGAAAGCCTTAGCAGAACGCCTTCTCACAGACTTCTGGCCATGTTACGAGCGGAAGCGGAGGGCTTTGTAAAAACAAACGTAGGAGTAGATAAGGAAGAAGCCATTGACTTTATTGAAAAAGCGATTATAAAATCTAACAATGAAAGTTCAGACCAAATTGCATTGGCCATAAAAGACAGTTATAAAAGACTTCTGGAACCCGCTATCTCCAATGAAGCATTACAGGAAGCCAAAGAAAAAGCAGATAAAAAAGCAATTGAAATATTCTCTGAAAATTTAAGTCAGCTTTTGCTTGCTCCTCCTTTAGGAGAGAAAAGAATCCTGGCAATAGACCCGGGATACAAAAGCGGATGCAAAGTGGTGTGTCTGGATGAAAAAGGAGATTTACTGCACAATGAAACTCTTTATCCTCATGCTCCGCAGAATGAAAGCGGGATGGCTATGAAAAAGATACGTTCTATGGTGAATGCTTATAATATTGAAGCAATCTCTATCGGTAACGGAACAGCAAGTCGTGAGACAGAATTTTTTATCAAAAAGATTGCTTTCGATAAACCGCTGCAGGTTTTTGTAGTTTCGGAAGCCGGAGCTTCAGTGTATTCTGCCAGTAAAATTGCGAGAGAAGAGTTTCCAACATATGATGTAACGGTGCGTGGAGCAGTTTCTATCGGAAGAAGACTTTCTGATCCATTAGCAGAATTGGTAAAGATTGATGCCAAATCTATTGGAGTTGGTCAATACCAACACGATGTAGATCAAACCCAACTGAAAAATGAATTGGATTCTACAGTGATGAAATGTGTAAATTCTGTAGGAATTAATTTAAATACAGCCAGTAAATCGCTTTTAAGCTATGTTTCCGGAATTGGCGAGAAAATGGCGGAAAACATTGTCAATTACCGCGCTGAAAACGGAGCATTTGAAGATAGAAAACAGCTTAAAAAAGTTCCGAGACTTGGAGAAAAAGCTTTTCAGCAGGCAGCCGCGTTTGTAAGAATTGCGAATGCTAAAAACCCACTGGATAATTCCGCTGTACATCCGGAAGCTTATGGAATTGTAGAAAAAATAGCCAAAGATTTAGGAATTAAAACCCATGAATTGATCGCCAATAAGGAAAAAATAGCTCTTGTAAAACCGGAAAGTTATATCACGGGTGAAATCGGGATTATAGGAATCAAAGATATTTTAAAAGAACTTGAAAAACCAGGATTGGACCCAAGAAAGGCCGCCAAAGTATTTGAATTTGATCCTACTGTTAAAAGCATTAAAGATTTGAAAGCAGGCATGATTCTTCCTGGAATTGTCAACAATATTACAGCGTTCGGATGTTTTGTAGATCTTGGAATCAAAGAAAGCGGACTGGTTCATATTTCCCAGTTGAAAGACGGTTTTGTATCAGATGTCAATGAAGTGGTAAAACTCCACCAGCATGTTCGTGTAAAGGTAACCGAAGTAGATGAAGCAAGAAAAAGAGTGCAGCTGAGTATGATTTTGTAATTTTTAACCGCAGATTAACATAAAATATTTATTTTGAACACAAAGAATTTAATTTTCGATCTTGACGGAACATTATGGGATTCCAGAGCGACCATCATTAAAATATGGAATGAAGTACTGGGTAGACATCAGTTAATCCAAAGAGAACTTAAGCCTGAAGATATGAATCAATATATGGGATTATTGGCTCATGATATTATAAAAGATATTATTCCGGGTATTTCAGACCTGCAGGCTCAGGAACTTCTTTCTGAAATTGTAGCCGAAGAAAATAAAATACTGCACATACAGGGTGGGATTTTATATGAGGGTGTAGAAGAAACTTTAAAGAGTCTTGCCGACACCCACTCTCTTTTCATTGTAAGCAATTGCCAGGACGGTTATATTGAATCATTTTTAGACTATTATCAGTTCAATGATCTGTTTGTTGATTTTGAATCTCATGGACGAACTCAAAAACCAAAATCTGAAAATATACAGCTCCTTATGGAAAGAAATGATTTAACAATCGAAGACTCTGTATACATTGGTGACACTCAAACTGACTATAATTCAGCAGACACTAACGGATTGCCGTTTATTTTCTGTAAATACGGATTTGGAAAATTGAATAATGCAGAACATAAACCTTCGGTTTCAAAATTTCATGAACTTAAGAAGTTTATTTAGATTAAAAGATAATTATCATTGATAATGTTTTTTAGTAACGTGAAAGTTAGACGCTGGAAAAATAATAATAATATTTGACTAAAAATAGAAATCCGTCTCACAATACATTTTGTGAGACGAATTCTTTTTCGTCTAAAATAATTAGATTTTAAATTTATGATTCCTGTACAGGAGCTGTCAATAAATTTTTGTAATTATTATTAAGAAGTCTCAATTTTACAGTAGTATTTAAAAATCTGTATGGAGTAACAGCCTTTAATACTGTATTCCCTACAATTTCATATGTTTCCTGAAAAGTCTGCTGTTCAGGATTTTTTTCTGAAACACCTATGAATTCTACAAAAATACCATATTTCATATCGATTACGTTTCCTATCAACTTATTGTTTCTTAACGAGATCTCTTTGTTTTTTGTCCCACGTAGAGTAATACCCGTTAATAAATCCTCCAAACCAGAATTTCTCATTCCTGGATTTTCAACAGTATTAAAGTTGGCAGACAACAGATAATTATGCGCTTCAATTATGATTCCGTTTTCCTGTGTTGTCTTAATGTTATTATGACATACTTCCACTCCTTTCGTATGCGATATATAGATTCCGGCAAAGGCTATGTCATTCACCACATTATTGGAAATAACACCCAGGTCTACAAATCTTATATTAATTCCGTGCTGACCTGCATTTCTGACCACATTTCCAGAAACAACTACATTTTTTGCATAAAGCAAAGGAATCCCCGGGCTTGTATTATTGATCAAAATGCCATCTCCGCCTGCGCCTGTATTTTCAACAATATTATTAGAGATCACAACATTATTGCTTACATAGTTTGCATGATCACTGTTTTGAAGCTTAATACCTATTTTAAGGGTATTCCGTACTCTGTTTCCGATTACTGTAAGATTTGAAATCCCTGAATCAAGATACATTCCATGCTCCAGAATAGTATTTGCAATATCATTATCTGAAATACTGATGAAATTAGAATTTTCAGTGATATAAATTCCCTGTGATGAATTTTCAAAATAATTTTTAAAAATGGTAATATTTTTACCCCCTACAACAATACCCATATTATCCTTTCTATAACCGGATTCCTGCGTTGCCCAACTGTAGTCAAATGAATTTTTAACCTTATTGAATCTAAAAATCAGGCGTTCCATTTCACCTAATCCTGAAACTGGGGAGTAAGTGAAATTTTTAAATACATTTTTCTCAATAATAAGATTTTTTGCACCATAACAAAGAATTCCTACATTTCTGGAACTGGCATTCACAACATAATCAATCCCTTCTCCCTCAAAAGTAAATCCTGTAATAGAAATATTTTCCTTTTGTTCACAGTTAAAAATTTCTGCTTTGGCTGCATTTTGTTTTATAGTACATTTATTGGACAGAACTTTTTGATTATTCTGAAGGTAAAGCGTTCCATTAATTTCAATTGACACTTCATCAAAAAAAGTATTATATCCCAAAGCAAGAGCTTTGTTAATACGTTCCGTAACCATTGATGCTGTGATGCCTGCTTCTTTAATATTCCACCACAATACATTGATATATCCTAACCATTGTCTTTCATAAAAATCATTATCCTTTTTTCTGTAAATAACCCCATCTTCAACAGCAGCACCAATTTTTTTATAAACAACAGCCTCGTGAGTATAATTGTCTATCAACTGCACAACATCTTCGTTAGGATAGCTATTACCGGATGTGAAAAAAGTATTTGCGTAAATCATATTTTTTTGTTTTTTGGTTTAAATTAAATAGTAAAATATTCTTTCATTAACTTTACTGTACAAATATAACCGACCACTGCGACAGAACTTGACGTGTTTTATCAAGCTTCTATTTTATTTTTGAATGATGGAAAAAACTAAAACTACAAGAACACAATTGAAAATATCAACACTTAAAATAAAGAAGATAATTCACAGACCTACCCGATCCTTTGATGAATGGGGAAACAGAATCTATAAAGAATTTGAATATGAGCTCCCTTATAATCCTGCTCATAAAGGAAATGAAACAGAACGTCTTTTTGCCAAGGTGATTGATATGATTCCATTTTTCATACTATTCGTCTTTATATTCCATTTACCTGCTATTCTTGGTATTATATTTTCTATTCCCTGTGTGATTATTTCCGGAACCTTTTGTGAATGGTATTTCGGAACCACCTTAGGTAAGAAAATTTTTAAGCTTAAGATTCTTGACGACAATGGAAATCAACCGGGTTTTATCAAATCATTGCAAAGAAATATTTTAGTTCTGACTAACTTCTGTCCAATTTTTACAGAGTATACCTCAAAAACAGTTGCAATGGGAACACAAACTGGTACAAAGATGAATTTCAGTATGCATCTAAATAATAAGATCTGCAAAACTTATATCGTGAAAGAAAGTAAATTAATAGAAATCAAAGAACTATTAGCACAGGAAAATAAAAAGGCTGTCCATTGAGACAGCCTCTTTACTCTTTATATAATAAAAAACTTTTACTTATAATCCTTAGAACTTCTTCTAGGCTCTTTTACTTCCGGCCATTTTACCGTTTCTCCTTTGTCATCCTGAGGCATTGCTCTCTTCTCTCTGTTGGTGAATTCCGGGTCTTCAGAAGCCATATAAGCTAATGCTGCCGTTAAGATCACATTGTTTTTCACCTCATCAAAAACAATTTTATCATAGGTATCTTTTGTTGTATGCCATGTATATCCAAAATATCCCCAGTTCAGAGAACCTAAAGAAAAACCTGGTACTCCGGCAGCCACAAATGAAGCATGATCAGAACCACCACCGCCTGGCATTCCAGGGAAATCAGTTTTAATGTGGCTTTTTACAGCCTTTGGAACTCCATCAAGCCATTTTCCTATATAATCATAAGCTTTTACAAATCCCTGACCACTGATATTCACAACACGTCCTGTTCCGTTATCCTGATTAAAAGCAGCCTGCACTCCTTTTATAATGTCAGGATTATCCACCACAAAACCTCTGGAACCGTTTAATCCCTGCTCTTCACTTCCCCAAAGTCCTATAACGATAGTTCTTTTGTTATTAGGATAATATTTTTTAAGAATTCGCATGGTTTCCAGCATTGTAATCGTTCCCGTTCCGTTATCCGTAGCGCCCTGAGCTCCGTCCCATGAATCAAGGTGAGCCGAAAGAATTACATATTCATCCGGTTTTTCCTTTCCTTTAATCATCCCAACAGTATTGAAACTTTTGGCTTCAGGAAGTATTTTAGACTGGGCATCAATTTTTATTTTAGGAAGCGTACCTTTTTCTGCCATTCTGTAGAGCATTCCATAATCTTCCACATCAATATCAATCATGGGAATTTTGGTTGTTTTTGCTCCGAATATTCTGTTAGCCCCCATAATTCCGGTCCAATTGGAAATAGCAATTCCTGCTGCTCCTGCTTTTTCCAAGGCTTCTGGAAGACTGTTATTGTCATATCCGATATTCTTCACATAGGCAGTGAAATCTTTAGCTGCCTGTTCTTTTTCTGCTTTAAGCTTTTCATACAGTTCAGGAGTGGCAAATTCTTTGATTTGCTCATCAGAACGTCCGATTTTCTGGTACTGTGCCATCAGCACTATTTTCCCTTTTGCGGAAGGAAGCCATTGATCAAACTCTGCTTTGGATGATACCTTTGGAAGAATTACTACTTCTGCCTCAATTGCTTTTTTAGTAGCCGGACTCCATGCAAGCTGTGTGGCAGCCAAAGATTTTACACGCGGAAACGTCATATCCACATGAGTAGTTCCTCTCTGCCATCCTTTCCATGTTCCAAACTGCTGAAGATTGGCATCTACTCCCCATGAGCGAAGTTTACCTGCGCTCCATTCATTAGCGGCAAGCATTTCGGGAGTTCCTACAAGACGCGGCCCGATACCGTCCAACAGCTCATATGCCAGGTTTTCCAGCTGGGAATTATTATTTACTTCATCTACAAAACTTTTTACGATAGGGTTTAGCCTTTCTTTTGGGTCAACCTTTACCTGAGCCCAGGAAAACTGAGCAGCCAGCACTACTGCAGGCACTGCAAAAAATCTATTTATCCTCATAATATATATTGATTGGTTTAAAGATAAAGGAAATTGAGGAGATGGTGAAAGATTGAGCCTAAAAAAGAGGTTTTCCAGTGACATTATCAATATTTTCACATGAAAACAATAACAAAAATCCGCTAATAACTATAATTCATAAAAAAACTATCAATATGACAGTTTAGATTAGCATTAATAATTGTGTAGATATAAATTCAGAAGCGTAAAGAAAATAGCAGTTTAAATACACTTTACGATATTGAATTACCGCAAAAAAAAGCCGGCTTCAAAAGCCGGCTAAAAGTAAATTATTTTTTAGCTTCTTCTACAGAAACTTTTCTGAAGTCTTTGAACAATTTGCTTAGTTCAAGAGCTGCTTTACGAGCTCTTGTACCAGCTGCCTTGTTTCCTTTTTCTGCTTGTTGGTTTGCCTCAGTTGTGAACGCTTCAAATTCTGCGTTGATTTTTTCAATTAGTTCTTTCATTTATTTAAAAATTTAGGCTGCAAATATAGGTTTTATGGTGATTCCAGCCTAGCTGGAGCGAAAAAAGTTTAAGATAAATGGCTAAAATATTCACTTCCACCTCCATAAAAATATATTTTGGAGTGATTTAGTCCCTGAAAACAATCATAAAACACGGTTCCAATCCTTATCTGAGGTCTTCTGAAAGAAGTTTTTCTTTTGGCTGGGTTTCATTATTTTGGCTTATAAATCTTTAAATAATGTATCAAAAAAATGATATCATAATTTCTGGTTTTTAGAAAGAAATTGATGCTGGAAAACGGAGACAGGAAATTATAAAGTTCATAAAGAATAATTACGCTCTGTATTTTTATCATTTTTAAGTTTGTTCATCGTATAAAAATGCCAGCAACACAGAAGTTCTTGAATTTTATTATAAATTTGAAAAAACTACTTATCCATGGTAAAAAAATTATTCATCCTGGCTTTATTATTACCTCTACTCACCTATTCTCAGAACAAAATAAATTATAAAATCTATTATGATACAGATCTTGAGCAAAACGGGCTAAAAGTTCAGGTTGATTACATCCTTAAAAAACCATCAGATACCATCTCCTTTTATTTTGCCAATGAAAACTGGGGTGAAAATAATCTCTTCAACAATCTTACAATATCAAAAGACGAAAATCCGGATATAACTTTTGAGACCCTCCCGGAAAAGAGTCAAATAAAGGTCAGGATGAAAACAGGAGATAAAGTTTCTTTTATTTATCATATAAAACAGGATTTTAAAGATCCTGATTATAAAATATTCAACCGTCCCAGAATTAACAATACATTCTTCCACGTTTTGGGTAAAAACTTATTCATTGTACCCATATCGTTTACAAAGATTCCGGAAGACAGAGAATTTGAATTTTCCATTGAATGGATAAATTTCCCTATGAAATTCAGACTACACAATAATTTTGCTACACAGGCTCGGGCCCAGAACATCAAAACAACACTTTGGGAAGGATTTTACAACTCACTGTTTATAGGAGGTGACTACAGATTTTATTCTTTTAAAATACAAAACAAACCTGTTTATCTTGCATTAAGAGATCAATGGCAAAACGGATTTACGGATGAGTTTCTATTTTCAAACCTCAAAAAAGCGATACAGTCACAAAGAGATTTCTGGAAAGATTATGATCAAGATTATTATACAGTTACCTTAACCTCTACCGTTTCACAAAAGGACAGTCTTTTCAAAGGATACAGCTCAACAGGATCCGCTATCAAAAATGCATTTATGATTCAGGGAACCAATAATCCTTTTAACAACAAAAGTGCCTACCTTTATCTTCTTCATCATGAGTTGATGCACGAATGGATTGGAAATAAAATCCAAAATAAAAACGAAGAGCTTAATTATTGGTTTAGCGAAGGCTTCACCGATTATTATACTTATAAAAACAGACTTCGGATCAAAGATATTTCTATAGATGAATGGCTCACATTATTCAATACTGAAGTCATTCAAAATCATTGGAAGAATCCACAGCGAAATATTCCGAATTATAAAATAAAAGATGATTTCTGGAAAAGCCGTGATATAGAAAAGATACCCTATAGACGAGGAGCAATTTTTGCTTTCTGGCTGGATAATCAGATTTTATTAAAAACCCGCTACAAAAAATCTCTGGATGTTTTGATGCGTGAATTATTGAAGGTCTGTACGGAAAAGAAGCTCAAGTTTACAGATGAACTTTTTCTCGATATAGCTCATCACTACTTGGATGAAGATATTACTTATTTCTTTCAGAAACACATCATTTCAGGGGAAGATATTAACCTTACCAAAGAAAAATGGATTGACGGTTTTGATTTTAAAATGATTGACAATATCCCCCAATTGGAAATTGACAAAAGCAAGAATCTAAAATATGGTCTCAATTAAACTTTATCCATAAAGGATATGGTCAATTCGCTATATGTAACATCACATAAAGTCTTTATGTTCCAAGTAACAACTTCTTAGCCTTTTCACCTGCATTTCCCAATAAGATTAGGCTTTCGGGAGTAATTCTTTCTGCAAAAACAATCCGGAAATGAAATTGATATTTATCCGTAAAAGAAAAGGTGTCCCCGGGAGTAAATAAAATCTGGTGCTTTTCACAATACTCGTAAAATCTTTCCATATCCATATTCTCCGGAAGCCTTCCCCAAATGCTGTATCCACCCTGAGGCCTGTGAAAATAAGAACCTTCGGGAAAGGAACTTTTTAAAGTGTCCAATATCTGAATAGCCTGCTGATTGAGCTTTTTTCGGAACGAACGCAAATGTCTTTCATAACTGCTTCCCTGTAACAGTTTCAAGACCAATTCCTGATAAACAGGAGAAACCGATCGTCCCAAAGAAAACCTCGCTCTTTCAGATTTTGCGTAAAAATCACCTGCATAGAGCCAACCTAAACGAATTCCCGGCGCCAATGTTTTTGAAAATGATGAATAGGTCATGACCAATCCTTTGGTATCAAAACTTTTAATACATCGGGGTCTTTGTTCACCGAAATAAAGATCGGAATACATGTCATTTTCAATAATACACAAACGATGTTGTTCTGCAATACTCAACAATTCGGCTTTAACCTCATCACTCATTAATACGCCTGTAGGATTGTGAAAATTCGGAGTTACAACCAAGGCACGAATATCGTTTTCAGCGCAAACTGTTCTGAAATATTCCGTATCAAAACCACTTCTGTAATGAACAGGAATTTCGATCACTTTAAGATCGAGATTAGCAATAACTTCCAATATAGAGAACACACAAGGGCTGTCAACAGCAACCACATCTCCAGGTTTGGTAACCGATTTCAAAGCGATCGTGAGTGCTTGTAGTGCACCATCGGTAATAATTATTTCATCAGGATTTAAAATACAGCCATAAGTTCCCATCTGTTTTGCAATCTGTTTCCTTAATGTTTCCAGGCCATTTGAAGGGTAATATCTGAGCAGTGCTGCCCCTTTCTCACGAATTACTTCCTGCATCGTTCTGAGGATGAGTTTCTGCGGAATCAGCAAATCTCCGGGTACAGCTGTGTTAAAAGAACTGGATTCTGATGTTCTTTTGGAAGTCAGCATCATATTTTTCATAAATTCGGCATCTCTTACGACCACAGGCAGCTTTGTTCTGACTTCCGGAATATGCTCTTCCTGAATTTCGGCAACAAAATATCCTGACCTCGGATGACTCTTGATTAATCCTTTAATCAGAAGATATTCAAACCCGCTTTGTACAGAACTTGTACTGAGCTTGTATTTTTCTTTAATTTCCCGAACGGACGGAAGTCTGTCATTTTCCTGCAAAATCCCACTGCGAATCTGTTTCTCTATTACTGCTGTAAAAATTTCGTACTTATAAGATTTTATCATAACACATCAACTGTACTGAACAAATTTATAAAATTATCTTTCTGTACCGATTATATTTTAGCAAACTGTATCCCTTTTAAATTGATTAATCTTATAATTTTGAATAAAAAAAATCCCATGGATATCATTTCAAAATTTACAGTAGGTTCTGAAGAGGGAATTTCTGATCTTATAGCCATTATTGATTCTTCTGTTTATGCTTTACACAAAGATTTTATTACGGAAGAGGAGATTAAAAAATACATTCACAATGAAATAGATCCGAGAAAAATGATCAATGACCTGAATGATCTCTCCAACCAGCTGATCATGACGTATGCAGATCAGAAACCTGTCGGATACAGTATTATTAAAAGTGGTTCTCTGCACCCTGGCATACCGGAAGGAAAAAGAGCAACAGAAATCAGTTTTGTGATTCTTTCAGAGTTTGATCTTCCTGAAACCAGGCAGTCGCTTTGGAAAAAATGCAGATCAGCAGTGAGTTTTACGGATATCGTATGGACCAATATGCTGGATCATGATCCGCTTTCGGAGTTTTTAAAAGAGTCTGGTTTTGTACCTTGTGTCAGTTCAAAAGCTGACCCATTCCTGCTTCCATCCCATATTTTAGAATTGGAAATTAATAAAAGTTAGGTGACCACAGATCTCCTTTCTATAATTTTGCACTCATATTATTGAGAGGAGCTATCATTCCTATTTTTTTATTTCACTTAAAATTATTTTGAGTGAGCAATCGTTTTATTATCTTTGATTTTTATAATTTTTACTTATGAGCGATCAGCTGGAAACTATAGAAGATTATTACAAACGCATCCGTAAGAACCAGATCAAAATGTTTGATTCTGAGGATTTTGAAATGGGTAAATCTCATTTCAACATTTCAATGCGGAAATACTGCAGTTTTAAGAGTCCTTACAACCGCCGTGATTATTATAAAATCAGTTTTATCATTGGAAAAGGGACCATTCATTATGGCACACATCAGCTGTATATTGACCGTCCTGCATTATTCTTTCCTTCTCCAAGCATCCCCTACTCCTGGGAGTGCGAAAGTGATTTGCAGGAAGGATATTTCTGTCTGTTCAACCAGGAATTTTTTAACGGAAATTCAGAATTTAATCTGTTTAAAAAGACTTCAATGTTCAAAGAATGGAGCAAGCCTGTCGTTTTCCTGACAGAGGAACAAACTCATCTGGCTACTCTTTATTTTGATCAGATTTACAGAATGAATAATTCTGCTTATCCCTTCCGTTGCAGCAGTATCAAAAGCAATCTGGCATCCGTTATGCATCTGGCAATGGAAAACCGTGTGGAAGACATCAATCCTAATGAACTTCCTGCAAATGTGCGTTTATACAGATTATTTGATGAACTGCTTAACAAACAGTTTCCCCTGGACTCTCCTGCTTATCCGCTTGCTTTAAAAACTCCTTCGGACTTTGCCGATCACCTTAATGTACATGTGAATCATTTGAATTCCTCGGTAAAATCTGTAACCCATCTCACTACAACGCAAATCATTAAAGAAAAGATGTTTGAAGAGTCTAAAAATCTGCTGAAGTATACCAACTGGGACATTGCTCAGATCGGTTATACCTTAGGTTTTGATCAGCCTGCACATTTTAATAACTTTTTTAAAAAACATGCCCGGACTTCACCATTAAAATTCAAGAATTTAGCTTAATATTTGATTTTTGTAATTTTTACTTTGTCTTTTAAAATTCACTTTCTTATTTCTTGACTTATTTTTGCATTGTAAAAATGAATGAATATGTTGAGAGAAGCATCCGAAAAAAGAATCAGATTAATTACCATTATGGCTTTCGTGTCTATCCCGCTTTCCGGGTTTGTCACGGATATATATTTACCATCGTTCCCTTCTATGGCTAAAGAAATGATGGTTTCAGAAAAAGATATCCAGATCACTCTGACCTCGTATCTTCTTAGCTACGGAATTTCCCAGTTATTTGTGGGAGGAATTCTGGACAGTATCGGCCGCTACCGCCCTAAACTGATCGCATTGTTTCTTTTGATCCTGACCAGTATTTTAATTACAATGACCAACAGCATTTTATTAATCTGCCTGCTTCGTATTCTTCAGGGAGCTGCTGTTTCAGTACTTGTGGTGGCTACACGGGCTATTTTTGTGGATATTTATGATTCTGAGAAAGTGAAGCACTATTTGAGTTACTTCACAATTGTATGGTCGTGCGGGCCTATTCTGGCACCTTTTCTGGGTGGTTATCTTGAGAAAATCTTTAACTGGCATGCTAATTTTTATTTCTTAGCGATATACGCCGGGGTTCTTTTCCTGTTTGAATGGTTCTTCAGTGGAGAGAGTCTTCCTCAGAAAAAGAAACTGGACCTGTCAGAGAATATCAGCCTTTACAAAATGATGCTTAAGAACAGGATTTTCATGCTGGGAATTTTCATATTAGGGCTGAGTTACTCTATCGTTATGTTATTTAATATTACCGGACCATTTATTATTGAAAACACTTTTCATTTTACTCCGGTTGTTATTGGATATTGTACATTGATCCTTGGTTTCTCTTGGATGATCGGTGGTTTCATCGGGAAACGCAGGCTGACTCTTGATTTCAAGCCAAGAATTCTGCAGCCTATCCTTTTACAGCTTATTCTGATTGCGGGATTGATTATCACCAGCTATTTCGCAGAAAGTCTTTTTATTATGATTCCTTTTGCCTTTTTCATTCATATCTGTTCCGGAATTTTATTTACCTCGTTCTTTACGACAAGTATGCTTTACTTTCCTAAAAATGCGGGAACTGCCGGCGGACTGATGGGTGGACTGGTCTATGTAATCACTTCTGTGACAAGCTTTATCATTTCAGTAAGCGGAAATGTAAGTGAGCAAAAAGATCTTTCCTGGCGTTACCTGATCATTGCATGTTTGCTTTTAGGGATTATCCTTATTATGCATCAGGCCGTAAAAAAAGAAAAAGCAGAGAACTAGTCTCTGCTTTTTTTATAGCTCTCATATAGTAATCCTTCACTTAATTAGTTTTAATTAAAACTAATTTTTCGTATATTTGTTAAGGTAAGCAGTACTGAATTTCTTTCAAATCATCTCTTGCTTTGTAATATCATTATTATACAATATGCCTGAAAAACAGAACAATATATCAGAATTAGCACTGGAGCTTGGCCTGGCGATGAGTGAAATGAAAAGCAGGCTTCGACAAAAGATTCAGACCAAGATTAATGAGTATGATCCTGATCTTTCTTTTGAACTGATTGAGATTCTCGGACTGCTTTCACGCAATAATGGTATTAACCAGCAGGAAATAGGAAATAAAGTAAGTAAAGACAAATCAAGCATTACTTACCTCATCAACAATCTCGTAAAACGGGATCTTGTTGAGCGGATCGCTGATAAAAACGACCGGAGAAACAAACAGATCTTTTTGACTCCAAAGGGTGAGAAAATCGTTGAAACAGTTTATCCATGGGCATTAGACCTTTACAAAAAGGCGGTTGGCAATATTGATGAAGAGGAGATCAGCAAAGCACTGCTTTTAGTAAAAAAAATGACAGCAAACCTGGAGAATCAGGACTAAAACATAATACAATATGAAAACAATCCTTGTACCCATTGATTTTACATCAACTACGGAAAATGCAGTAAGAGTAGCCGCAGACTGGGCAAAAACCTACGAATATCAAAATATTATCTTACTAAAAACAGCAGGAGAATCCGAATTTGATTATCTGCATATTGCAGAAGGACATTCATTTGTCAACGAAGAAAGTGTCAACAATCTGTTGCAGAGAACGGAATTATTATTCGATCAGTTAACAGAAATCATAACAGAAAAATCACCTGAAATAAAAGTTTCCAGGATATTAAGTGACTGGGCTCTTACCAGAAGCATCAATGAGCTTTTAAAAAATCAGCCTTCTGTAGAGTTGATTATTTTGGGAAGTGATGACCATACCTCCACCACTGAGAGCTTTGTTTCCGACAATATCATTAGCATTGCAAGAACGAGTCCTGTGAAAACCTTAATTGTTCCTAACAGCTATCACTATACTCCTATCAAAAATATATTTATTCCTTGTGATATAAAGGGAATCAAAAGACTGGAAAGATTGTTTCATCACAAATCTGTTATCCATAAACAGGATGTGCGTCTGATGTTTTTGAATATCAATACCCGTGAGAAAGAAGATGAGGATAAAAAAAGAGAACTGGAAGAGTATATTCGTGAACGTTTGACGGAGATTCCGAGCAGTATTCATTATTCTCATGATGAAAATGTCATTAAAGGAATACTCACTTTTGCAGCCTCTAATGAAGCGGACCTTATTATTGCTTTGCCAGGCCAGCACAGCTTCCTGTATTATCTGGCAAGCAGAAGTATTTCTGAAGGAATTTATCAGAACACCCAGCAGCCCGTATTGATTTTAAAATAATAAATTATAGAGTGAATGATTGAAAGCTAATAGTAAATTTTGGTGCTTTCAATCTTGACAAGTTTCAGTTCCTGCATTTTTTTAACATATCTGATCACAGTCTCTACCCTAAGCCCGGTAAGAGTGGCTATCTGCTGTCTGGTATAGGGAATGAGAAATGAATAGGCTTCCTCAAATCCAAAATACTTTTTAAGATGATCAAAAAGCTTCATAAGCTTGACTATAGGATCCGAAATCGCCAGGAAACTGGAAATCATATACCTGAAATGCAGTCTGTCAGCTGTATATCTGTTAATCTCGAGCATTAATTCAGGTTTTTCCAAAAGCATTTCCAGAAAATTAGTCTTAGAAATCTTAATAATCTCGCAGCTGGTTACAGCAATAGCATTAATGGCATAATGATGGCTGGTAAATAAATAGCTTTCACCAATGCAGTGACCATCAAAAGGGAGTCCGTGAACAAATTCTTTTCCGTCTTCTAAAAAAGTATTCAGTTTCACAGTACCATGCCTGATCTGGAAATAATATTTAGCTGCAGTTCCTTCTTTAAAAATAGAATCTGCCACATCATATTTTTCCAGAATGGCTCCCCGGGAAAATAATAAGTCTTCACATATGATCATCTTGCCATTATTTTTGAGTAAAAATACTTAAAGTGTAAGCTATCTTGCAACTTATCAAATACCACAAAACACTGTATTTACTGACATCAACATTCGTTTATTAAGCTGTAATTTTCTTTTTATGTTTTGTTCCCCAGTCAGCAAGCGCTGCAATAACGTCTTTTAGTGATTCACTGTATTCTGTATGAACATACTCTACCAAGACCGGTTTCTGATCGGTAAGAACGGTTCTTTCCACTAAATGGTTGACCTCCAGTTTTTTCAATTCGCTGGAAAGGACTCTTGCTGAAATGCCATTAATCGTTCGCTGTAACTCGTTGAACCGTGTATGTCCGCCCAAAATAGCGATCATTACCCGGATGGTCCACCTGCCTCCCAAAACGTACAAAGCATCCTCAGTAGCAGACAGATGCGTACTGCATTGAGGCCTTGAATACACTATTTTTTCTTCTTCCATTGTCTTTGTTTTATCTGGTTACTAACCTAAATGTTATTACTAACCTTTTGGTAACTACTATATTTTTATTAGTAAATATAGATAATTTTGAAACATCAATTTTAAAAAAATAAAAAATGAAACGAGTACTTCATATTATCTCCAGCCCAAGAAGCGAATCATCAATCAGTAAAAAACTGGGAAATGCTGTTGTAGAAAAAATCACGGCAAAATATCCTGAAAGTGTTTTTAAAAAACGTGATCTGGCCAACCCGCTTTTTCCTCATTTAGAGGAAGCCCATATCAATGCCTTTTTTACTCCGGAGGAAAACCGCACGCCAGAACAGTTGGAAACTGTAAAACTTTCAGATACGGTAATTGCTGAACTGCATGAAGCTGATATTATCATTATTGAAGCTCCATTGTATAATTTCAGTATCACCTCTACCCTTAAATCATGGCTTGATCATATTGCGAGAGCGGGAAAAACGTTCAGCTATAGCGAAAACGGTCCTGAAGGTCTGGTAAAAAATAAGAAAGTATACCTTGCTTTTTCAAGTGGCGGTGTATATTCTGAAGGGGAAAGGCAGGCGTATGATTTTGTAGTTCCTTACCTAAAACAAACTCTTGGATTTATGGGAATGACGGATATTTCTGTGGTCCGTGCTGAAGGTCTTTCTGTCCCGGTGATTCAGGAAACAGCTCTGCAAAAAGGAATTGAGAGTATAGTTGTTGAGTAAAAATTAAAAAATGCTGTTCTTATGGAGCAGCATTTTTTATATCGGCTTTCAAATAGGTAAAGAAATGTTTACATCATAAAAACAACAATTCCCTCAACATATGTAAAAGCTTTTCTTGTTTTTATCTCTCATTTTTACATCATTAAAAAGAAAATTATGGAAAATAATAAACAACCTCAGCTGATCAATCCTACTGCATTATTCAATCCTAGTCCTTATGGTTTTTCACACAGCATTTCTGTGCAATCTCCTTTCCAGATGTGTTTTATATCCGGACAAAGCGGCGGTGTAGGAGAAAATCACATATTAGCTGATGATTTTAAAACGCAGGTCCAGAATGCTTTAAAAAACTTAAAAATCGTTCTACAGAATCATTCTATGACGTTTGATAATGTTGTCAAAATCACGCTTCTTATCGTTGATCATAATCCCGAGAAGCTTGAAATTTGGGCAGAAGAAGCTAAAACAGTATGGAACCCGACATTTCTACCAACAAGCACGCTTATTCCTGTGAGCCAGCTCGCTTTACCTGGAATGTTGTTCGAGATAGACGCAATTGCGGTGAAAAGTTAGTTCCTGTTAAGACGTTCAATAAGTAATGATGAAAAGTTTTTCACACCCGTTCTGATGCTCTCTTCATCCACTTGAAAATCAAGGGAATGATTCATGGCAATCACTCCTTTTTTGAAATTGGAACCTCCCAGGAAAAAGTAAACACCTGGTATTTTCTGTTGAAAATAAGAGAAATCATCATTGAAAAACGGAACCTGTCCATAATCTGCAGCAACCGTATTTTTTCCATAAAGATTCTGAAGGATTTTCTTGGCTGATGTTGTCAGCTTTTCTTCATTGATAACCGTTGGATTTCCCTGTATAAATGAAACGGAAAGAAGTTTGTCTTTATACCCGCTGTCTTCTATAATTTTCTGAACTCCCGGAATTATTTTATCTAAATTAGAAGAATTTGTTTCATACAGATAGGTTTCAAGAAAAGACTCATTATTTTTAGAATAAGTCGTAAATTTTCCATCCGTGAACAGGTAATCTTTAAAAATAGTATCAGGATTTGTCAATCCGATTTTAGGATCAACAATAGATTGTAATTCCCATGGCTTTGTTCCGGGCTGAATACGGGACAGAAAATCACTGATCTTTTTCGTTAGCCCTTTTGTTTCTTCTTCAGATAATCCATTTTTTAACTGAACTCTTATTCTCTTCTGATAGGCAAACATTTCATTAGGTTTCACCATGATTTGCCCTACCGGTATTGCCGTCACATGCAATCCATATATTTCGTCAGGATTTATTATAGAAAGTAAGCCTTTATCCAGCATTTCTTTTGCCCCTTTGAAGGTTTCTTCTTCAGGTTGAAATATGAAATAGACTGTTCCTTTTAAAGATTTTTTATTTTTTGAAAGAACTTCGGCTATTCCCAATCCAACCGCCATATGGATATCATGACCACAGCCATGCTGAATGCCTTTTATTTTCGATTTGAAAGTTTCAGGATCAGGATAATCATTGGGTAATGCATCCATATCTGACCTCCAGGCTATTTTTTTTCCCTTTTGATCTCCTTTCAGAATCCCTACCACACTGTAACCATATATATCTGTCTTAACTTCCAGTCCGAGATCGAGCAGATATTGCTTAATTTTTTCCTGAGTTTGCTTTTCATGACCTGCCAATTCCGGATTTTCATGAAACTCTCTTCTGATTTTAACCAATTTATCAAATATCCGGTCTGTTTCCTGTTGAACAGATTGATGTACAGACTTTTTGTTTATACTTGTTGAGGAATAAACAATTAATTCTTTTTTACTGTTCAATCCCTGTGCAGACAAAAGAGAAGAAACAAAGCACAATAAAGTTAAGGTTAATCGTTTCATGGTCAGGGGTATTGGTTTTATCTTTGGTGATTATAAAGCCGAAAGTTTATTTATATCAATTAGACAATAAAAGCTTTACTTTCGTTACATCCTGGCTGATTATTTCAAAGAATTTACAGTTTATAAAAACAACAAATGCTTACCAATGGCAAGCATTTGTTTACAAACATGATTATATTAAAATTATTTCACTTTCAATACGTTGTATTACTAAATAATTCTTTTCAAAGAAATTCCGATAATAGTATTGGATGTAGCCGTGTTAAAAGCTGCATTTGTAGAATAAGCTACAATAGACATCCTGTAGTATTTTCCATCAGGAAAAAGTATTTCTACAAGATCTTGTTCCATATTTTCATTGCTTGTGTAAAGCCAATCATCACCATCTATTTTCGTACTGTAATAATTAGGAAGAATCGTCATGTTGGGAGAATTCTGCAATGGATTGCTGGTAGACAATGTTGCATAGGATACAGTAATATTAGAATTCGTTGTGTTAAAAAATCTGGGCCTTAAAATAGTATCCTCACCGGCTAAAACATCAATCCTGATTCCCTCAAAAAATGGAAGCTCAGAAATATTCACAAATTCAGACAGAGCTTTTCTCTGAATTGTTCCTGTTTGGGAAGCAGCTCTTCCAGTCATTTGATTTTTATTGGTATTTCCTGCAGAATTTTGAAATGTTCCTGGAATTACAAACCTATAACCTCTTTCTTCTCCCACTTGGAAATTTCCACCGCCATCAGCAATGCTTAATCTTGTCCATTTAGTGCCATCCCAGTAATAATATCCTTTAGTTGTTAAGCTTCCCGCACCAGTGTTAAAAACAAAAAGCCCTGTCGCCGGATTGGGAATCGTTACAATATCTGTAGCAGAATTAAGATTGACCCTCGGAGGCAGGAAACCTCTGTTGGAAGATGTCAGATCCAATATAGCTGATGGATTAGGATTAGAAGTACCTATACCTACTTGCCCAAACAGGGCAGATGTAATTAAACTTGTTAATAAAAATAATACTTTTCTCATCTGTGTTTCTTAATAGTAATGCAAAATTCAGTAATTACAAAACTCAGATTATTGGTGAAAAGTCCAAATAAATATTGCTGAAAAATTCAATATAAAAGCAATAGAATCAAACAAAAAGTGATAAACTAAACCATTTCAAAAGTTTACTCTGTCTTAAATAAATCTATTTTAAGCTGAACATTATTTAAAATAATTCTAAACTATGTGAAAACAATACCTCTCGAAACCACTTATTACAAAGGATTTGTTACAAAAAATTAAAATTACACCATTCTAAATTACGTAGAAATACTGAATCTTATCTGAGAGGATCTGTTTAATTTCGAATAAACAAAAACTGACAACTATGGATAGCTTGAAAAGCATGCATTCATTTCTGAAAAAGAAGTGGTATCTGAAAATCCGGCAGCTATAGATCAATCGGCATGATAACTTCCTGTTAAAAGGAGTTGAAGATATCTAACCCAAATTTTTAACGAAATGAATATTATTAACAAAATCCTCAACGTCGACGATTATTATTTCGACGTGTTTATGTCTATCTCGCAAGCGCTTGCCGGGTTTACTGTAAACGAATTACAATCCACAGGTCTGGCAGAGGCCTATTACACCTACGTTATGAAAAGCTTAGAAGCGGCTACTTTCGTAGAATTCCTTACAGTTTCTAAAAATATTCTTGAAAATTCTTCCGATGAAGATCAGTTGAAAAAAGCCATTCAGTCTGAAATTATCGCCAATCCTGGAATGAATGATATCGCCGGAAAAGTGATCACCATGTGGTATTTGGGAACCTGGGAAGGAGCGTATATCAATGACCTTTCTTACAAAGAAGGTCTTGTCTGGAACCTGATGCATTCTCATCCGCCAGGAGCAAAACAACCGGGCTATAAATCGTGGAACATTAAACCTGTAAACACCAACTCATGAGCCAGACCAATAATAAAAAAGATGTGATCATCGTAGGAACGGGGATCGCAGGATCATTGATCGCAAAACTGTTGTCTGATCATGTATTTGACGTGACAAAAGGCAAAATGATCCATCGTGCAGATGCAGGAAAATCTGATAATATCAAGGAAATATCAATCTTAATGTATGAAGCAGGATTGGAAGCCGGTATTGAACTGGATTCCGTATCCTCAATGACCACTTACAATGAGTATATCCGTACTTTTTACAGAGAGGAAGCCAAAGTCCCCAACTCTCCTTATCCGAATTTGAAGCAGGCCCCTTCTCCAAATGTCCTGGATATGGAGCATATTGTCCAGCCATTTCCTGATAAAAAGGGATATCTGGTTCAGTTTGGGCCGATGCCTTTCGCAAGTGATGCCATCAGAGTGGGAGGAGGAACAACTCTTCACTGGCTGGGAACTACTCCAAGAATGCTTCCGAATGATTTTAAACTTACAGAAAAATATGGAATTACTATTCCTCAGCCTAATACTGATAAGCCAAGTCCGGTCAACTGGCCGATAGATTATGAAGAATTAAGGCCGTATTATGAAATGGCAGAATTTGAAATCGGAGTTTCCGGAGATGTTTCAAGGCAGGAATATCCTATTTCTGAGAATATGGAGGAATATTATGGAAATTATGTATTTCCGATGGAAGAGATTCCTCAGAGTTATATGGATCATAAAATCATTGATGGACTTAAAGGGACAAGTGTAAAGCTAAGCTCAGGGGAAATTCCTCTAATGATGGTACCTTCTCCTCAGGGAAGAAATTCTATCCCGAATCCAAAATACGGAAAAACAAAGATTATCAAGGCTGAATCCAAAGAATCAGGATACAAACTGGTTTTAGACAGTTCTGAAAAAGAAGAACACAAGGCTCTCGGTTCTGTGTGGAACCCTTATATGGGAGAGCGCTGTGAGGGAAATGCATCCTGCGTTCCGATCTGTCCGGTTCAGGCTAAATATAATGCTTTAAAAACTTTAAAAAAGGCACTGTATAAAGTTAACGATAATGAAAATCTTAAGCGTAATCCATACATGCAGATTCAGGCTCAGAGTGTGGTATACAGATTAAGTGTTGACCAGAATGATAAAGATAAGATTTCCAAAGTTCATCTGAGAAGGTATACTTCAAAGGAGAAAACCGATTTTGTTGAAGAATCAATTGATACTTCAGACGCCATCGTAATTCTGGCGGCCAATGCTTTTGAAAATCCAAAGATTTTATTAAACTCAAAATACACCGTTCAGGACGTTGTAAAAACCGTTGCCAACAGCAGTGATCAGGTAGGAAGAAACCTGATGGATCATATGGTAATGCTTACCTGGGGACTTTTCCCTGAACCGGTATATCCTTACAGAGGTCCCGGTTCTACCACTAATATTTCGTCTTTCCGTGACGGAAACTTCAGAGGTGAATTTTCTGCGTGGATCTCTCCGCTTGACAATTGGGGCTGGGGCTGGCCGGCATTTTCTCCGGGATCTGATGTAGGATATTTTATCAGCCAGAAGCTTTTCGGGGCAGAATTAAGAGAAGCACTTACGAACAGGCTTTCAAAACAGGTTTTATTCCACTTCGAGATTGAGCAGCTGCCTAATCCAAATAACAGAGTAACTATTAATGATCAGTATCTGGATGTTCTCGGAATTCCGCGTCCTGTTATCCATTATGAACTAACAGAATATGAAATGAAGGCAATGGAACAGGCAAAAAATGCTTCGGACCAGATGTTCAAAAGATTAAATATTGATGATTTCACAAAATATACTGCGGAAGACAAGAATTCTGTGATCTACAATGGAACAAGATATTCTTACAACGGGGCCGGTCATATTGTGGGAACGCACAGAATGGGTTCTACAGCAGAAGATTCTGTTACCAACAGCTATTGTAAAGCCTGGGATCACCCGAATTTATACGTTGTAGGAGCAGGAAACATGACCACTTTGGGAACATCAAACCCTACTTTAACATTATCAGCATTCACTATCCGTTCGGTAGAATCTATCCTTGCAGATCTTGAAACTCAACTTAAAAAATAACAACATGAGACAAAGACTTATCAATAAAACAGCACAGCCACAGGAAATATTAACTGCAGGAAGAATGGCAGCAAGAAGCGCAGTCGTTACTGAAGCCGTTTCATTACCTTCTTTATTATTTGATTCAACATTGAGTAAAGAAGACTGGATTGAAGGATTAAAACATCACAGCAAAACATTGACGAATCTTTTACTGAACGATCAGATTGATGATTTTAATGTCTATTTAGAATCCCAATTTGGCTCAGATGTTTCTGAATTAAAAAAAGGATTGACTGAAATTGATTATAAACCCGTTTTACAGAATCTTTTGCAAACGGCTATTCTCATTGAACATTCTACCATTCCACCTTATCTTACGGCTTTATATTCGATTAAAGACGGAACCAATGCTCTGGCTTCCCAAATTATCAGAAGTGTTGCTGTGGAAGAAATGCTTCACCTGATCATGGTTTGTAATGTATTGAATGCAATTGATATTCAACCCTCTGTTAACAAACAGGAGAACTACCCTACCTATCCGATGAAATTACCAATGAATGTTGATTTCTATGTAGGTCTGGAAACTTTCTCAAGTAATAGTATCGCAACTTTTATTGCCATTGAAAGCCCGAGCAAACCATTGGTAAAAGCGCCGAAATATGACCACGAAACAGATTCTTCAGCATTATATTCCCAAAGAACGGCTGTACAGGATAATAACTTCTGGACCCTTGAAAATATGAAAGGTTTCATCATGGAAAATGTACATACCATTGGTGAATATTATGATGTCTTATTCTTCTACATTGTTATTTTCCAGATTATTGCCTATTACAAAGAACATGGAACTCTTCCTAAGAATTTCGAAGAATTAAATACCGGAGGAATTTTCACAGGAAATCCTGCCAAACAAATTCGTCCTGAGCAATATTACGGAAGTGGCGGAAAACTACATTTTGTGGAAGCTTTAGAAGGAGTAATTGCTGTTTTTCAGGAGATCAAAGGACAAGGTGAAGGGACTGACGATTCAATTTTCGATGTTGACCCATCCCAATTTGAAGAAGGTGTAGAGTTGGCTCATTATTTCAGATTTAAAGAAGTTTTCCATGAGCATTTTTATCTCGGTGGAAACTATGAACCTTTTACAGATGAAAACGGTATGATGCCTGTCACTACCCCACCTACAGGAAAAGATTTACCCGTAGAATGGGATGAAGCTTATCCTATGAAGCCTAATCCAAAAGTAGAAGATTATATCAAAAACAAAGAATTACATGCACAGGGAATTGAGTTTAATAAGACCTACAGACGTTTATTAGATGCTATACAAAGCGCTGTGGAGGGAAACCAGAGAGAACTGGAAAAATCCATCATGTACATGTATGCCTTGAAAGAACAGGCTGTTAACCTCATGAAACAGCCGCTGGATGCTCAAACTAATGCAGGCCCCACTTTCGAATACACTGAATTATAACCATAAAAACGATATATCATGCTTAAAAGAAAAAAAGAGAGTCCCGAATCGGGAGGCGAACAGTTGTTCCGTAAAATGCCAGGCCAAAATGAAGTTAATCTGGCTGAGCTAATGGATGGATATTCAAAACTATTGATTGATGATCCGGTAAGGCCATTCAGAGAAGACAATCTTCAGGCCATCGAAAATAGTGTAGATTATGGAATACTTAAAGCTTTGGCAGGTACATGGGTAAGCTATAATGTGAATTACAATAAAGATATTGCTAAACCGTCATTAGCAAGTGGAGTACATACTACAATTATGCCTTCTCCCGGCACCAATTCAGGAACGATACCTGGAAAATTCGCTTTTGACAGTGAAGAATATATTGAGAAGTTAACATTTTCAATTGTCCCGGGTGGAGTTCGTAACCGCGGAGGTGCCAGTGAACTCTTCTGTGGAGCTGTAAAATATGAGCAAAGTATTAAGAGCGTTAATGCCATACAGGGACAAGATGCTTTGAAATACACCCCTATTCATGAAGAAAACGGTATGTATCTTTGGCTGAGTGATGTCTACAATCATGCAGCAACCAAGGAGTCTATTGAAAGAGACCGTGGTATTCATGCCGTTTCAACAGAAGATGCTAAAAAGTATGGCTATACGGGTGAATACAGAGATGAGCCTTTAGTAAGAATAACACCAGATGGAGTGGCGAATCCTAAATATATTCTTTTAAGTCAGCTAGAGCCGGGACAGCCTTATTATGAAATTATTCCGGCACAGGAAATAAAACCGGGAGCAGGAGTTGACGGTCCTTATTTTATTCCGGACTACTCTATTTCCCGAAGCGGCGTTATTCCTCACGGAAGTACCATTACTTTACTTGGCGATATTATTCCTCAAAATAAAGCTGATGAAACCTTTTATTTAATTGATGGCTCGCCTCAATTCCCTTATGGTAAAGAGGCATGGGATACTAATCATCTTTCCATTTCACGTACAATGGGGAATGCCGGGGTAACGCCAGAAGAAATCATTGACCTTGATAAGCCTGCACCGGATTGGGTTCATCAAACACTAGACGACAAAAATGATCCTGGTTCAAACAAGATTTATACTCAAAGAATACTCGCAGACGATTTATACCCTTATTCTGTACGACCCGATCTCAGACTTAGGGATACATTAAGAGGTCAGAAGGTCAGCAATTATGTACATGTGAGAATGTCTTCCAAAATGAAAACCGGAGCACAGGGAGGAGTTTTAAATGTTCCTTTTGTGAACCGTTTTGTTCCAACAGTTGAAGTGGATATGGATATGTGGATTGAAACAATTATTGAAGACGGAAAAGAAATTCTTCAGCTGCAATACGAGCAAATTGTATTCTTTGAATTTGATTTCGGGAATGATGGAGGTACTACAAGCTGGCCTCACATCCAGGTCAATACCCTTCGTAAGTTAGCAGATATTCCTGATGATCAGAAAAAAGTGATCGAAGATCAGTTCTTTAATACTGGTGAAAATTCCGGTGCAGCTTCAGGCTGTCCTTACCATAAAGGATAGAATTATTCACCAATAGTACAAAAAAGAGGCAGATTATTGCCTCTTTTTATGTTTTCTAAGTATATTAAAGATTATCGTAGGTCTGATCCACCATAAAAGATATTGCTTTTTTGATTTTTTCACGTCCTTCAGGGGTATTGGTATCTATGCCGCAGAAAATACTGCCATTCAGAGAAGAGAACATATTCAGGTAATAAAGCCCTGAAACCATAATCGCCATGATAGAGCGATAGGTATCCATTTTATCTTTGAAATGAGATTCCATCAGTAATTTGAAGATATATTCTCCATTTTCTTCCTGGGTATCAATCAGTTTTTTCAAGGATTTTCTGGGTTCAGAAATGGTCCATAACAATAGTTTTTGAGCCTCTTTGTTGGTATATACGTGATCAAATTGTGAAAGCAGCATATGCTCGATAAATTCTCTTCCTCCATCTTCCAGATTCGGTTTCATCTTTTCTACTTCTTCACTGGTTACCTTCACCCAAAAATCCTGTGTACGGACATATTCGTCCATCAGACCATCCATACCGCCAAAATAGGTGTAGATCATTTTCTTATCTACTCCGGCGGTTGCAGCGATATCATTGATCTTCAATCCTGCATACCCTTTCGTTTTCAGAATTTTCCCAACTGCATCTAAAAATTTTTTCTTACTGCGTTCCTTGTTTCTAATACTCCCTGATGCTGACTTTCTTTCCATGACTAAACATTCAATATACAAGTTTAAGAAAATTTTTTATCATTTTAGACACCTACAGGTGTCTAATTTCAACTATTTATATATATTTGTACAAACTAAAACCATCTAATATATAAAACCCTATCGGGATTGAAAATTAAAAACTATTCAGATTGTAACAGCGTATCAGCATCATTCAGATAGTAATTTCTTATATAATAAAATTAATAACCTGAAAATCAAAGCATTAAATAAAATTCATAAAATTTTTATTATTTTACACACTTCGTAGTGTCTTATTTTATATATTTGTACAAACTAAAACCATCTACATATCTTAAAACACTTTTAGGTTGAAAAATAAGACAATTCAGACTGTTTTATTTAGGTTCCCTTACTTTAAGACAATTTCGAACACGAAACAACTAAGGTAGAAACACAACAACACAATTGACCATTAGAGATTTCTAATGGTTTTGTTTTTTTCCATAATAATATGACAAACTAAATATTACAGATTCTCATAGGTTTGGTTCAATAAAAAAGAAACTGCACTTTTAATTTTATCCCGTCCTTTAGAGGTGTCTACATCTATTCCACAGAAAATACTGCCATTCATAGCAGCATACATATTCAGATAATAAAGTCCGGAAACCAGGATAGCCATTATCGCACGTACATCTTCAGCATGTTCTTTGAAATGAGAATCCATCAGGAGTTTAAAAATATATTCTCCGTTTTCTTCCTGAGTATCGGTAAGTTTTCTTAGTGACTTTCTGGATTCTGAGATGCGCCATAGAAGTAATTTTTGCGCTTCTTTGCTTTTGTAGACATAGTCAAATTGCGACAGAAGCATTTTTTCCATGAAAGACTGTCCGCCGTCATCCAGTTTGGGTTTTATCTTGTCTACTTCATCAATAGTTACTTTACTCCAGTAGTCCTGAGACCGGATATATTCATCTATAAGCCCGTCTATCCCTCCAAAATAATTATAGATCATCTTTTTATCTACCCCGGCTGTAGCAGCAATGTCAGTCACTTTCAAAGCAGTATGTCCTTTTGTTCTCAGTATTTTTCCTACTGCTTCCAAAAATTTTTTTTTACTGCGTTCCTTGTTCCGGATACTTCCCGCTGCTGACTTTCTTTCCATGGTAAACTTTTCAATCCTACAAGTTTATGAATTTTTTTTCATTTTAGACACTTTTTAGTGTCTAAATATGTATATTTGCATCAACTAATAACCATTTTATATAAACGAACGATCAAAGTTGTGAGATTGAGTGAGATCAGATTGTACCGTTAGTTCCCTCAGTTTAAATGTATAAACATTCCATGACTGAGGTAAAACATTACTCACAGCATCATTTTTATGGTGCTGTTTTTATTTAACAGAAACGAGTTCTTACATTTTTCAGGTATAAATACCCATTCCTTTTAATTTTTTTGATTTTATTTCTGGCTTGAAATACCTTCTATCACTGGTTTTTCTCAATTCAATTAAACATTGAAAAAAAATAATTTAATTTTTTTTCATTTTAGACACTTTCAAGTGTCTTATTTTGTATATTTGCTTCAAACTAATAACCATTTTACATAGAAGCACTATTGAGTTGAGAAAAATTAAAAAGTTTCGAAAACAAGCAACTAAGGTAAAAACACTAAATGCAACAGTATCATTAGCTCTTTAATGATGCTGTTTTTAAATTTAAAAGTCAGATTTTGATTTTGAAGTACAGAAAATTGCATATACCGGTTTCGGTATAGAATAGTTGATTTGAAGAGAGAGACTGCCCTAGGACAGTCTCTTATTTTTAAAGGTCAGAAAAGTTTGTTATCCTTTTGCTTTTTCGTCAGTAAAAAAATGATACCCATCCTTTTTCTCAATAAGTTGTAATGGATATAATGATGGATTATACTCACCGTTCAGCACTTCATTCAATGCATGTTTTTTGGATTCGCCAAACGCTATTACCAGAATATTTTCAGCGTTATTGATTACAGGTGCAGTCAAAGTAATCCTGAACATTTCCTGAGGTTTCAGATAATAGGCAGAAACCCATTTTTCTTTTTCATTTAAAACCTCTTCACCAGGAAATAAAGAAGCGGTATGACCATCGTCTCCCATTCCTAAAAGGATAAAGTCAAAAACCCCTTCATTGCCAAGAACACTTCTGATCTGCTCTTCGTAAGTCTTTGCATAATCCTCAGGAGTTTTCCCTTCAGCATACATAGGGAAAATATGGTTTTTATCAACAGGAACCTGGCTGAGAAGAGCTTCATCCGTCATTCTGAAGTTGCTTTTATCATCATGTAAAGGCACCCATCTTTCATCTACCCAGAAAAAGTAAACTTTATTCCATTCAATCTGCTCTGCATATTTCTGAGTCGCCAATAGTTTAAAAATAGCTTTGGGAGAAGATCCTCCACTCAATGCAACTACAAAACGGTCATTTTTCTGAATAGATTTTTTTGAAAGGTCAACAAATGCATCTGCTGCCTCTTTGTACAGTTTTTCCAGATCGTCGAATACTGTAATATTCATTTTTTGTCTGTTTAAATTTTATATTGTTTATACCCAGCTGTGTCCTTGTCTTTCCACCAAAGCATTAACATCTTCGGGTCCCCAGCTTCCTGCTTTATAATTCGGGAATGATAAATCTTTATTATTCTCCCAGGCTTCCTGTATTGTTGTAACCACATCCCAGGCTTCTTCCACCTGATCGGAACGCATAAATAAAGTAAGGTCTCCTAAAAGAGCATCCTGCAGTAAGGTTTCATAAGCTTCCGGAGTATCATCCTGACAGGCAAAATTATCAAAAATCATTTCTGCAGGCTTCAAATCCAAGGTCAGTCCCGGTTTTTTCGTCATAAACTGTAATCTGATATCCATCATCGGCTGAATATTAATAATCAACCTGTTAGCTGATAAAAGATGCGGACTGTCTGAGAATGTGGAATGAGGAAGCGGCTTAAATTGAATGGTAATATAAGAATGCTTTTCTTTCATTTTCTTTCCTGTACGAACGTAGAAAGGAACATCCTGCCATCTTTCGTTGTCCAGATAAAACTTTATCGCTGCAAAAGTTTCCGTATTGGAATCTCCAGCAATACCGTTCTCCTGACGATAGCCTTTCACATCTACCCCGTTTATTGTGCTTTTTCCGTATTGCCCTCTTACCGCATAATGATCAACCTGATCTGGAGAAATTCTGCGAATTGATTTCAGAACGTCAACTTTGCGGTCTCTTATTTCACCTGATTTCAAAGAAGCCGGCGGTTCCATAGCCACCATACACAGAATCTGCAGCAGGTGGTTCTGAATCATATCCCTCAAAGCTCCTGTCTGCTCATAAAAAGCACCTCTTGTTTCTACTCCTACTTCTTCCGCTACGGTAATCTGTACTGATTCTATATATTTATGATCCCATAAAGGTTCAAAAATCGAATTTCCGAATCTGAATGCCAATATATTCTGTACCGTTTCCTTGCCCAGATAATGATCAATACGATAGATCTGTTCTTCTTCAAATGTTTTTGCCAGAAGACTATTCAGTTCAATCGCCGACTGTTTATTGTGGCCAAAAGGCTTTTCAATAATAATACGGTCTTTTTTCGGATCGGAAGCTAAAGCTGTCGTTTTGATATGATTGGAAATGGTAGAAATGAAATTAGGTCCTATTGAAAGATAAAATAACCTGTTGGCTCTCATTCCGTAAACAGCATCAAAATCCTGCAATTTCTGCTGCAGATTCTGATAAGAACTTTCTTCATCCAATTGATGCTGGAAGTAAGTAATATGAGCCTGAAAACCTGCCCAGTCTTCGGAAGTCACTTTTTTTCTGGAAAAACTTTCCAGATTTTCTTTGATATAATTTCTAAAAAGTTCATCGGTATTTTCGGCTCTTCCCAATGCCACAATATTGAAGCCTTTGGGCATTCTGCCGTCGATGTATAAGTTATAAAATGCCGGAAAAAGTTTTCTTTTTGCCAGATCTCCTGTAGCACCAAAAATAACGATTGTTGTTGGCTGCAAGATTCTATTTTGATTCATTTTTCCGAGTTTTAGTTGTTTGCAGTTTGCCAAGAAGTATGAAATACTCCTTCTCTGTCGGTACGCTGATAAGTATGAGCTCCGAAATAATCACGTTGAGCCTGGATCAGATTCACAGGAAGAGATTCTGTTGTGTAGGCATCAAAATATCCCAAAGCTGTCTGGATTCCCAAACTTGAAATACCGTTTGCAGCAGCATATCCGGCTGTTTTTCTCAGGGCTTTGATTTTCGATTTTACCAATTCAGAAATGTCGTGATCAAGCAGAATATTAGAAAGATCAGGGTTTTGAGTATAGGCAGAATAGAATTTTTCCAGCAATACAGAGCGAATGATACATCCTCCTCTCCAGATTTTCACAACATCTTTCAATGGAATTTCAAAACCGTATTCCGCGGATGCCTTTACCAGTAAAGACAAACCTTGTGCATAGCTGATTAATGTTGAAAGAAAAAGAGCATCACCCACTTCCCTGATAAACAATTCTGTATTTTCAGGCTTTATGATTTCTTTTTCAGTATATATTTTAGAAGCCTGAACTCTCTCCTCTTTATAAGCAGATAAAATTCTTGAAGTTACCGCAATATCAATGGTAGGAATAGAAACACCAATTTCCATGGCTTGCTCAGAAGTCCATTTTCCGGTTCCTTTTGCGCCAGCTTTATCTAAAATCTGATCAACAAGATAATTTTCTGTGAATGAATCTTTCTGAGTAAAAATATCTCTGGTAATTTCAATAAGGAATGAATTCATTTCTCCATTATTCCAGTCTCTGAAAACCTCGTACAACTGTTCATTATTCAGTCCGGCACCTCTTTTAAGCAGATCATAAGCTTCACTGATGAGCTGCATAATGGCATATTCAATACCGTTGTGTACCATTTTCACGTAGTTCCCGGCAGATCCTTTCCCCATATATGCTGTACACGCTTCGTTATCTACTTTTGCAGCAATAGCTTCAAGCATTGGCTTAAGAAGTTTGAAAGCTTCCAGGTCACCTCCAGGCATTATACTAGGACCTCTTCTGGCTCCTTTTTCTCCTCCTGAAACTCCCATTCCCATAAAGTGCAGTTTTTTTGATGCCAGATCAGCAACACGTCGGTTGGTATCTTCAAAATAAGAGTTCCCTGCATCTATTACGATATCACCTTCATTCAAAAGCGGGGTAATGTTTTCCAGCACTGCATCTACAGGTTTTCCTGCAGGAACCATAAGAATAATTTTTCTTGGAATTTCTAATGCTGATACAAAATCTTCTAAAGAGCCTGTACCTTTTACATTCATTTCTGAAGTGGCACCCTTCTCTAATTCTTTTACTTTCTCCTGATCAAGGTCAAATCCTGCGATTGAAAATCCGTTGTCAGCAATATTGTAAAGAAGATTCCGTCCCATTACTCCAAGGCCAACTATTCCATAACTATATCTTTCCATTATATTGGTATTAATATGAATTTTTAATTACAGAGAATAAAATTACGTAAATGCTTATAAGGAAAAAAATAAAGGAAGAAAAAAATTCATAAGACTTCTGTTTTCCCCTCATTTATAAGCTACTAATATTCACATTTTCACATGGTTTTCTTTTTATAGAATAAAATTCAATCATTATTATGGTAATGATCTATTAAAACAGTCTGTTTTTTGGTATAATTAAACTTATATTTGCCAAAATTTATAAAGTAATGAACTATAAACTTGAACTCAACACTCAGGAGCCTAATTCTAAAATCGTTTTTAATACCATCAAATTTGATTCGTTCAAGATTAATATAGTTGAAAGATATATCGGGTCAATGAAGGCTCGTCCTACATTATGTGAAGTTTTATTTAAAGTAAGAACTTTGGATGATGTAATTATCAACAGAAGAGATGGTAATATAAGAGTAAAGATTAAAGGTGATGATTTTGAAACGTATCAGAAATTATCCAGAGACCTGAATTCTTATGAGTACAAAAACAAATTGATCAACAGAAAAGAGGTAGAAGAAAATTATGTTCATTTCATCCTGAGTTTAGTGATCACAAATTACCAGCTTAATTAAGCTGTTCTGAGGATTGTCTCTCTGTGTTTGTGGAGAGACAATTTTCAAAAAAATATACTGCATAAGAAGCAGAGAGATTTATTATTCCTAAAACTGTAAAACTACCCGGAAAAAGATTATTTGTTTTTCAGCACTTTTGACCTGAAATACATTTAGGAAAATTAAGGTTTAAATCAAATTATTCGTAATTACGTAGGAGATTGCTTCGATAATATTTTTCACGCCAATTCTTTCGAATAATTTACTTCTGTGAAATTTTATGGTGCTGGGTGATACAAACAATTGTTCTGCAATTTCTTCTATTTTTAATCCTTGAAGATAAAGTCTTATAATTTCAATTTCCCTTGTTTTTAAGGTGATTTTACATTCTTCCGTCCATTTTCCTGTAAAGAGATTATATTTCCAATACGTTTCTGAGATATTGGATATGATCCGGATATTTCCTGCAGTCCGATTAAGGGAATAGGATACTACACAGGCTATTTTAGAAATTTCGCCATCATTATTAAGTTCTATAGGCGTAATTCTTTGATTGACAAGCACATCTATACTATTTTCATTTTTAAGATGGAAATCATAAGTAATGGTGTGTACCTTTTTCTCTTCAGGTGAAAGACATTCAAAGAATTTAAGGCCAGTAGTTCTCACTCTTCGTAGTATTTCAAGATCTTCTTTCTTGGCATATTTCCGAAAAAAATTATAACCCATTTTTTCAACCTCAGCAGCCCGAAAGCCTGAGAAAAGAAGTGGATTCCCTGAAATAAACTGTAGTTTTCTGGTATTAAGATCTTCAATATAAACAGAACCCATACTGGTTCCCAATACTGCTTTGAGCACATTAAAATATTCGTTTGTACTCTCTTTTTCAAAAATTGTTGCACCAGACGTGTTCCCGGGATACAATAAATTTATTTTATCACTCATATTCTTGACATAATAATAAGGGTGAAAAACTATTTTTCTATTGATTACTTTTGCAAACATATTCATAATTAATTTAAATAAAAAAAAACATCAAAAATTAATTATAATTAAATGTAAGTTTGCAAAACATTTATTTTAACAACAAAAAACACATAAAATTAACTAATTTTAATAAATATTTAATATTTAAAAAGAAACTTTTATGTATTATGCATGTAAAGAAACAGGATTAAGTTTAAAAAAACAAAAAAAACATTTTATTATTAAAATAAAAATTGAATATTCTCTTTACTAAAGCACTTCAACAAAAGTTTATTTTAAATTAATTCATTAAACTTTGATTTAAAAACTATACAAAAGTATAGCCATTTTATATTTTAATTAAATTATTTTTACCCTAAACATAAAATAGAGATTAATCTAAGAAATATATAAGAATGAAGAAATCTAGACCTATTAAAAACTACTTAACTAATGGGCTTATAAGCGGATGTTTTATATCAAACCAACACTAATTTATCTTTGAAGCCGTTCCATCAATTTTATATACTGTTATTTTTCTGTTAATCTATTGATTACTTTTTTGATAGAAAATAACACATTGAAACATATAATTCACAAAAAATTAATAAAGTAATCATAATCATTTTTTAAAAAAGAATTCGTAATTTTTAGATTCAAAATTCAGCAATGCATGAAAAGTTTTATATTTAGTTTATTGTTCCTGATATTGAGCTTACCTCTTTTGGCTCAAAGAGACACAGATCATTGGTTTGCACCTTATTATGCCTCTGTAAATTATACACAGGCACTATATCTTTCTACCGATTCTGTAACTCCTTTTGTTGTTACAATTAACAGTAATAACGTCCCGATTGGTAATGCAACCATCAGCAAAGGGGCTCCTCAGATTTTTGTGGTACCGGCTGTAATTATAGCCGCTAATGTTACTTCAAATGCGTTCACTACTATTAATAAAGGTCTATATGTACAAGGAAGCAAGCCATTTTACTGTTCATTAAGAATGGTAAGCGGCACCGTACACGCTGAAATTATAACAAGTAAAGGAAAAGCCGGGATCGGCAAAGAATTTTTTGTAGCCGCAGCTCCTACTACTGCATCACTTAACATATTTAACTTCACAGCAGGTATATTGGCAACAGAGAATAATACAGTTGTCACCGCTACATGGAACGGAAATGTAACATTTTTTGGAGGAACACCGCCAACTCATTCGCAAACAATTACTCTCAATAAAGGACAATCTTTTATTTTTGCCGGAGGCCCTGGAGTGGGAGGTCAAAATATATCGGCTTTTATTGGAGCTAAAATTGTTTCTGATAAACCAATCACCCTTACCAACGGAAACATCAATGGAAATTTTGGAAGTAACACCAGTATGGGATCAGATGCGATTCTTGATCAATCGGTACCTACGGAAAGACTTGGAAACACCTTTGCCATGGTAAGAACAAGATCTACCAATCCAGATCTTGAAGGTGGTATCATCGTAGGAACTGAAAACAACACCCAAATATTTATCAATGGTTCCAACACTCCTATTGCAACCATCAATAGTGGGGAATTTTACAGAATTTCAGGAAGTAACTATGTTCAGCAAGGAACTTCCGGACACTTTAATATGTTTATTACTACTTCAAAAAATGTCTATTTATATCAGTTGGTTTCTGTAAATAACAGCAGTGCAACCTGTGGCTTCAACTATATCCCGCCATTAAACTGCTTTCTGCCCCGAAAAATTGAAGAAATCGGGAAGATCAATGAAATGCCAACGGGATCCGGAACATCGAGTACTGTTCCAACGGGAACTATTGTCAAATTGAATATTTTGACTGAAACCGGAGCTAATGTAACGGTAAACGGAATTACTCCCACCGCTGCACAAGGACCTTTCCCATTGACAGGGAATAGCAGCTGGGTGACATATGCCATCCCATCTATCACTGGAAATGTAACCGTGGTTTCTGATAAAGCTGTAACAGCAGGTATTAATGGTGGTTACAGTACATCCGGATACGGAGGTTATTTTGCCGGTTTCTCTTCTATCCCACTGATTTCAAAAAAAACAGGAGATTGTATCCCGGGTATTGTACTGGAAGTAAATGACAGCTACGACACCTACCAATGGTTCCTGAACGGAAATCCTATTGCTGGAGCCAATACCAATACTTATACTCCATTGGCTTCAGGGAATTATACCGTGAAAATTTCAGTAAGCACTTGCCCTCCAGCAACTACCCCTGTCTATAAAGTATATACATGTCTTGCGGAATCTACAAAAGCGATTACTGTTTGTGAAGGACATCAGGCAATCGTACCAGAATTTACCAATTCTACCCAAACTTATGTGCCGAGTACGTTAACTATCATTACTCCTCCAGCAAACGGTACAGTTACAGTGGATGCAGCGGGAGTGATTAATTATGTTCCCAACTTCGGTTATCTGGGTACTGATACTATTGTTTATAAATTTTGTGGAAATAACCCGGATTTTACAGATTGTGAACGGGTAACTGTAACATTAACAGTTTCTGAAAGCCCAATCGTCAAAGATGCAGCTTTAAGGTCATGCTTCCAACCATCTAATCCGGTGCTTGGAGTATTTAATTTAACAACAGCAGGAGTTAATGTACAACCGGGAACAATTAAGCAGTATTATCCGTCTCCTACTGATGCGCATAACGGGACAAATGAAATTCTGAATCCAGCCAATTACATTGCTCCTAACGGTGTGGTTTACATCAAGGTAAGCAATACCGACGGATGTTACAAAATTGCAGAAGTAACCCTTACTGTTATTCCTCCTACCTACTCAGAAGTATTAAAGGATAAAATTATCTGTATGGAAAATACGACAACATTAGATGCAGGACCAGGCTATACATCTTATGAATGGAGTACGGGAGCAACAACACAATCTATCAAGAATGCAGGGGTTGGAACTTATTGGGTAGATCTGAAAACCAGAGAATGCACCACCAGACAAACAGTGAAAGTATACGCTTCTGAAAATCCTGTTATTTCAGATATTACTATTAACAATAATACGGTTACTTTAAACGTAATTGCAGGAACAGCACCTTATCAGTATTCGATGGACAATATCAACTGGCAGGATGAGAATATATTTACCAATATATCTCGTGGAAGCCATACTTTCTATGTAAGGGATTCATACAAATGTGTTCCTCTACAGGTAGAAATTACGGTTCCTAATCTGATCAATGTTATCACTCCTAACGGTGACGGAATCAATGACATCCTTGATTATTCTGCTTTGGCAAATAAAAATAATTTCACCTTCAGCATCTATGACAGATATGGAAGTAAGCTTCATGTAGGAAATAAATTAAACGGATTTAAATGGGACGGAGCCACGGATGGTAAAAAAGTACCTACCGGAACCTACTGGTTTGATATGGGCTGGAATGAGAATAATACAAAACAAACTCCAATAAAATACACGGGATGGGTTGTAGTAAAAAACAGGAATTAGTTCCAACCTTGCACAGTAAATCATTGGACATTTAAACCTCTATTTTTATTATGAAAAAGTTATTATATATATTCTTAATCATCACTTCAGGCTTACTTTGGGGCCAGAAAAACAGCAATGTTCAATTTGCGGTTTACAATGATGCCATCGGAACTGCCAGCATGTTTGATCTTTACAAAAGCAGTATTGAAAAAGTAAACGTTTATAAAACCAAGGCCAGCCTGCCTTCTCATTTAAAGAAATTCGATTACCTTGCTGACAACGGCTTAATAGAGATCAAGTTTAAAAAAAATGAAGGCTATCCTGACAGTTTATCATTGGAAATGCTTAATGAGCAGAGCAATCTTCCTAAGGGCAGCCCCGTGTTTATTGAAGGATATCAGTTTAATGACACCACTACCCGGATCTACAGTGAAATGATCATCAACATTGAACTTGCAGATTTTAATGGACAAAAGTGCATCCATATTTCCACCATAAAAAATTAATGACTGGCATCGACAGAGTGTTAATTTAAAAGCAAGAGGCTATTTCCTAAGTGAAATAGTCTCTTTTATTTTGATATCTGTTATTCTTTATTTCAACAATCTGGAAAACCAGACATAAATGTCTGTATCACCAGGAATATTCAGTTTTTTTCTGATATTATATTTTTTGGTTTGTACGGTCCTCACTGAAGTAAATGTATATTCTGCGATTTCTTTTGTAGAGAAATTCAGGTATAAGTAAGCGCAAAATCGTATTTCTGTTATTTTTAAATCTGAAACAGTAAGGAGTTCATCAGAAAAACGGGGACAATATTCATGGAAACGGGTCATAAACTCAGGATTGTTTTCTTTGGCTAACTGTATCACTTCCTTAAAAATACTCTCCTGTACCGGTAACTGATGAGGCACATCAATTTTGTCCAGGTTTTTACTTTTATGTTTTCTATAGTAATACAGAAAAAGCAAGATAAAGAGAATACATGCCGCAATACTTATGGATAAGATGAAAAAGAGTCCTTTTGTTTCGTTCTTTATATTAGTATTTTCTAGTTCATTCTGTTTGTCTACATTATCATTCAGCGTTTGATTTTGTTCCCGGTTTACGGCCTTTATTTCCACCAGCCAGTTAGAATAGTAGCCAATACTATCTTTTTGACCAATACTCTTATATAAAGCATTAAGCTCATCTCCTACTGCAATTTGATAATTCTCACTTTTAAAGTAATTTTTCGCAATATTTTTGGAAATCCATAAATAGTGTTGGGCCTGTTCAACATTCTTAACTTCTCTAAAATATCTCCCCGCAAACAGAGAAGTAACATATTTCAAACCAATATCATCTACTTTTTTTTCATTCCGAATGGCTTCTTCAATATAGATCCTGGCAGAATCCAATTTATTAAGGTAAGTATATATTCCTCCCAGATATGCAGAGGTCTTGTAGCTGTTACATAACCTGTTTTTATCTATCCGGTAGCGGTTACCTTTATTTTCTCTGTAGATTTTTGAAAATGTATAGGCAATTTTGCTATACTTCAATGAGAGTTCCTTATCGGTCTCACGATATTTATCGGCATACTGCCTGTTGATCAGATAAATGAAATAAGCATTGCCCGTCTTCATTGCTTTATCATAGATTTCATCCAATTGCTTATAAGCAGCAACCCTTTCGCCTAATTTCTGATATAGAAAAGATTTTTGCATATGAAGGTAAAAGATGACTTCAAAGTCGGTATCTGAATTGATGAGATTTTCTTTTTCTACTTGATTGATATAATAAAAAGACTTCTTTGTATCATTCATTTTATCATAGATATTGGCAATCTTAAGATACCCTAATGCGACACAATCATTGTATGAGTCTTTTTTGCAAACCTTAATAAGGCTGTCAATCTTTTCTATTTCTTTGGGTCCGGCAGTCGAGAAGTCTATGTCAAACAGTACATTCTTCAATTCTTCTTCTGTATGTTGTGAATAGAAAAAGGAAGAAATTAAAAAGAATAAAACAGTTAGTTTTTTCATCATAACACGATCAAAATAAAAATACAATATTAATACTATATCATTGCCACATCAGCCGAAATACATACGTATCACAT
Organism: Chryseobacterium sp. S90; assembly: GCF_047444895.1. Taxonomy (NCBI): domain Bacteria; kingdom Pseudomonadati; phylum Bacteroidota; class Flavobacteriia; order Flavobacteriales; family Weeksellaceae; genus Chryseobacterium; species Chryseobacterium sp. S90. The sequence continues at coordinate 24,023 of NZ_JBLGCX010000013.1, read as the reverse complement.
ACATAATATACCGAAACAGCAAGAGAACATCACTTATAATACAAAATTAGCAATTACTTTTGAATACCCGAATATTATATTTATTCTCTAAAATCCATTGTTAAATGCCTAATTTTTAAAATGAGAAAAACTCTATTATCATTATTTGTGATATCAAGCTTCTGTCTTTCCAATGCCCAAAATTGGGAACCGGCTTCACAGAAAGTATCTGAAATCCGAAGAGAGGTGAAAAACCTGAAAGGTAAAGCTGATTACAAAATCTACAGTGCAGACGGAAGACTTGTTCAGGGAGAAAACTGGACGGCGAGAGAATCAATGTTACTTCGTTCATCAAAGGAATGTATGTCATTACCATAAAGATGATAATACAAAATTAATCAAGAAATAGTTGTAATTAGTGTACCGTGTACCTGCGGAAGATTATTATTGTCTGCGGGTACTTTTTTACAAGAATTACTATTCAAAAAGATAAAATGTATATCATCTATATTTTTAAAAAAATTTTTAATCATCGTTTGTATTGTGTACCTGCAAGATAAGTGGTTTTCTGCAGGTACTTTTTTTTAAATTACATTTCAAAAAAAATAATATATGATAAAAAAACTACTCTTTTTAATATGTATTGGATTTTCAATGTTATCATTCGCCCAATCCGATGAGGTTCTGTTTATAGGAAACAGTATCACGTACTTTAATGACATGCCTGAAATATTTAAAAATATAGCAGCTTCAAAAGGAAAAAATGTTTCCATAACAACACATACTCCGGGAGGAACCGGTTTTGTAAATCACGTTGATGATGCATCATTGTATCAGAAAATAAGATCTAAAAATTACAAATATGTTATCCTGCAGCCCGGAAGTGCTGAATCCCCAGGTTACTCCTTTCCTGTGGCTATTACCGCTGAACGCGGCCGCAAGATCAGGGATTCTATCCGAAAATACAGTCCGTGTTCTAAAATATTTCTCTATGAAATTCCTTATGGCGTCCCTTCTGCCAATGAATACAACACCTATTTTACTATTCAGCAAAAAATAAAGGATTCCATTACTAAGATGTCTAATCTAATGCAGGTGGAAATGGTTCCTGCCGGTGAATCTGCAAGGAATTATTACAATACTACTCAGGATCTTGCTCTTCACGGATCATACAATGACATTCATCCGGGACCGAAAGGAAGTTATCTTGTGGCAGCTTCTGTATATTCAGCAATTTTCCAGGATCATGTCTTTCCATCTACTTTTTATAACGGATTACCACAGAACACTGCCGAAAATTTTCAGCATATTGCGGATCAGGTTTTTTTCAATAATTCTGCACAATGGAACAGCAACGCATTCCATCTTCATGCAGATTTTACAGCAGTAATCAATGGAACAACGGTAAACTTCACCAATCATTCTGCCAATCAGACTTCAGTATTATGGAATTTTGGAGACGGCATTACAGATTCTTCCCTGAATCCTTTTCATCAGTATACTTCTCCAGGAAATTATACGGTTACCCTTACTGTCAATAAAAATTCCTGCTTAGAAACCTTTACGAAAATAATCAGTATTGCTTCGCTCGGAACGATGAATTCTAACATAAAGCCCGAGCTTACATTTTATCCCAATCCTGTTACAGACTTTTGTTGTATCAGCAGTAAAGAAAAAATGAAAGACGTTATTATTTATGATATGGCGCAAAGAAAAATTGCCGATTGGAAAAACCTTCATGTTCATGATATGAAAATAGATTTTTCAACATATAGTAAAGGAGCTTACGTAATCAGTATTCTTTATGAAAATAAGCAGAAAGAAAGCATTAAGATTATCATTAAATAACTAAAAAAGAGCAGAAACACCAAAAGTTTCTGCTTTTTAATGCAAAGTCAGGGAAGATTATTTCCTTTTCAATTCCTGCAAAATCTTCACAGCATTATCGTTTTGTGGATTTAACTGAACTGACTTTTCATAATTTTCAATAGCCAGTCTATTGTTACCGCTTTTCATATAAGCTTCTCCTAAACTATCATATGCATTAGCAGACTTGGGATTTTCCTTCACATTTTCTGTGAAAATTTCTATTGCATGCTGAAAATCCCCATTATTTAACCTTTGGTATCCTGAATCATTGATAAAATCTTCATCAGGAACAATAGTATATCCAAATTCCCTGGAAAGAAAATCATAATGTGTTTTAATATCAGAAAATGATCGTATTGCAGAGGAATCTCTTGGATTAATAAACCATTTTGAATAGATAAACCTAAGCCCGTCATACATACTTTGGTATCCAATTGAAAAATGATCTTCATTCATGTAGGTTTTAAAATCCCATTTTAAAGACTTTGGCGCATATTTTTTAAGCTGTTCATGCAAAGTATTTAAAGGTTCTCTCCCATCAGGCTCATCGCCTATAGAAAGCTGCAGATAGCTGACCTTGTTATTGTTATTGTTATTGTTATTGTTATTGTTATTCAATGCATCAGGAAACTGTTTTAGTATTTCTGAATTTCCATCGTATATTGCAGGACTGATAATGATATATGACTGAAAAAGTTCAGGGTCTTCTTTTTTACAGTAAAGCGCAAACAAACCTCCCAGTGAGTGACCTTCCAGAATATAATAGGGAGCAACCCGAAAATTATTCTTTATAAACGGAATAGCTTCCGTTTTCAGAAAGTTCAGAAATTTTTTTGCGCCTCCGGTGGTACTCAGGCTATTGTCGACTTTGCCATGAAATGTAACTGAATGTATAGGAGTAAAATCTCTTACCCGATCCGTATTTACAATTCCTACCACAATTGATTTAGGAATTCTGTAACGGTCAGAAAGAAATTTTTCCAGTTCGCTTACGTAAGCAAAATTCAGGTCCGGATCCAACAGATAAATCACTGGATATATCCGATCACTTTCAGTATAATCAGACGGAAGATTAATCCATAATGTCCTGTTTTCATCTAGTATTTCAGAGTGAATAATCTTTTTCAATTGTGTTCTTACAGGAAGATTCTCCTGTGCACTTAACAATTGAATCTGAATCAGACCGCATATTGTTAAAAGAAAAACTCTACTTATTATAAACACTTTCAAGTTCATGGTTCCTGGATTTACTCAATTACAATATCATATTGATTAACAATATAATAAAACTAATATACGGCAAATTACTTACAAGTAAGCAGTGATATTTTTTTCTAACATTAAATAAAAAGAGAACTCAAATTGAGCTCTCTTTTTACTATATCATTACTACCACTAGGGTATCACAATATTATTGAATGATAAAGACTATCCTGCAACAACTTCTTCTGCATACACAACACCTTCATAACAAGCATTGTATATAGCTTTCAGTTCTTCCAAAACAGGAACTCTCGGGTTGAAGCCTGTGCAAGGATCTGCCAAAGCATTAGCTGCAATATAATCAAGGTTTTTATCCCAATCTTCTCTTGAAATTCCGAAATCTTTGATCGCTGACTGATTGTTGACTTCGGAACGTAATGTTTCAATAGCCTGAGCCAGTTCTTCAGTAGTTTCTTTTCCGATTACTCTCGCCAGATCTGGATAGCGTTCTGTAGCCAGGGCATTGTAACGGATCACATTCGGAAGAAAAATAGCGTTTGAAGCTCCATGAGGAATTCCATACAAGGCTCCTACCTGATGAGACAAAGAGTGTACAATTCCCAGCCATGCATTGTTGAAGGCTAAACCAGCCATAAATGATGCATCATGCATATTCTGACGAGCCTGGATATTCCCCGGATTTTCTACTGCTTCTTTTAAATTATCAAAAACAATCTCTAAACCACCTTTAGACAAGGCATCAGCAATATTATTATCAATATTTGAGACATAAGCTTCCACACAGTGTGTTAAAGCATCAAGTCCTGTATTGGACGTCACGTGAGCTGGCATTGAAGCACATATTTCTCCATCAATAATCGCGATATCCGGTGTCAATTCGTAAGAAACAACAGGATATTTCACTCCTTTTTCTCTATCGGTAATTACCGCAAGACCAGTAGTTTCAGTTCCAGTTCCACTTGTAGAAGGAATAGCGATAAATTTAGCTTTATTTCTCAGAACCGGTACTGTGAAAGGTTTAATCAAAGCATCAAATTCCACTTCAGGATATTCGTAAAATACCCACATGATTTTTGCAGCATCAATTGCTGAACATCCTCCTAAACCGATAATCCAGTCAGGTTGAAATGTATTCATTACCTCTGCACCTTTCAGACATGTTGCTGATGAAGGATCTTCTTCTACCCCTTCAAAAATCTGTGTTTCGATTCCTGCTTCATTAAGGTACGCTACCGCTTTGTCAAGAGTTCCGCTTTTTCTCATGGAACTTCCACCTGTTACAATAACGGCTTTTTTTCCCTGAATATTTTTTAATTCGTCAAGACTTCCCTCACCATGGAAGACTTCGCCTGCAATAAATAATTTGCTCATTTTCTTATCTGATTTTAATAAGACAAAATTAGACAAGCCCTCACAAGCCCTGTTATACAAACGGGACTATGCGTTATACATTTGCGCCAATTCCTGCTGAAGTTCGGTGGGAGTTTCTTTGAGTTTTGCTTTTACAAATTTATTAAGAGCAGAAGGAGAATTAAAACCAAGATCGAAAGCAATTTCTTTATGGGAAAGATCGGAAAACATCAGCTGTCGTTTAATTTCCGTTAAAATGCGGTTGTGTATTGCCTGAATGGCGGTCTCTCCGCAATGTTTTTTAGTAATAGAGTTTAACTTTTTAGTCGTAATAGCCAATTCTTCTGCATAATACTGAACGGTTCTGTATTGTTTGTAATGCTCATTCAACAGCTTTTTAAACTTTACATAGACAGGCTGGTCCGTTGTTTTTTCATGTAAAACAGGATGTAAACCGTGAATGGACTCAATAAGCCCAAGAAGAATAATTTTGATATAAAATCTTGCCTGTTCTTTCTTTATAAGGGTTGGCTGTTCATAAATTTCTTGAATGATTGAAATGTTGTGTATGCTTTGTTCAAAATCCTCACGGGAAAGTATTGTGCAGTTGAGCTGTGTAGAAAGATTGACATTATAAGTACTCAGCTCATTCTTCAGAATATCCGAACAAAACAGAATTTCCTCAAACAGAATAATTTTCCCGATCAGATCTTCACTTGACTGCGCAACACAATGTACCTGCTCCGGAAATATCACAGAGATTTTTCCTGCTTTTATCCAATGAACCTTATCTTCAATATAAATCTGAAGTTTTCCCTGTTCTACAATAAAAATGCAAAAGTGATCCTTTTTATGGGGTTTTGCATAGTGATCCAAATGATCGTTATTCAAATCAAAAACCCGGAAAGACAGATTTTTATCTTCCTGCTTCTGAATATTTTTTTTGATCTCCAGTTTCTTCATAATTCCTTTTACCAAGGCAAATTTATGATTAAAAAAAAGATATAAACCATTATCAGCAATGATAAAATAACGAGTGCAACAATTTTTGAAGTATCATAAGACCTTACATCAAAAAACAGTTTTTCCATTTTGAAATCGTATTCCGGCTCAATTTAATATTCTCAAGTGAAATTTTATTTTGCTGGCGAGTTTATAAAAAAAAATTAAAACACTGACTTACAGTATTTTAAAAACAGACAGCAAAAAAAAGTTAAAAAGACTTTGTTTTTATGACCAATCGGTCATATATTTGCATCATTATTTAAACTCATCATGGCAAAAGGGGAAGAAACCAGACAGTTCATTATAGAAAAAGCAGCACCTATTTTTAATACAAAAGGGATTGCAGCTACTTCTATGAGTGATATTATGGAAGCGACCAAGTTGTCTAAAGGCAGTATGTATGTTCATTTTGAAAATAAGGACGTTCTTGCCTGCGCTGCCGTTGAACATAATATGAAACTATTAACTGACGGACTTCAAAGAGTTTTGAGTGGCCATAAAACTGCTGAAGAACAATTATTAGCTTATATTGATTTTTTTAGTGATCCCAATCATCCCCCGGTTGTTGGAGGCTGTCCTCTATTAAATTTTGGAATGGAAGCTGATGACACCAATCCTATAGTCAAAGAAAAGGTAAACCGTGCGATTAAACAGGGACAGAAATTACTTACCGGTATTATCGAGAAGGGAATTGCCAATAAAGAATTCAGAGCAGACTGGAGCCCGTCGGATTTTGCAACCGTTCTTTTTGCCATGCTTGAAGGAGGTCACTTAATGTCGAGAATGTCTGGTAACAATGACAGAATGGAGGTTATCGGAAACAGCCTGAAAAAAATGATTGAGGAAAACAGAGTGTAATTTTTTTTATCAAAAACATGACCGATCGGTCATATAAATTTAATATAAAACTTTATAAAAAGTATAATCATAACAATTAATTAAAAAACAAAACAATGTTAAAAACAGTTTTAATTACAGGAGCATCAAAAGGTTTCGGAAAAGCATGGGCAGAAGCATTTTTAGCAAAAGGATATAACGTGGCAGCAACAGCCAGAAACGTTGAAACCCTTAATGATTTAAAAGATAAGTATGGAGATTCTGTATTGCCTTTAACCTTAGATGTAGACAAGCGGGAAGAATCTTTGGCTGTAGCTCAGAAAGTACAACAGCACTTTGGAAGCATTGATATCCTGATCAATAATGCAGGATATGCATTAACGGGAGCTATTGAAGAAACGAATGAGCAGGAAGCCAGAGCACAATTTGAAACGAATTTCTTTGGAACTCTGTGGCTGACACAGGCAGTACTTCCTATCATGAGAGATCAGAAAAATGGTCATATTATTCAGGTCTCTTCTATTCTGGGATTAGCCACTTTACCAACGATGGGACTATACAATGCTTCTAAATTCGCATTAGAAGGGTTAAGTGAAACGTTAGCTACGGAAGTAAAAGAATTCGGAATTCATGTTACTTTGGTAGAACCTAATGGCTATGCTTCCAATATCTGGCATACAGGAATTAATACTCAAAGCAATCCTGTTTATGATGGTCTTAAAAAAGCTTTTTCTGAAGCTGAAACCTCTTTCGGAAGTGTAGAAGCTACAGCACCGGCACTTATCAAATTAGCGGAAACTGAAAATCCTCCATTGCGTTTATTACTTGGAAAAGTAGCTCTTCCTTTTGTAAAACAGAATTATGAACAACGACTAAAAGTCTGGGAAGAATGGAATGAGGTATCCGTAGAAGCTCACGGATAATTTTCACAACAATACTATCATAAAATAAGCTCCGTCTTTAAAAGAACGGAGCTTATTTTTTATCCTTTTTTGGATTGAAAACCCCAGTTAATTTACTCAGATTTACTGTTCCATATCTCATTTTCCTGTTCACCTCCTGCAATGTCTATTTCGCTGCAAAATATGGCTGTTTGAACATATTATCCGTTTACCACCCGCTTTTCAGCACCTAATTTTGTCTCATCAAAAAGAAAAACAGATTTAAAAATTAAAACAATAAAGCAATGAAAACAACAATTTCAACCATCCTGTTAGCAGCAACTTTTATTCTAAGTACTCCTTCAATTTTAAAAGCGCAAGCTAATAATCCCCAGACGACTTCGTCAAAATCTGACACAAGTATCCGTCCTTTTCACATCAATATTCCACAATCTCAGCTGGATGAGCTCAAAAGAAGAATTTCAGAGACGCGTTTTCCTGATAAAGAGACAGTAAAAGATGCTTCTCAGGGAATTCAGCTCGCTCAGTTACAAGAACTGATTACCTATTGGGGGAATGGTTATGACTGGCGAAAAGTGGAAAATAAATTGAATGCCCTTCCGCAATTTGTAACAAATATTGATGGTCTTGATATTCAGTTCATTCATGTTCGTTCAAAAGAGTCTAATGCAATGCCCGTGATCCTTACTCATGGCTGGCCGGGTTCTCCTTTAGAATTTATTGATGCCATAGATCCTCTGACCGATCCTGTAAAGTATGGAGGAAAAGCAAGTGATGCTTTTGATGTGATTATTCCAGCGATTCCCGGGTATGGTTTTTCAGAAATCCCTACTGAATTGGGCTGGAATCCGGACCGTGTTGCCCGCGCCTGGGACGTACTGATGAAAAGACTTGGTTACAAAAAATATGTTTCTGAAGGTGGAGACCATGGTTCTGTAATATCTGATGCCTTGGCAAAGCAAGCTCCTTCCGGCCTTTTGGGAATTCATCTTACCATGCCGGCTACTATTCCTGCTGAACTTGTAAAACCCATCAATGCAGGTGATCCTGCTCCTTCCGGACTTTCCGCTCCAGAAACACAGGCATATAATGCGATGAGTACTTTCTTTGGAAGAAATGCAGCGTATGGAGGAATGATGGTAACACGTCCACAGACGACAGGATATTTACTTTCCGATTCTCCAACTGCATTAGCAGCATTCCTTTACGAGAAGATTGCTGAATGGAGTGAAAGTGACCTGCATCCTGAAAATGTAATCGGCCGTGATGCAATATTGGATGATATTACACTTTACTGGCTTACCAACACAGGAGCATCATCTTCGCGTTTCTATTGGGAAAACAATAAAAATAACTTCAGCGCTGATGCACAGAAAACAAAAGATATTAAAGTTCCTGTAGCGATCTCTGTATTTCCTCACGAGATTTATCAGGCTCCGGAAAGCTGGTCAAAACGTGCCTACCCTACCTTATATTATTATCATAAAGCGCCAAAAGGAGGACATTTTGCAGCCTGGGAGCAGCCACAGGTCTTTACGGAAGAACTCAGAGCTGCTTTCAAAGATCTAAGAAAAAAACTTTAATAACAGATCAAATCAACAATATTGTTCAATCTAAATAATAAAAATATGGAATTAAATACCATTCAGGAAGTAGAAAATACAACAGTAGTAAACATTAATAAAGTGTTGTATTCCGGTAACGTTGTAGTAACCGGAGGACGTAACGGAGAAGCTAAAAGCAGTGACGGAAAACTGAACATTGAGTTGACGTCTCCCGGTACCAAAGGAAACGGAACGAATCCGGAACAGTTATTAGCAGCAGGATGGTCGGCATGTTTTATCGGAGCGATGCATCTGGGTGCTGTTAAAATGAGAATTACGCTTCCTTCGGACCTGTCTGTCAATGCCTCAATAGATCTGGCGACCAATGAAGACGGATTTTTCCTACAGGCTCATTTACAGATCATTTTACCGGGTCTCCCCGTAGATGAAGCCAGAAAAGTTGTGGAAACAGCACATGCGACATGTCCTTATTCAAAAGCAACCCGTGGAAATATCAATGTGAAGATAGATGTTGTAGTGTAGTTATCAGAATGTTCTTATAGCGTTTTGATTGAAGATCTTCCTTGCTTTTTGGTAAGGAAGGTTTTTTATTTTTAATTAAAAAGAAAATATTTAAAACAGAAATGAAATACCTAGAAAGAAAATGATCTCTCTAGATATTTCATCCTTAGTCTTTAGAACCGATAATAATTAAATGCAATCAGGGATTTAATTTTAATCTTTAGTGTGTCTCCAAAGGTCTGATAATTAAGAAAAAAGACAAAACAGATCTTGTAAACATTCTAAGCATATTATGTAAAAAGAAATCTCAGGTATTGTAAATAAAATACGACTCAATATTATCATAAAAAAGAGCATACCTGCAGTCAGATATACTCTAAAACTTAGAAAAAAACAAAATTATAAACAACATTGCTTTAGTGGAAAATGTGTTCTTCTCTTTATATTAAATTATATTAAAAATGTACGTTTCCATTTAGTCACCGTATTTCGGCTCAGCTTAAAATGACTGGCCAATTGGGTGTTATTTAATCTGTGTGCTTTTTGATAGTGGAGGATTTCGAAAATAGCCTGTTTATCATAGGATTTAAATTTCTGGCTTTCGGATGATCCATCAAAAAAAATAATATTATTAATTTTCAACACATCGGATACAGACAGCGTGTCCTTAGATAAAAACCCTTTGACAAATTCTCTTTTATCAGGACATTTTGCTTCTATAAAATCATGATAAATCTGTTTATAATTGGGTCCGATATTTATGATCTGTATTTGCTTATCCATTTATTGAGCGTTGATTTTGGAATTCTGTATTGAGTCATAATTTCTAAAGTCGTCATCTGCTTATTCTCCAGGAGTTCCAGCATAAAATCTATAATCTCCTTGGTATATAAATTTTTCCTGAATTGAGGCAGCTGGGACTGTTTCTCTTTTTTATTGGGGCTTGAAGCGGGAGCATATAAAATCAAATGATTAGAGTACAGCCGGAAAAAATCATATTCAAGCAGTTTACACCACTTTAAAAGTATATCTGCACCTACAGACTTCTGAGAATACATTTCTGTAACTTCCTTTTCTGTTTTCTGCAGAAATTTACAGATTCTGTTTATTTCTACTTCTTTTTCTTTTACTCTTTTATACAGCAGATCTCCGATATGAATATCTTTTAAATTTTCCATCCTATATTAATTTATTTACTGTTCAAAACACCATTATCTCCTGTCGGAAATAAGCTCATCATCTTTCATAGTCATATTTTTCGTAATATCTTTGAAAAGTAAATTCACCTGATTTTCATTGCAAAAGGTAATATCAATGTCCATTCTTAAAACCTTTTCCGAAGAACCTGAGAACAGAATAACCAGATATTTTTTTAAAATGCCTTCCTTGATTTCAATATTTAAGATTTTTCTGTGCGGCATTTCAAAACGAGGTTTTTTACATCTTGAAAGCCATTGATAACTTTTTATGGAAAGGATTTCCCCCGAGTTTTCATATTCGAATATAAATCTGTTTTTTAATTTCCCATATAGCAATACCAAGAGAGTAATAAAAACAAACAACATTGAAAGTAAATGATAATCAAAGAACCTAAGCGTAATAATAGTTCCAAAAAGCAATACAATTACCACGAGCAAAAAAATCATATGATTCATTACTTTTTTCTTATTGTTTATTTTCATTGAACTCTCAAATTGTGAAGATTGCTATGTTAATATATTGTTTTCTATAAAAAGTAATCTGAATTCAAATGGCGGAATATTGCTACTCCGCTCATTCTAAAATGTAATTAAAAATTTAATTCTTGTAAAAACTATATCCTGTAGACTGTACTCCCCAGTTTTGTAAAAAAGCAGTATCGGTAATGTTAGCACGGGAAGATAAGTTTTCAATTCCGTATAGTAATTCTACTTTGTATTCAGAATCCGGATCAATACTAATCCCTGTTCCATCACCTACACTGTAATTGGCATAAAGAAAATATCTGTAATTGGCATTGGTAGCACCTCCTGTAGCATATGGATTACCTGAGCTGTCTAAATTTGCTGCGTCAAAGAAATACGGTGAAATCTGCGATGTCTGCATTACCACAGTTACGGTATTTTGTTCCGTCCAATCGTTAACTCCAGGTCCTGTTTTTTTATAAAGTCTTGCGTATGCTCTACTATTGAACAATACAGGAACTTTAATCTTTCCTGTTCCACCTTCAATGGAAGTTTGAGAAAACGGACCTAAATCAGCGTAATTCATCTCAAACCATAATCCCCAGGATACAGTACCTCTTCGTATAGAGCTTGCAGGAAATTTCAACCCAATTGTAGAATTGGGAACTACCCAGCAATTACTGGCGTCAATCTGAGGAGAACCTCCGTTTTGAGCATTATTTCTTATCGAAGTCAAAGCTACATTCCTGGAATCATTCTGTCTGATATTACTATCCAAATTATATACAATAAAATCGTTGGGATTTACCGGCTTGAATATTCCAATATTTCCGTTTGCATCAGCAACCACAGGAGTTCCTCCGGGAATTATAGGTAGTGTACGGGTACGTAATTCTCCATTGATATCTAATGTTTTTGTAGGAGAAGTCGTATTGATTCCTACATTTCCGGTTTGTCCAGATACGGTAATGGATAGTCCAAGCATTACCACTGCTAAGGATGTAATTTTTCTATTTTTCATAACCTTTGGTTTATTTTTTTCTGACATTCATTTGCTTATTGACTACCTGAATTTTAACAGAGGAGATCTAAGTCTCCCCTGTATAAACCACCTTGAAATTTCACTTAAAATACGTGGGAACATATTTAACATTCATTGTTAAATCAGGTAATAAATTGTTGGGACAAAGATCAGATAACCTGTACGGCTGGTAAAATAATTATTGTAAAAATAGATAGCCATGATTGTAATTTTAAATTTAATACTGTGTAGTTTAAAAATGACATTGTATACTTTTGCTGGCCATTAATTTTTCATAACTTTATAATAATAATTCACTATTTCTATTAAAAACACAAACATAATTTCCTACCCATAATGATGTCCTGCAAAACCCATATATTTTTTCTATTATTCTGTGTGCAACTCTGTTATAGTCAGGAGATAGCTTCTGTATGGTATGATACAGACAACGGGCTTCCGCAGAATAGTGTGAAGGATATTACCAAAGACAAATATGGATTTATCTGGCTGAGTACAGAGAACGGACTTGTGCGTTACGACGGATATAATTTTGTAACCTTTAATCATCTTAATCTTAAAAATAACAGGTTCACCATCTTTTTTGGACATGCGGAAAAAGACTCTATTTATAATTTAACGGCATACAATGAGAATACCATTTTACTCTCCAAAAGAAATGTAAATGTTTTACAGAAACAGACCAGCTGCATCCGAAAAGTATTGAGTGAAAGCAGATCACATTCCATTTTTTTTAAAAACAGTTTATCAGAAGAGGTAGAACATTTAAAATATTTTATTTATTTTGACAAAAACAACTACTATCACCTTGCCAACGATGGGACTATTCAGTATAAACACCAAAACATAGCCCCCATCAAAGGACTGCATCAGAACTATATACTGGATACATTCTGTTTTGGACAAAACATTTTTATCACCTCCAGGAAGTTAAAAAAGATCATTAAAATATTCTCCGGAAAAGTAACTTATCTGGACGCCCCTGATGTATTTTTTCAAAAGAATGCTAAAATATACTGGAGTCAGATCAACAATCAGTCCTTCATCATTCATAATCACGTTTTATATAAAGTACTGTATGATCACAATGAGATCAATGTAAAAAAAATTGCAACTTATGATCTGAATAAAAACTCTTTATCTTCCATTTACCACGATGAGAGCAATAATAAGCTCTATCTGGGAACCTTATCTGACGGTCTGAATGTCATTAAATTCAACAACTTCCATGTTGTCAACAAATCCGACAGATCTCATGATAATATTTTTTATTCCCCGCTGCCTTTCGGAAAGGATAAAGTAATCACCTCATCAGGAGACGTTTATAACGAAAACGGATTGCTAAAACAATATCATTTCAATACCACCAGCAGATATTTTTTATTGTGTGATAACAAAAAAAACATCATTGTTCAAAAAGATCAGTCTTTGCTGCGCTATCTCAGAGACATCGATTATTCGAAAAAAGAACAGCTGAATTTCGGGAAAACAGTTTCTTACGTTTGGAATATCAAAGATTATTATGTGGTAGTATTTCATCAGCCTTCGCTAAGATCTCAACTGGTTTTTTATAAGGATGCCAGCTTCAAAAAGTCTTTTTTGCAATTTTCCGTCTTCAATATTGTAACCTCTGTGCAGGAATATGGTCGGAATAAATGGCTTATAGGGACCAGAGATGCCTTATATTCCATAGAAGCACCCTATTTTACACCTAAAAAAATATCTTCAAAACCGTTGAATGTAAGGGAAATTGTAAAAACCCATGATGGTAACTTTTGGATTATGACCCAGGGAAACGGTTTTTTCCTTTACAAAAACAAAGAATTAATCAGAATGCCTGACGACAAGGACGGCTACCTTTTATTTTCGCATACGATTCTGGAAGATAAAAAAGGATTTTTCTGGATCAGCACCAACAACGGACTGTTCCAGGTGCTGAAAAACAATCTTCTGAACTATTCCAGAGATAAAAAATCTCCTGTATATTATTACAGGTACAGTAAAGAAGACGGATTCAATACGAATGAGTTCAACGGAGGGTGTTCTCCAAGTGCGGCAGTGCTTCAAAATGGAAGCTTTGTGCTGCCTTCTATAAAAGGACTGGTATTTTTTAATCCTAACAAGATCAGAAGTTATTATCCGAAGAATTTCTTTATAGAACGTGTGGTATTTTATGATTCGAAAAGCAGTATAAAAGAGAATACCATCAATCTGGAAAACAATTTTTATAAAGCTTTAATCCTAGTAGATGTACCTTATTATGCCAACCGGGTAAACCTTGTAATTGAAGCCAAACTGAAAGGTTCTAAAAATGAGAAATGGGAAAAAGTAAACAGCGACGGGAAATACTACATCACCAATCTGGAGCCCGGAAAATATCAGCTTATCGTAAGAGTATTAGCCTCTCCAAAAGGAAAATACATTTACAAAACATTAAATATTGATGTAAAATATCTGTTCTATCAAACATTACTTTTTAAGTTTTTCATCATTTTAATTGTATCACTCATCTTATTAAAGCTAGTCAAGCTACGGATAAGAAGACAGGAACTGAAAAAAAGAGAACTGGAAAAAATCATTGAAATAAGAACGCAGAAATTATTAAAAACTGTTTCAAAACTGGAGTATACAAAGGAACAGCTCCGAAAAGAAAGTGTTCAGCAGAAAAAATTACTGGAGACGATAAGCCATGACATTATCACTCCTATCAAATATCTGTCTATTGCGGCAAAGAAATTGTATGAAACAGATGAGCACGATCATTATATACAAAAAAAGCATTTTGAAAGCTTTTATAAATCTTCTATAGAGTTCTACAACTTTGTAAAAACCCTGAAAGAATACGCCGAGATTTATAACATTTCCGAAAAAAAGGAAACTTATAATATTTACGAAGTTATTGAATCCAAAAAAACTCTTTTTGAAGGAGCTGCCAGAGAACAAAATACGAAAATCATTAATCATGTTAAAAACCCTACTTACTCCCAGATCAATCAGAATGTAGTAGCGGTAATTATTCATAATTTAATAGATAATGCGATAAAAAACACAACAAACGGAACCATAGAACTGTCCACCATTGAAGATGACAGCATCTTTTTTCTGGAAGTAAGAGATACAGGAAAAGGAATGAGTATGGAACAGATGAAGTATTATGAAAAGCTTCAGAATAATATTGAAAATGAAAAACTCATTTTACAAAAGTACAGTCTGGGGCTGCATCTTATTCTTCAATTACTCATGATGATCAACGGTAAAATAGACTTTAAAAACAATACTCCACATGGAACAATAGTATCAATTAAAATAAAAAAACAAAAATATGGATAGAAAAATTATTATTGCGGATGATCATTTTGTGGTGAGATTGGGAACCACCCTTATTTTGGAATCCCACTACAAAGATGTGAAGATTTCTTACGCGGAATCTTATACAGATTTGACAGATCAGTTACTCATTGAGAAATTCGACTTATTGATCCTGGATATCAATATGCCGGAGAGTAAATATCTGAGCATGATTGGTGAAGTAAAAAAAATACAGCCGGATCTTAAAATTCTTGTATTTTCAGTGTATGACAATGATATTGCAGTACAGTATATCATTGAAGGGGCAGATGGATACATTAATAAATTATGTGATGAAAACAATATCCTGGAAGCAGTGGAAAGCATCTTTGAAACAGGAACTTATTATTCTCCGGATATTGTTAAAAAGCTGGTCTCTTCCGCTAAAAAAGACACTCCTGTCAACCCGATAGAAGCTTTATCCGAAAGAGAAAAGGAAATATTTGATTTATTAATAAAAGGATACGGTAATATTGAGATCTCGAATGAACTGAACCTGCACCTTTCAACAGTAAGCACCTACAAAGCAAGGGTCTACAAAAAACTGAACATCAAAAACACAGTAGATCTTGTACGGTTAGGAGATAAAAATAAGGCACACAAATACAAATAATCACTCGTATTTTAATAAACACTAAGATGTAATACCCAAACAAAATGCCCAATATCAGATTGATATTAGGCATTTTTATTTTTAATCAGCAAATCAATTGTATTATCTGATTACTGACTGTCTTTGAAGCAATTTTACAGCTTCTTCATTATTCTGCATCAGAGCATGCTGCAGAGCGGTGTTTCCTCTGTTATCCTTTATATTCTTATCAGCCCCTTTTTCTAAGAGTACTTTCAGGATTTCTGTTCTGCCAAAAACTGTGGCATAGATCAGGGCTGTTGCATCATTGTAATTTCTGGCATTTATATCCGCTTTAAAGGAAATGAGTAATGAAACCATTTCTTTGTATCCTTTAAAAGCAGCACCCATTAATGCTGTATTACCACTTTGATCCTGCAGATCAGGTTTAGCTCCGTTTTCAAGCAGCCATTGGGCAGTTTTGTAATGATTATGATATACAGCTAAAATTAAGGGAGTATAGCCTTCTGTGTTTTTAGAATCAATATCTTTTTTAAATTGAGACAAGGCTTCTGCATTACCTGTCTTTGCATACGAAAAGATGTCTTGTGCGCTCATTCTGCCAATCGTAAAAAACAGAATGAAAGCGGAAATAAAATATTTCATTATTCTTATTTTGAAGATAATAAAGATTCCAGCTGCTGGCGGTCCATTTTAACATATTGTGCCAAACGTTTTCCATATTCTGAATCTGCCTGATAAAAGTAAGAGATCATTTTAGCCACTACTTTTTTATTGGTAACGCTGTTCAAAGCATCTCCAAGGTTTTTAATCAGGTTATCCTGATCCTTTTTAGAGAAAGACCTGTATAGTTCTCCGGCCTGTTTAAAGTTATTTTCCTTATCTATTTTCGCCTGTACAGATGATGTACCTGCAGGGAAAACAGTCTGAGAATATTTGAATTTTTTGTTATCGGTCACTTCCGGTTTACCTGCAGAAGGCTGGTAATTGACTTCACCACTTTGAGGTCTCACAGACATGTACCCGTTTTGATTATATGTTGTCACTTCATTCTTTGATGCATTAACTGGCAATTGCTGGAAGTTCCCTCCAATCCTGTGTCTCTGCGTATCAAAATAAGAGAACAGTCTTCCCTGTAGCAGTTTATCTTCTGACGGCTCAATTCCCGGCACAAGAGTTCCGGGAGAAAAAGCAGCCTGCTCTACCTGCTGAAAATAGTTCGTCGGATTCTGATTAAGAGTCATAGTTCCTGCTTTTACCGGTTTTGCAATAGATTCCGGCCAAATTTTGGTCACATCTACCGGATTGAAATCAAGCTTTTCAAAGTCCTCTTTCTTCAGCATCTGTACGTACAAATCCCATTTCGGAAAGTTTTTATTCTGAATAGCATTGTACAAATCTCTCGTAGCATGTTCTATCTGTGTAGATTGAATTTTATTGGCTTCTTCCTGGGTAAGATTCTTTTCGCCTTGCTGAGGAACCCATTTATACTTCACATAGGTTACTTCTCCTTTTGCATTGACCCATTTGAAAGCATGTACTCCATTTCCCTGCATTTCCCTATAGTTGGCAGGGATTCCGTAATCTGAAAATAACCAGGTCAGCATGTGTGTAGCTTCCGGAATATTAGCCATAAAATCAAAAACTCTGTTATTATCAGAAGCGTTATTGGTAACCGGAGAGGGTTTAAAAGCATGAACCATATCAGGAAATTTCATGGCATCCCTGATGAAGAATACTGGTAGATTATTACCCACTAAATCATAATTTCCCTGATCAGTATAAAATTTAACCGCAAATCCTCTCGGATCTCTGAAAGTTTCCGGAGATCCCTGCTGATGCACCACTGTAGAAAACCTTACCAATACGGGCGTTTTCTTTCCTGCTTTTGATAAAAAATCAGCCATGGTAACCTCTGAAAAATCAGCATCTGCAACAAATTCACCAATGGCTCCGGCCCCTCTCGCATGTACTACTCTTTCAGGAATTCTTTCTCTGTCGAAAGCTGCCAATTTCTCAATTAAATGAATATCTTCCAGTAAAACCGGTCCGTTATTTCCTACCGTTTTAGAATTTTGGTTATCCCCTACAGGACTTCCCGTATTAGTTGTCAGTTGTTGAGAATACAGTGTAGACGTGATAAGAATCCCGGCTAAAAGCACATTTTTTTTCATAATTTTCTTATTTATTGTGGGGCAAATATAGACCGTTGATGTCCTGAATCCTTCTCAATAAATTCAATTCTAAAAATTTACAAAATCTATCGAATTAAATAAATTCAATAGATTTAATCTACTTTATTATAAAAAAAATAAGACTTATAAAATGATAATCAAATCTGATCTGTGACAATTTAATTTGCTATTCCTGTAGTTTAATATCTACAATTTAGATCATTTATCAGAGTAAAGAATTACCTAGTTTTGCAAAAAAAAACAAATGATAAAAAAAATAATACTAATGATAATTATTCCGGCAACAGTTATTTTTCTGGGATTAAAATTCATCAAAATAAGTACTGTTGATCCTCCTATAGTCAATCAGCTTAAAACAAAATTCTCCAGAAAGATTGAAGACAGCCATTTCCAAAAAGAATATCTGAATAAAGGCGGAATCGTTGTGGTAAATGTTTGGGCCACATGGTGTAAACCCTGTATCCAGGAAATTCCTACTTTCAAAAAAATAAGTAAAGAGAATCCAAACATAAAGTTTGTTTTTTTATCTATTGATGAGGACCCTGAAAAATTAAAAACTTTTCTCGCTAAGAATACAATAAATGATATTACCCTTCAGAATATGGAATATATGGATGCCATCAAAACCTTTTTAGGTGGAAATGGCCTGTTGGGATATAGTGCCATCCCATTAACTTTTATCATAAAAGACGGAAAAGTAATTGATAAAAATGTAGGCAGTATAGATTACACGGAGTTTACCACTCAGCTGAAAAGACTACAATAAAACTCATCCTTTAATCTAAAAATATAACATTTCATATTAACTCACCGCTGGAAACCTGAGGATTACGGATGTTAAACAGTGGTTATATAAGATAGGCGTACAGCTTATCTTTTTTTAAGATTTATCTACAATTAAAAATATCTTATTTTTTTGAGATGCTTCCGGTCGGCAAACATTGAGACTTTTCATAATTTTTTTTAAAAAAACAGAAAAAAATAATTCAAAATAATGGGACTTTGAATCTTTTTTCAATACATTTGCGGCTTGATTATCTCATTAATTTGAGTTTCATGGTTATTAGTTTTTATCCCCAGGACTTACTGGGGATTTTTTATTTAAACCAATACCTGCCCAACTTTGTTCCATCAGTACTTCAAAGATCTTATTAAGGAAAACCAATTTCTTACATTAAAACACTTATTTTCAATTCGATAGAATATAAAAAAATCCATTTCCGGAAAATTCCGGAAATGGACACCACTTTATCATCATCCAAATCACAACTAAACTATGAACAGGGAAGCAATAGTTTGTGCATCGCTGCCACTTAATATTTCATCATAAGCCGCAGAACCGGCTGCCGCTCCAAATAAAGTTCCTGTATTATAACCTGCCTGGTTTACATTGTCTTCTCCGGCATACACAGGATTGGTTGCGGATGGCATACTTCCTCCGTCTGCAAGCTCAATCCACCCTTTATTAGCTCTCATTCTTCTTACCTGTGAAGCATGTCTGGCTTCAACAGAGTGAATCTGTAATGCTGCCTGAAGCACCACTTTATTGGACATTACATTTCCCGCCTGCCCTTTATAAGCTCTTACTCCCGTATCTTCAAAAGCCTGGGCAAGAATAAGAAACTGGCTATAATCTGTAAAAGGTGAAAAATTTCCACTGGCTGTAAAGTCAAAGGTTGGCTTACTTCCAGGTGTTGTTCCCAGAGAAGTCAGTGTACTTTTCAGAAAACTGACGTGTGCTGATTCATGTTTTGAGATCTGCATAAAAACAGTTCTGTCTCCGGTGGGAATCAATCCTGGTGTGGATAGTCCTATGCTGTAATATTCATTTTCAAGATATTCCAGAACCAATGCCAATTGTAAGGCATCGGTCAGGGTACTTTTTAAAGCATAGCCTGTTAAATTCGTTTTCGTAGTTTCCGCTTTGGCAGAAGTAGCCATTAAAGTTCCCAATCCAAGCGGTACAGCTGCAGTAGCTGCCTTTTTCCCGAATAATGACATATTCGTGATGGTTTCCAGTCTTGATGCTTCCGTTGTGAAAAATTTATCATAAGAAAGCTTATCCAGTAATCTAAGAATATTCATAATGTAATTTTTAAAGGTGAATGATTAATTAATGCCTCTTTCCTTCCAGGTAAAAGGTGTTTTGATAAAAGCTCCGGCAGCCATTACAATATCTTTAGGCTCTTTTGCAAGGTCAAGTCCGTTGGCATCTATCACATCATCTCCCGAAAAATCAGCAGATCCCGGATTGATCAGATTTCTGATGGCAGAAGCATGTCTGGCTTCCACCGAAACTATTTTGCCGGCAATTACCAGATAAGCAGGATTGGAAATATATTTTCCGGCTCCATTATAAGCTGCCACACCAGTGTCTTCCAGTGCTTTTGCTGTAGCTAAAACTGAATTACGGTCATTAAAATTCACATTCGGATACTGAAACTCCAGTTTGGGAAGCACATGGTCTGTAGCACCACTGATGGCTGCTTTAAAGAAATCCCTGTGAATTACTTCATGATGGTAGAGGTCTGTAAAAACCTGTTTTTCAATACTGGAAATTCCCGTATAGAAATTGTTTACCACTTTGGTATAGAAATCTGCTTCCAGCTGTTCGAGTGCGTAGGCGTAATTTAATACTCCTACATCACCTGTTCCCAAATCATATTTGGATTCCTCCATGATCTGAAAATCATCATTGTCATCACAGCCAATTATAGTAAGGCCTGCGATGGCTAATCCTACTCCACTTAATTTTAAAAAGTTTCTTCTGCTGGTATCAAGGGTAGCACCCTGATTAGAAACCTGAATTGTCTTTTTCATACTATTATTTTTTTAGTGTTAGGATAAAAGAAGAAAAACAGCATACTGAAATATGCTGTCTGAAATCTTATAAATTGTTATGGCATTAAAACCGTATCTATTACATGAATTACCCCGTTAGACTGGTTCACGTCTGCAATAGTCACTTTAGCACTGTTTCCTTTTGCATCTTTTATGTAAAGGTCTTTTCCTTTAGTCCAGAAAGTAAGGTCTTCTCCCTGCACCGTTTTCATCATGCTTTTTCCGTTACCGGCTTTTACAGCAGCCCAGATTTCTTTTGCACTGTATTTTCCCGGCAAAACATGGTAAGTCAAAATGCTGGTAAGCGTAGCTTTGTTTTCAGGTTTTACAAGATTTTCCACTGTTCCTTTCGGAAGTTTTGCAAAGGCAGCATCTGTGGGTGCCAATACAGTAAAAGGTCCTGCTCCCTGTAATGTTTCTACCAGGCCGGCAGCTTTCACTGCGGCAACAAGTGTTTTGTGATCTTTGGAGTTGACTGCGTTTTCAATAATATTTTTGGATGGATACATGGCAGCTCCTCCTACCATTACTGTTTTTTCTTTCATCATTTGTGCCGTTACCTTCCCGCTAAAAGCAAATGATAAAGCAACCATTGCTAAAACTGTGATTTTCGATTGTGTGTTCATTACGTTATTTTTTAATTAATTATAAATAATTGTGTGTTTAATGTCATTTACGAGGCTGGTTTTATTTTAGATTGAAAAAAAATGAAATTATTTTTAACAAACTGATTTACAGTTAATTATTTTTCATTCAGAATAAATTAAACATATAAAACTTATTTCAAATCGGTTTCTTATAGATTTTCAGACGATAAGAATTTTCAATTAAAAAAACAGCTCTTTCCTTTTCTAGAAATGAGTGAGCAAAGCAATACTAAAGACAAGTACAGCGCTTGAAACAAGACTTTCATATTGAATATTTTTTAGTGATTTCTTAAAAATCATGTACGAAATAAAAGATAGATTGTATTTTATTGACTATATGTTTTATTTTGTTACATTTGAACAGAAAAATAAAAGCTATTAAAACAACCTATTCGGAAGAGGAACTTATCGTTTTATTAAAAGAAAAAAACGAAACCGGTTTTCATTATCTGTATGACCACTATTCCGGTGCGCTGTACGGAATCATTCTCCGAATTGTTCAGTCTAAAGAATACACTGAAGAAGTGATTCAGGATGTTTTTGTTAAAATATGGAACTCTATCCATCAGTACGACGCTTCCAAAGGGAGGTTTTACACCTGGATCATCAATATTGCAAGGAATACGGCTATTGATTATTTAAAATCCAAAGGATTCCAGAATGAGCTTAAAAACCAACCACTTCCGGATTTCGTATATAATACTACAGAACTTTCAACGGTTAATAATTCATCCGACTATATCGGATTTACCAATGTGCTTGAAGGGCTGGAAACGGACAAGCAGGAACTCATTGATCTTGCTTACTATCAGGGATATACCCAGCATGAAATCTCCGAAAAGCTGAAGATACCGCTGGGAACCGTGAAAACGAAAATGCGTAATGCACTGATGAAATTAAGAGATTTGCTAAAAGATTATCAATAAAATAAATTGAACACAAAAGAATACATATCATCCGGAATTATAGAATCTTATATTCTTGGCCATGCTTCTCCTGAGGAAGCGGGGATTTTGGAGTGTGTGATGAAGAATAATGCTGAAGTAAAAGCAGCTTTTGAAGAAGCGCAAAAGACTTTGGAACATCTTGCTACCGCTCAGGCTGTAACACCTCCAAGCGATTTGAAATCTAAGATCTGGAATAAAATTCAGCAGGAACAGACTGTTGAAGAGGTAATTCCGTCTGTTTCTACTAATATTCATGAAACAAAAGATCACAGAGAAGCTACAGAAAGAGTAATTATTAAGGAAAATACACAATGGAAAACCTATGCAATAGCGGCTTCGGTATTATTCCTGATCAGTGTTGCGGGCAATTTATTCTGGATGAATAGCCAATCGTCCAATAAAAAGGAAATCGCTTTACTGGCTGCAGAAAAGCAAGCCCAGGATCAGGCAATGAAAAAAATGAACCGTAAGATTGATATGTTCTCCAATCCTGATATGCAGATGGTCATGCTGAAGGGAGTTGAAAAACATCCGGATTCCAAAGCAATGGTGTTCTGGGATAAGAAAACAAAAGAAGTCTATCTGAATGCAGAAAAACTTCCTAAAGCTCCTGCAGGAATGCAATATCAGCTTTGGGCCATCGAAGACGGGCAGCCTGTAAGTGCAGGAATGTACACCGAAGATAAGGACAGCAGAATTGCATTGGCCAATATATCCAATGCTCAGGCTTTTGCCATTACCCTTGAAAAAGAAGGCGGAAGTAAAGTGCCTACCATGGAGAATATGTTTGTGATGGGTGAAATTTAAAATACTTCATCAATTCCCAAAGTTCACAAAATGAGGAACATCTGTTGCAAAATTATTCATTGGTAACAGATTATTTCTATTGCTGTTAAAATCAAAAACGGAGTTATTATCAAACGGAACCCGTGGATAATACATGAAAGAAATCTGGATTCTGTTGAAAACCAGGTACGGATTATTAATCAATACCCCAATACCAATTTTTGTATTTGCTTTTGTTTTCAATAGCTTATCATCAGGCATTCCCAGCCATCCCACTGCAGTGGTTAAGTAAGGACTGAAGTGGAAATTCTTCCAAGTTTTATTAATAAACAATTGAAACTGATACCTTAAAACCAGTTTTTTAGTCCCGATATAATCTGAATTGTAAACTGGAAATTCATCTGTGGAAGAAAGATTGATCCTGTCTTTATAAGAATAGTTATGCTGTGGATTCCCTAAAGCTATCGTCGGAGAAAAAAAATGTCTTGCTTTGGCAAATTTCCAATCCATAAGATTCGTAAAGTATGTTCCATCCACGCGGAAAGACTCGCGATTTTGGTTGTCTTCATTAAAAAAACGTCCAAACTGCCCTTTTACAGTAAAGTATCCCAACTTTGTAAAAGTACCATAAGAAGCAGAGATTCCTACATAAGGGTTCACTTCTTTATTTCTTGATAAACCTCCTGCAATAATGTTCACAGAATTACCATACGCAACATCTTCAGGCAA
>NZ_JBLGCX010000012.1:0-102523 GCF_047444895.1 Chryseobacterium sp. S90 | reverse complement strand
GATTTTTTCAGATTGGGAGGCAATAGTATTATGGCTATTAAGCTGGTCAACAAAATTTATCAGGGAACGGGTATACAACCTAAGGTTATTGATGTTTTTAATGAAAAGACCATTAACAGATTAAGTTTAGTGATCAATCATTATGAACCTGAATATAAAGCTGTCATCCCTTTAAATCATATTATGGGTAAACCCAAAGTTTTTATGATCCATCCGGGGGGAGCGGGATGTGAAGTATACAAGGCACTGGCTGAACAGTTAAAGCCTTATTGTCAGTGCTATGGAGTTGATTCCTATAATTTATACAATGATGAAAAAATAAGTAATCTTAATGGTTTAGCTGTGTATTATCTGAACCATATCAAAGCAATACAAAAAGCCAGTCAGCAGGAAGAGTATATTTTGATAGGATGGTGTTTAGGTGGGCAGATTGCCTTGGAAATCGCTTCGATCTTAGAAAGCAGCGGTCATAAAAATATTACGGTATTAATGCTGGATACTATACTCAGGGCCGAAGATGCTAAATTAATGGAACTTTCTTCCATACCTACTGATGAAGAAATAAGTGAGGAGTTTAAGGCTCCTACAGACAGTGAGCTTTTTTTGGCATCAAAAAAGTTTGCATTGGCTGAACATTGTATTGTAGGTCAAGGAATTTCCACACCTCTGAGATTTACAAGGTTGGTATTGTTAAAGGCTATGACTAAAGGGGAAAAAGAAAATCAGCTGCTTTTTAACCATATCCATAGGTTAAATTATAATAATGTAGACAAAATAATTGAAAATCCTGACTTATTACTGGTATATCCAGTTGAAGCATCGCATCAGGAAATTATAAAAGAGGAAGAATTTATCATAGATATTATTAAAAGTATTATACAATAACTATAAAAAATAATTTCAATCTTCTAAAGAAGACTTTTTGAAAGTTTTTAGTTTTAATTGGTTTTGCAGCCAGGATTATATCCTGGTTGTTTTTTATTATCATGATAATGGATTTCTTTCCGCTGCTCATACTCTGACTCGTTCTCAACACAGTATACCAATTAACCTCTGAAAGAATTTACAGTCTGAAAATACAGTATAGGTAGTGATAGTTTTACATTAAATTCAACATAAACCTACATTTCCTATGTGGTTTTCATGTGGTATAAGTATTAAATTTACATAGATAAGTAGGGGAACTACATTTTCATCGCAAGCTTTATAGCTAACAACAATATTGGATATAACTGTCATAATGAATATTTTGTGATTGTTGTTGGGCATAACAATTAAAATAATGTACTGCCATGAAAAATATTTTACCTTTCTTTTTAACAATACTGATATATTCAGTAACAGCGTGCGAGCAGCCAGGAAAAACAAAGCTATTTAAAGCTGACAAGCAGACTCCTTCTAATCATATTGTTAAGAACGTCTACCTTGATGATCAATTCGCAGAAGATGAAATGGAAGTTAATATCAACACTGCTACCAACATGGTGACCATACATTTGGACGGGGAGACTCATATACTTAAGAAAAGTCTTGATATGCCTGAATATACTGCTGAAAATAGTGAATATAGATATACTGATATTAAAGGAGAAATCACTTTTTTAAACAGAACCCTTGATATGGTGGTTTTCCACCATCAATCAGAACCCAAACGACAAAAAAAACTTAGAACAGTATCTTACTAGTAATTCTGAATAACCATGGAAATAATACATATGAACAAAGCTCTTAAGGCAATGAAAAGAATTTTGATCAAACTCTTTGCCTGTCTCATAATTCTAGGTGGCGGTTCCTTTATATTTTGTCAGATAAGTCCATGGCCTGAGGCTATGCTTATCCGTCTTGCTTTTAACAAAAACGGTAAAAAAACAGCAAAGGCACTCCAGCCCTTTGTGCCTACCGGAATTGCTACAATAAGTAATCTGCAATATCAAAAGGATGATAAAGACGCTTATCTAGATGTATATTATCCGCAATCTCTGATCAGAATCCGTAAGATACTCCCCACTATTATGTGGATTCACGGCGGAGGGTGGGTTTCCGGAAGTAAAGAGAATGTTGCCAATTACTGTAAAATCCTTGCAGGTAAAGGATTTACTGTAGTTGCAATCAATTATTCCATTGCCCCGGAACATACTTATCCTACTCCCGTCATTCAAGCCAATCAGGCATTGGACTATCTTATAAATAATAATAAGACGCTTCATGTAGATCCTGATTCCATCATTATTGCCGGTGATTCGGGTGGAGCCCATATTGCTGCGCAGTTAGCCAATATTATCTCAGAACCTTCTTATGCTACAGAAATGAAAATGTTTCCCTCTATTACAAGACCGCAGCTGTCGGGAGTGATTTTATTTTGTGGTGCCTATGATCTCAAACAGGTTGATTTTGAAGGGAAATACAAAGGTTTTTTAAAGACAGTTCTTTGGGCATACACCGGAACTGAAGATTTTCTGACCGATCCCAGGATTGCTCCTGCTTCTGTACTGAACTATGTTACTTCAACATTTCCTCCGACATTCATCAGTGTAGGAAATGGTGACCCTTTAAGTAATCAGTCTCATTCATTAGCCCGTAAACTGGTCCAGATGAATGTTAAAGTTGATACTTTATTTTATTCCACAGATTATTCTCCGGTATTACCTCATGAATATCAGTTTAATTTGAAGGGGGATGAAGGTAAAAAGGCACTGGAGAAAGTTTCAGCTTTTTTGTCTTCGGCAGTTAAAAAATAATAGATTCTAATAAACAATATAAAAATATACCATGAAAAAATTATCTCTTCTATTTATTATTTTTGTCTCGTTTTTACATGCTCAGACACTGGAACTTGTAGGTGGTGATTATACCTATACCAAAATTATAAATACCGGAAAGCAGAAAAAAAACCTTTATCTGGTCCTGAAAAAATGGCTTACCAATAATTCTTCTCAATATACCCTTAATAAGGATGATCAAAGGTCAGGTATTCTTTCCTTTGAAGAACGACTACCCTTAGTGCATTATAATGAGTCTCAGTCTACAATTCCTTCCTATACCAATGCTATTGAAATTACAAACAGGCAGGTAATATATAGAGTAGACCGTATTGTATTTCAGGATATCTTCGGTGGAATGACTAACACCAGGAATGATTATCAAAGCCTTCTTAAAAGAATTGCTTTTTCCGTATCAACAATTAATGAGCTTAAAGAGCAGCTTAACAAAGAAAGAAATATTAAAAATAGATTTAATCTCCGTAAAGAAATTTCGGCAGAAAATGAAAAGCTTAGTAAACTGAATAACATTAATACACTGCTGACAGAGCACTTTGATTCTAATGCTAAGGCTATAGCAGAACAAATAGAGGGAACGTATCAGGAATAGGTGTGTAGTGTTTTTTTGACATTGACAAACAATAAAACTACAGATTATTAAGGTTTTATATAAGATATAGGTACTACATTTACAATAGAAAACACACAATAAAGAAATTCACGTTTTTTTGATAAATATTATTCTTATAGTTAATTGTAAGGTGTGAAAAATTGGGATGGGCGTAGTTTAACATAGTTAATATTCTATTATCATAATTTGTGGTTATCGCCGGAGGATTCATCCCGCTCCGGCATTTTAATCAAAATAGTCATACCATTGAAATATATATATTGGATTTCTCGATCTCTGATTGATTTTAATATATAACAGAAATATTGGTTTATAAATAGATGGTTTTTAGTTTTTTTCAGAAAGATAGGTTATCAAAGATGATGATAACCTATGGATTTCACTTAATTTTTTGCCAGCGTAATTGGAAATTACGGCTGGCTTTTTTATAATTACCCAGCAAGCGCCAGATACCATATTGAAGACTTAATTCAGTCCCAATTTATTATAGATCTGGACCTGCCATATTCCTACTATTTCACTTAACATCATGGAAGTCATCGTAGCGTTATAGGAATTGGGGATGAGTGTCAGATGAGTATTAATTAAATCGGAAGGACAGGGTACAGAATTTACACCAAATATTTTAAAAAGCATTAGAGATCTTTTGATATGAAAACCTGAGGTTACAAGATATACTTTTGCAGGAGGCGATTTTTTTAATATTACACTAGAATATTGAGCATTTTCATACGTATTCATACTATTATCTTCTTTAATAATATCTGCTTCAGGGACGCCCATCTCTATAAGAGCTTTTGTATAAAGTGATGCTTCAGAGATACCATTTTGGTTTCCTTTTCCAGAGGCTAATATTTTGCATGGTTGTTTATTTTTTTTTGCATTCATATATAGTTTAAAAGCCGCAATAAGCCTTGAATAGGAAATAATATGTGATTGCTGAATTTCATTCAAACAAGCAGTTCCTCCGCCAAGAATCACAATTATTGAAGGATAAGAAATAGAGGGAAGCTGGGTTGGATATTCTTCCTGCAAATACCTTGCAGTGAATTTACCTGCAATACCATTCATGGTTATTAATAAAGTGGATGTTAACATTATAATTCCTGTCCAGGCTGCTTTATATTTATTTTTCCTCCTTAAAATAATAATTACTATAGCCATCGCGAGAAATAAGATAAATGGATCAGCCAATATTTTGAGGACTGCGAAAAAAGAATTTAATAGTATTTTCATCATATGTTTATTTAAAGTTAACGTTACACGGTAATTTGTGAGGAAATGAATTTCTAAGGAGTTTGGCGAAAATACAAAAAACACAGTACCACAAGACTTATTCCATTAATAATCGAGAAAAAACTAATCCTTAGGAATATTGTAGTGATAATTTTACATCATTCTCAATGTAAATCTATATTACTTTTATTCCTGCAAAAAATATATGATTTAATTTTACAGGATTCTGATTAAAAGATAAATATGATATGTAATTATTAATATAATCAGAAATAAGATCTATAATAATCATTTTATATATAATAATTTTTGAAAACTCTAAATTTTACATGTTATGAAAAAACAAACTATTTTATGGATTACCCTTTGTGTATTGACCGCTTGTAATTCCCCTTCCGGGAATAAAAATTCACTCTCAACTTCAGATTCAACTAAAGATTTGAATTCACAAAGGGTAAGGCTTATAGGAAAATGGCTTCAGCCTATTCCCGGTATGGAAAGCGAGAAACAAGGCTTCGAACTTTATGATAACGGTGTAGCTACTTCACTGAATATTCACACTTTGCAATATGACAAGTGGATGGTTGCACAGGATACTCTTTTCCTTTGGTACCATACAGAAGGTGTTCAGCAGGTTTCAAATGGTGTTGACACTCTAATTATCAAAAAACTCGACATTAATAATTTGATGGTTTCTCCTACAGGAAGCAAGACTGCTGATCAAGAGATATACACTAAAGAAAAGTAAATTGTACATCCAATAAAACTTGAATAGCGTTAGTAAAAAAACTACTTCATATTAGTGATAATGTGACTTTAAATGGTTTTATATAAAAGGAACATCTTTTTATATTTGAAAAATTAAAAATCTATACATAATTATATTAAAATTTAGATCTGAAATATCTAGTAATAATAATGCAAAAGATTTACATGCTATCATATTAAATTTGGGTACCTGGCAGAGTACTATTTCTGTCAGGTTTTTTTTTAATTATTTATCTATCTGCAATCGAAGTTTACAAGAATTAGATTGCTATTAAAATAAAAATTGATAAGGTTGAATTTATCATTAGGTTTGAAAAACCAGGCACTAAGTATAAACATAGATTTTCTGTGTTTTAGTTGTAAAAAATAATATTGTTAGAGCTTCACAGTCATATCCATTTTAGAAATACTAATTTTTCATCCTTAGTGTTTGGGTTTAAATAACCCTCGTGCGGCAAGATATTGTCGCACTTTTTTTGCTGTACGCAATCAAAGAAGCTATTATATTATTTTATATATAATTAGCGAAAAAACTATAATTTCATAGTGATAATATGACTAATTACCAGTCATATATTTAATAATAACAGTTTATATTTGTATTATGACATTGAGTTAAAAGCACTTATAAAATGATGTTGATTTCGAACTTGGTTTATTGATGCCTTTTATAATTCTTTACAGCTAAAATTATACAAATATGAAAAAATTGTTTCTATTAGCCATCCTCGCCATAATGAGTGCATGTAATCCATCTTCGGAAAAAAAGGTTACAATGCAATTGGCAATTAGTGATTCTAACCCTAATAGGGAAAAGTTAGTAGGAAAGTGGTTGCAACCTATTGCGGGTCAGCAAAAAGAACAACAAGGGTTTGAATTACGGGAGAATGGTACTGTAATTTCAATGAATATCCATACATTACAATATGATAGATGGAATGTGTCTGAAGATACTTTATACTTATCATATCACACCGAAGGTGTCAAGCTGATCTCAAAGGGAATTGATACCCTGCTCATTAAAGAACTTGATGATAGTGAATTAATTCTTTCCCCCATCGGAGCCAATGTCAGTGATACGGAATCTTATCATAAAGAAAACTAAAATATATTTTAATTAAAATAATAAATGCATTATGGACCTCTGTTTTATAGACTTGGTTTTTGTTTTGTTTGGCTTTTTTCCTTAGTCTTATCTGTACATATTAATTGCGGATAAATTAATGAAAATAAGAAAACTTTCTTATAAAATTCGGTTCGGTGTTAGGATAGTAGTACAGTAGGAGTTATATTTTTTCATATTAACATAAGCTATCCTTATTATTTTAATCTTGAGTACCCGGCACTGGGCCGTACTTCAGATGCCGGGACTTTTTGTATTTAATATCTTTTTTAAACATCATAGTCAGTAATTTAATTACTATTTTTTTTCATCCTTAGTCTTTGGGATTACCCCTTTGTGTGGCAAATATATTTTGCCACATTTTTTATATTTTAAAATCGATAGGATTATCAAATATCAAATAGTTTAAAAACTACAATATATTAGTGATAATATGACTGCTAATCGATGTTTTGTTTGCTATGGAGGTATTAAATTTGTGTAGGGTTCAAGTATCCGATAATATTAAAAACAAGTAATCATTAAATATTTTACAAATGAAAAAAATGTATTTATTACCCATGTTTTCTCTCAGTGTTCTATCTTTCGGACAGGTAGGGATCAATAATGTTACTCCCAAATCTACTTTGGATGTAGCCAGTAAAACAACAAACGGAAGTGTTTCTGAAGGATTTCTTCTTCCACGTGTAACAGGTGACGCTCTTCATGCTGCAGAAGCTGCAGGAGTATATGGAGCAGATCAGGATGTTACTCTGGTATATGTAACTCAGGAACCTGACCCTGATAACCGTATTGGCCAGGTAGAAGGAATGGATGCTCCTGGATTTTACTATTTTAACGCAGGTAGTAACCGTTGGGTGAAAATGGTATCCAGTGGTACTAATACAGCTGCAGTAACCCAGATGTTGTGCTCATCTTCTTCTGATATTGGTGTACTACAATCAAATTTACCTGCAGCAGGAGTAAGTACGATAATACCTTATAATGGAGGAAATGGTGGGGTATTTAGTTCTATCATTATTCCTTCTAGCGGAGTGACGGGTCTTCAAGCGGTCCTTCCTTCTGGAACACTTAATAATGGTAGTGGCTCACTGATTTTTAACATTATAGGAACTGCTGCAACAACTGGAACTGCTGTTTTCAATGTTACGATAGCAGGTGAGTCATGCGGCTTTAGCAGAACTGTACAGGCCGGGGGGGGCTTTTCTGATGTAGTACCTGTCATTATTAACGGAGAGACACGACAGATGATGACCCGGAACCTTGGTGCAGACAATAGCCAGAACCCTAATGTTCCTGTTCAAAGTATATTTGGTAACTTTTATCAGTGGGGCAAGCTTAATGCTGCAGCTACAGCATATAGGTCTAGTGCCGTTATTGCGGGATGGTCCACAAGTGCCGCTCCTAACAAGTCCTGGAATAGTGGTACAGAAGCAGTCCCTGTAAAAACATCTAAAGATCCGTGCCCTGCAGGTTTCCGAGTACCTACCCGAAACGAATGGGTAGGATTTAATGCGGCCAGTACCAATATAAGTAATATAGGTACATGGGCAACAAGTGTTACCAATGGTGCCTCCAATTTTACTGTTGCCAAAGTATTTATTAACAATGGAAGTACTCTTACGTTTCCCGTTGGAGGGCAACGTTGGTATGCTAATGGAGAATTGCGTAATCGGGCTTACGCAGGTGCTTATTGGAGTAGTACAGAAAATCCTACAGGAGGTGGTTATAGCTTTACTTTCAACGAAACTGATATAACTATACCAAACAGTAATACTGCCCGTACCAATGGTTTTAAGGTACGTTGTATTTCACAATAAATACTATAGTTTATTTTACATTAAATATAACCATTTATTTTTTTGATTAGTAATTCTACTGAAATTCATATCCTTGACTAAATAGTCAGGTATACCATAACAGTGATACTATGATTCAAAAATTTATGATAAACTTATTAGCAATGAAAAAAATATATTTATTACCTATTGTTTTTCTCAATGTATTGTCTTACGGGCAGTTGGGGATTAATAATAATACTCCCAAATCAACATTAGATGTGGTGAGTAAAACAACAGATGGAAGTACCGCAGAAGGATTTATTATCCCTCGTGTTACTGGGGGAACATTAAAGGCGGCAGAAATTGCAGGAGTATATGGTGCTGACCAGGATGCCACTTTAATATATGTTACCCACGAACCAAACCCCGATGATCGTACTGGTCAGGTGGAAGGAATGGACAGTCCTGGATTTTATCATTTTGATGCGGGAGGTAATCGCTGGGTAAAGATGCTAACCAGGAGCACTGATACTGCTCTTATAAATCAGCTTCTGTGTTCATCTTCAACTGATATCGGAGTGTTAGAATCTGGGGAACCTTCGTCTGGAATATATACGATAATTCCTTATAATGACGGTAATGGTGGTTCTTATGAGGGGATAATCATTCCGTCCACTGGTGTAACAGGGCTTAATGCTGTGCTTTCGTCTGGTACGCTTAATAATGGCAGCGGCACACTGAATTTAAACATTACCGGTACTCCTGCCTCTGCGGGAACGGCTGTGTTTAACCTTATCATAGGTGGAGAATCCTGTGGTTTTAGTCGTGCAGTGCAACCAAGTTCATCCTTTTCAGATATAGTAGATATAACCGTTAATGGGCAGATCCGCCAGATGATGACCCGTAATGTCGGTGCCGATCCAACACAGAACCCAAATATTCCAATACAAGCAATTATGGGAAGCTATTATCAATGGGGAATACTTGCCCCTGTAGCTACAGCATATACTTCCAGCGCTTCTATTTCAGGATGGAGAACAACTGGTGCTCCGGCTAAATCTTGGAATAGTGGTACAGAAGCAGTTCCTATTAAGACGACTAAAGATCCTTGTCCTACAGGCTTCCGGGTGCCTACCAGAAATGAATGGGTAGGATTTAATGCTGACAGTACTACAAGTAATATAGGTACATGGGCAACTACAACTACCGATGGAGCTACGAACTTCGGTGTTGCTAAAGTATTTGTGAATAATGGGAAGACTTTGTATTTTCCTGCCTCGGGACAACGTCATTATAGTTCTGGTGATTTACGAAATCGTGCATTAGCAGGATCTTATTGGAGTAGTACGGAGAACGGAACATCAAATGTATATAGTTTTACTTTCCTTGTAGATTCTGTAAATCCTCAAAATGCTAACACTGTTCGTACAAATGGATTTTTAGTGCGTTGCATTTCACAATAATTTATTAGCGTATTAATAGGCTATTATAAGGTTTGTTTCTTCATTCAAACCTGTGCGGCAAATAACTTTGCCGCACTTTATTAAAAAAACAACTGATTATTACTGATAATAATCATTAACAGGATACTGTTACAGCTGCTTGATATAATTAAGGTAAGGTCGGCTCAGTTAGATAATAATAAAGCACAAAATCTTAATAAAAAGTGGTGTGCAAGCTGTAACAATTATGGGAGCATAGTCCGTAGCTGCTGCTGAGAACTATTTTAATAGTAAAAAAAAGAATTGTACAAGCATTTATTTCTTCCTCCGTAGCAGTACGGCGCCCCCTCCAAAATATAAAAGAAACTGAACTAGCACTTAAAAAAACAAAATAAAAAAACTACTAATCCATTTTAATTGATTGATATGCATTACAGAAATAAATTTACCAGGATTATCATCTTTTTAGGCACGGCTATCGGTACTTATGGGCAGTCGGTCAGTATGTATTTTCCTCATTTTGCCGGAAAAACATATGATTTTATCCTTTTCAAAGGAAAAGAAACGCGGGTGCAAAAAGGAACCATACCTCCTGACGGAAGGTTTACGTTGGAAGTTCCCAAAGAACTTTCTCCTTATACAGGAATGTCCAGATGGCTTATTACCGGTACCCAGGAAGGCGGAGGACTTGATATGATTATTCCGGGGCACAATTTTTCTGTTGAATGTACGGCTGCTGTACCTGATAATAAAAATATTATTTACAAAAATAATAACGAAAACAGTCTGCTGGATTCTGAATACCAGCAGCAAAAAAAAATTGTCGATCAGTTTACGGCAATGGCTATGGTCACTAAAGTCTATCCTCATACCGATAAAAACTATACACTCTATAAGCAGCAGCTCGATCTGCAAAAAGACCGATATGCCGGTTTTCAGAAAACCCTTCAGAAAAATAAAGATTACGCATCAGATTTTCTGAGAACAGTGAATCTTACCAACGGGTTGGGAGCATCTTTACAGGAGAATGAAGAAGACAACAAAAAAGAAGTTCTTCGTACCATCACTGAAGACATTCCATGGAATAGTCTTTATACTTCGGGCCATTGGGACAGTGTCCTTGCGATGTTCACGGATCTTGAAGAAAAAAAAGACGGAGGAACCATTTTTGTCAACAATTTTAAGCGTATCGGAGATAAAATGTCAGATGGCAGGCTCTACACTTCACTGGCAGAATGTGTGACCTACCATCTCACTCAATCAGGGAATGATAATGTAATTGCAAAGCTTTCTCCCATTATTGTCGGTTCGGGGAAAATTGCCTCTTACAATGGCATTCTTTCAGTATATCAAAAAGCTACTCCCGGCAGTAAAGCACCGGATATTGTTATTAGCTCACCTGAAAAAGAATCTAATATTGTTAAAAAAATAGATTTTACGGATACGCAGTACCAAAAGACCCTTGTTGTATTTTATTTGTCAGACTGTGGGCATTGCGATACGGAGATGAAAATGCTTTCTGAAAAGCAGGGTGATCTTCTCAAAAGTAAAATCCGTTTGATTGCTATTTCCGGAGATACAGATCAGAAAGTTTTTAAAGACGATGCGGATAAACTACAATGGAAAGCTACTTTATCCTGTGACCTTCAGGGAATGAAAGGAGCCAATTTTATAAATTACGGTGTTCAGGCAACTCCTACATTATTCGTTATTGATCAGCACGGAAACATTGTTACCCGTGAAAGTACCGCAGAGTCTGCACTAAAAGCACTTGCTGATCCATCAACAGAATTATGGAGGAAAATACGTAAACCTCCAAGACCATATATAGCACCTCAACAATAAAATGCAAAAGAACAATATGAAGAATATCAAAAAAAGAAAGTCTTCGGCACACAGAATGCCTGATTATAAAAAAATATATACAGACCTCATTATGTTAAAATACCCTCATCTTATGGAAAGGTGTCGAATTTTTCTTGAAAAAGACCGCCTGATGAGTTATGATGTATTAAAGCTTAGTGGTATTATAACTGGAAAGGATGATCATGAAGCGATATCTTTTAATGCGAGACATAAGTCTTATGACTCTAATACTATTTTAAGAATTCTTGACCACCAGAAAAAATATAAGTGCAGTAATCTACAGCTTGCCAACTATTTCAGGCTAAGCAGGAATACAGTGACAAAATGGAAAAAAATGTTTCTGTAATCGATAGCATCAATTTCAATTTAACTCACCAAGTAGGAGAATAAGATTATATAAAAAATGAGTTCTAATATATTTAAAAATATACATATCGGGGAACTTTTACAGAAAAGGGTCCTGGAATTAGATATCAATGAATCAAGAATTTGTTCTTTCTTATCATTGAGCCCTATAGAGATCTCGGCTATGTACAAAGAGGAAGGTGTTGATTCTAAATATCTGCTAATGTGGAGTAAACTATTGGAATATGATTTTTTCCGTATTTATTCACAGCATCTGATTTTATATGCACCAGCGTCTACTGTTATACACAATACTTCAGGTAATAATGATAAGAGCGCAATGCCCAAATTCAGAAAAAATATCTATACCAAAGAAGTTATTGATTTTATGATCGAACTGGTAACTACTAAGCAGAAAACTATCAACGAGATTACTTCAGAATATGGTATTCCAAAAACCACCCTGCATAAATGGGTTGCCAAGTACAAAA
This sequence comes from Chryseobacterium sp. S90, assembly GCF_047444895.1. Classification (NCBI taxonomy): domain Bacteria; kingdom Pseudomonadati; phylum Bacteroidota; class Flavobacteriia; order Flavobacteriales; family Weeksellaceae; genus Chryseobacterium; species Chryseobacterium sp. S90. The sequence continues at coordinate 90,081 of NZ_JBLGCX010000012.1, read as the reverse complement.
CCGATACAGATTAGTCAAATTAATTATTAAAATTTATTCAAAAATAAAAAAATGATGAAAGAAATAGTGAAAGTTATGCTTTTGCTTATGCTGTGTGTGATATCGATTCAATGCAGTGGAAGAAAAAATATATATAATATTCTGACAAGTAATGATATTTCCGAGATTCAGAATTATCTTACTCATGCCCATCCGGATGATCCAAAGAATAGTTTATTAAAAAAAAGGATTAGAGAGCTTAAAAACAGGGAGTGGATCCAAAAAACAAAAAATTCCAATCCCATGGAACCCAAATGGGTAAAAGCAAAGCAAAATATTACTTCAAATATTGATCCAGAGAGATTTGAAAAGCTTTTACAGGCTGATAAAATTAAGCATAAGGAAAAGACCGCCAGTTTTTTAAACGAAATGTTCAACAATAACCTGGACTCACCTAATGCTATACTGCTTGTTAAAAACCATAGCCATTGTAATACCATTTTACATATTGAAGAAGGGGTTGAAGAATATGATCTTGCAGTTCCTCATGATGGCGAAAATTTTATAGTACTTGAAAAAGGAAAGTACACCATTAGCGGAAATATTTGCGGGGCAAAATATGAAAAAGTAAAGGATCTTAATAAAGGGATTTACCTGACCTTAAGTCGTTAAACTATTGTAGTGCCAACACTTCATACAATATGTTTTTACAACAAATTTTAATAGTTTTAAAAGATTACAGATGGAAGAAAAAGGAAAACTAATTCCGGAGCGAGAAGACGTTCTTTGGGAATATTGCGAAACTGTCAATCAGTATGTGATGGGCAGATTAAAAAAAAAATCTTATGTAGTACGATGGATATGTGTAGGAATAATGACTGCATTAGCACTGTCAGCATTGTCCTGTGATCCTAACTTTAAGTCGCTGGAACAAAGGCAGAAATGGGAGCGATTAATACTGGTAAAACTCCGCAAAGATATTTCAGAAGAAAAAAAACAAGAGATTCTCAACCTGTTTATGGCATTGAATAAATCCCGTAAAAATGGAAAACCTTATCTGAAAGCAGAATATGGTTTTCAAAACAGCAAGGAAGGACTTAATGCCGGATACGAAATAGCATTCAGAATTTCTTTTAGTTCTATAGAAGATCGGGATTATTTTGACGGAAAATCTTTACAGACTCCGGATTCGTTGAATCCTGCGTATGATAATTTCAAGAATTTCATCAGCCTGTATCTTGATGGAGATCAGGGACTATTCAATTTTGATTTTATAAGCAATGAGAAAATATCCCTGAATGTTCAAGCTAAAGAATACAAGATTGAGCACTTGGTTTTTTTTAAGTTCAGGAAGGATATAACAAGTTCCGAAAAACAGATGATTATTGATCGCTTTCTTGCCCTTAAGAACTCTGTGAAAAATGGCAAGCCCTATATCCGGTTTATTGAGTATGGGTTTGAGAATAATAAAAATGCCCAGGATTCCGATTTCGAAGTGGTATTCCGGGTAGGCTTTTTATCATTAGAAGATCGTGATTACTATGTGGGAAAACCTTTTTTAAATGATACTGGTACTTTTGATCCGATGCATGATGATTTTAAGAATTTTGTCGGTTCATATCTGGATCCTGCGGGTGGTGTACTGGTCTTTGATTACGAAGCTATCAGACCTTGAAATAACAATATCTTCATAAGATATGCACATTACTATTAATTTTATCTAAAAAACTTTACCATCATTAAACTGAACAAATGAGTTTCCAGAATGCTTTATAAATTCTTATATGTCATTCACTTTGAACCTGAGGAATATAAGATGAATTTATTTGCTGAAAAAACTGATTTTATAAAGGTTAAAAATTTATTTAATGAAAATTTCCGTTATTATCCCTGTCTGTAATGCAGAAGTACTTATTACAAATGCTGTTGAATCTGCCTTACAATTTGGAGAAGTTTATGAAGTTATCCTTATTGAAGATGGGTCTTATGATCACTCATTAACTGTTTGTAAAGATCTTGAACACAAGTATGAGAGAGTCAAACTTTTTCAGCATTCAGATCTGCATAATCATGGAGCTGCTGCAAGCAGAAATCTTGGAATTGAAAAATCCCGAGGTGATTATATAGCATTTCTGAATGCTTATGACCATTACCTTCCCAACAGATTTGATGCCGAAAGAGAAATGTTTAAAAAGGACAAAGTAGATGGAGTATATGGAGCTTTGGGAGTTCACTACCATTCAAAAAAAGCAAAAGATAAATATTATCACCTCTATAGAAACCGTCTAACGACTGTTTGTGAAAAATGTCATCCTGAAGCTGTTTTTGCAGGCCAGTTAACTTTAGGAAGTCTGTTTGGAAAATTGCATATTAATACACTTACCTTGCGGAAACTCCCTTTCATTAAAAAAATGAAAGAGTTTTTTAAACCGATACCGTATTACGCAGATACGGATTTTCTATTGCGAATTTCCTTTTATCTGAATCTATATCCAGGTATTATCAATAAACCCATAGCCATGAGAGGTATTTATGAACCTGATAGAATTAGTATTATTATTCCGGATAAAGAAAACCCTGCTTCTAAAAAAGTTGTCTTATGGAAGGAACTTCATGAATGGGCTGACAGGGAGGATTCTATCTCGGATGAAATTAAATTGCATATCCGAAGAATGTATCACAGCTTTAGTATAGGAGATGCATCATTTTTAAGAAAGTGGAGAATGATTATTAAATATATGATTACAGACTATACTATAATTCGAGCAGATATTTATAACAGTAATTTCAGAGATTCTTTATTCATTTTACTGTTAATATTCATAGCCAATCTTTTTTCATTCATATAGCACTAATTTTGGTGGATTGTCTTTTTTTGTCAGTCCGGTCTTTTGAGGCCGGATTTTTTTATTAGTTGTATCCTGAAATTAGATGATAAATTATCTATTTAAAAAAAAACAAACGAGCGTTGTAAGTTACTGAAAATTAATATTTTATAATGATGTATATATATTGTATATAGAGATTATAGTGCTTGTATACTAATTGTAATGTCAAAATTTATACAGATCTGTTTTTTAATCCAATCTTTGCCCACTGATTTACATCAAGTATACAATTATTCATATCGATTCATTTCTTAGTCACAAGAAATGTTCAATTATAAATTTTATTAATCAATAATACATTACAAATGAAAAAAAATTTGCTTGCTATTATTTGCTTTGTTTCCGGATTAGCATACTCCCAGCAAAATGGAAGTGTGGGAATCAGTAAGGATGTTGCATTCCAACCGGATTCAAAAGCAATTCTGGATGTCGGGTCTGAAGATGCCGGTGTATTATTTCCAAGGCTGACCACTTTGGAAAGAGATGCCATTGTTGTTTCTGCGCAAGATGACGGTCTCTTAATTTATAACACTGATGAAAAGTGTTTTAATTACTATCATGCTCTGTCGAGTGTATGGAAACATATGTGCGGTATGGAAGATTCTCCTATTCCGGTGCCACATGGCAAACTTGTTCAACAAAGTAAAAATTCTAAAAAGAAAAAATAATGAAAAAAATATTTTATTTTATCCTATTACTGCTAAGTCATATTGGTTTCGCGCAAGTGGGAATTGGTACTACAAGCCCTAATACCAAATCCATGCTTGATGTTGTTTCCACTGCAAAAGGGGTGTTACTGCCAAGGATGACTCAGGTCCAGAGAGATGCTATTTCACCTGGAACTATTGATGCTAGCCGTGATGGGTTATTGATTTATAATACCGATACAGGCTGCTATAACTATTGGAATATTGCACAGAACAAATGGGTATCATTGTGCCAAAGCTCATGTGATCCCTCATCATTTGCTGATTTTACAATTGATTGCGGTCAGTTTCCTGCCGCAGATACCAATTCGTATACGGTAGGTAATTCTGTTTCAGGAAATACTATAACGTTGAGTGTCAATGTGACCCATATAGGGCCTTATGCTATAAGTATTACCTCCGATAATGGAATTGCCTATTCAGCAGGGGGTACATTTACCTCTACGGGGGTACAGAATGTAACCATTGCTAATGCTACAGGATCTGCTTCTTCATCAACCAGTAATTTTACTATCAAAAGCAATGGAATATCAGTATGTACCTATACTAAAAATTCCTCAGGGGTTGTTGATGCCTATAATTTTAATTGTACGATGGCAACTGTTACTCCGGCTATGATTCAAGGGGTATCGGGTACAGGAGTTGTTAAAGTGCCTGTAGTAGTTACAGGTACAAAAGATATTCCTGCAATTAATCAAACAATCAATGGGGTTTCTTATACATTTGCGGGTATTTCCGGTGCAACATCTTCAACAACTTCTATTGACATTGCGTATAGTGGAACGCCTACAACTGCCAATACAAGTTTATCAATGACTAACTCTAGCGGAGCATTGTGCAGTATTGAAATTTCTCACCCTGCTGCCGCTGACAATCCGGCAATTTTTACCAGTTCAGGAGCAACAGCTTCCGGAACTTATACAGTAGCCACCAACCTTACGACCTCCAATAAGGTAAGTGTTCCTATCAATGTCAGCCAGCCAGGTAAATTAAGATTGGTCTCAACAGATAAGAACGGTATCTTCTTTGACAGCGGTGAAATCACAGTAGCAGCGGGAAGCCAAACTATTGTTTTGAAGGCAGCTACTGCTACAACTGGCAAATTCCCGATGACTGCCGAGGAGGTATCCATGGGAGGTAATGGAAGTAACAATCAGAAATCTACTTATTATGTGAGCAACACTGTTTCCGGAGGTTCAACGATAAATTCTTCTTTTACGATAGATGTAAAACCCAAAGTATGGGAAACGATGATCCATGGAAAGCCGACTTCACTTAGAACAGGTGCTAATAATGGAATGATCAGACTTGAAATACAGGATAACTTCAATTTTCAGGGAGGTATAACTGACTTTTATAAAGTCTGGGTAAGAAATACTTCAGGTGCTGCAATGTCAGCTTCATTCTTTATAAGATCTAGTGATGATGATCTGGGACAGATTAAGAAGTGGAACGGACCTATCAATTCTAACGAAGCTTTAGGGTCTCTTGACTGTTATTTACAGGGAAATTCAAACAAACCTATTACAACCGGAGAAATCGGTGCACATGCAGGAGCCTATTCACCTGTCATTCTTCCTGAAGTAAGTGGAGTAGGTGTAACATTTACTTTAAATAATAACACTTCAGGTAGTGAATGGTTCAATGGTCTTGGAAATAAAAAATTTAAATACCGTTTTATTTATAATTCAAGGGACTATGCCAATTCAGGAACCAATCTGGCTGTGGTTCTCTATGGAATATATGATACTTCAGTTTCAGTAACGAATATTGATCCCGGATTTGGAAGTGACATTCCTAAAACACCGGGTGGTAGCGGAGGAAACCCTACCACTGGATACTGGCCTTAGATATTATCTACTAATTTCTACTTTGATAAATATTTTAAAAGGAAGCTGTCTCAAATGTGAGGCAGCTTTTTTTATGAGTAATAAAAAGGAATCCCAAAGCTTACCTGGGCCTTGAGGCTATTTTTAGTGATGAACCCAAAATAGAGGCCAATGCTAACCGTTACACATTTGTATGGAAAAATCTTTAAATAGAAATGAAGAATGTACGGAGGCCTAGTTTTGAGAACTCTGGAATTCCCCTTGCAAGTTGCTAAAAAAGAAGAAGATTTCCATCACAGTACATAATAGAACAACAGAAATTTTTAAAAATAGAAACAGCTATTAAAAACGGACTGCAAACTTCAGTTCAGTATATACCCAATCAGTTCATCATTAATTCTATATCATGCACCCCATCCTGTGGCTTATTAAGACCTCTGGTAACGATTTCAGATATCGCTAAGAAGAGAACTATTTCTGTCTTCAAAAGAGAAAATTAAGCCTACCTAAAGTATAATTATTTTGATGAGATCAGAAAACCAAAACTTTCAAAGATTCGGCAAAAAAGTCTCTCCACTTTCCAATACAATGCGTGGAGAAAAGCTTTGGAAACAAAGAGGTAACGATGTAGAACCGTTTTTTTTCCAAATCAAATTTAACAAAGGATTTAAAGATTCTTCCTTTACGTATATAAAAACGACTGCCTATTTTTTTAAGACAGTTGTTTTAATTTATCAATATTTATAGTTTCGGTTGATGACTTATTTATGGCTTTTTTCAAATTAATTTAATCAAGCTTAATTTTGGACTGTTGAAATAATTATTCCCTTATGATTATGCCATTTCTCCCAGACTTTGAATGAAATTAAATAAATCATCATCTTTATTGAGACCGATCTTTTGTTTTAATCTGTATTTTGTTACTCTTACTGTCTTAGGATCTACTTTTAAAATATTCGATATCTGAAAATTATTCATATTAAGATAAATATAAGCAGCGTATTTCATATCCAAATGGGTGAGTTTGTTTTTAGAAATTTTTTGAATGCGATTAAAAAAATTGGGATGAACTTCCTTTGTCATATGCTGAAGTTCATTGAAATCATGGTCTGCCAATTGATCTTCTTTTAATATTTTTTTCAGATTGGTACCATTGTTCTCTATACTATTTTTTAGCTCGTTGAGTACTACTTTTTTGGAATCAAGTTGAAGCGATGTTGCAATAGCCTGTTTTTGTAATCTTTCGCGTTGCAGGGTCAATATCTGATATTGTGTTTTGAGATAATTTTTTTCTGTAGTAAGCAGATTGGTTTGGTATCTATTTATTTTTTGCTTGTATTGTAGGGTAAATATTAATACAAGAATTCCCAATCCTGTTGATAAGGACATTATCAGAAAAACAGATTTCTGTTTTACATATCTTATATTTTTTGCTTTCAGTTCTTTGATGAGTTGATTTTTTTGGTTGATGTAATAAAAAATTTCTAATGATTTACCATCACCTTCTATATCAATCAAAAGAGGAATTTCTGATTGGACAGCATATTCAACCGCTTTTATGGAATTTTTCTTAATATCCTGTAAATTTTTATCTTCATTACTATTAGTATCAATCAAATATCTGGCCTTAAGATTGTAAAACATACTGATCAAAAAATTTTCATTTTTTAAATCTTTAAGAATTACAAATCCTCTGTTATAGGATTGTAAAAATAGATTAAATTCTTTGTGACTCAGGTAATATTTTGCATATCCATATTGTACATATGCCAGGTCTATTGGCTTATTTGTTTTTTCGGCAATTTCATTTGCTTTTTTTAATAATTCCATTCTTTTTTTCGATTGATGTAAAGCATCATAATGTATGGATAAACCTACATAACCGATCACTTTTTTGGAGTCATCGGAGGAATGAATGAAGTTTTGATCTATTATACGTTCTGCTTTATCGGACTTATTGTACTTCAAATAACACAATACGGATTGCATATCCTGATCTGTATTACTTTGAGAAAATACAAAAGAGGAGGTATATAATAAAATAAATAAAATAAATGTTTTCATCATTGATAGTGCTAAATCTTTGTAGATAGTATAATTTTTTTTATTATGGTTATATATAAAGGTTTATTGATTGAGATCCCGGATATCAGAATCAATTGATTTGAACTCCTTTTATATTGGGAGCTTTATAGACAAAATTGTGATTATTGTTATGCTTTATCTGAAAGTAATTTCAGCATACCAATTGTTTAAGAGCGGGTGCCTCTATTATGGTATATCAGTTGATTATGCAAAATTAAAAAGATGTTTTTTATTATTTGCAGTATTTATTATAGTATTATTACGGATATATTGTCATTTTAAAATTAAATATTAATAGAAGTATTTCTGTAACAGTTGAAAAAAAAGCCGGTTAATAATAACCGGCTTCTGTATTAATTATAATACTTATTGTGGAGATGTACCAACTCTGCGATGGAATGGACATTGAGCTTTTTAAATATTCTGAGCTTGTGAGTGCTGACAGTAGACATATGAATATTCAAAATATTAGATATTTCCAGAATACCGTTTCCATCCACCAGCCGGTGATAGATTTCTGCTTCTCTTTCAGAGAGCAGATCCAAAGGTCTTGTCACTTTACCGGAAGGATTAAAATCATTATTGATAACTTCGTGCAGTAATGCTTGCGGATAATAGTATCCTGAAGTAAAAATGGAGTTTACAGCTTCAATAATTTTAGTGTCTTCACAGGATTTATTAAGGTATCCATTAGCGCCTGCAGATAGGTAGGATATCGCCTGGCTTTCTTTATGACTGGTGAAAATAAGAATATTAATGTCAGCCTGCATTTTTCTTATATCCTTGATCATATGCTCAAAAGTGCTTCCAGGCATTTCAAGGTCAAGAATCAGCATGTCATACTCTTTTTCATTTAATTTTTCAAGAACTTCATGAAAACTATCTGCGTGATCAATACTAAAATCGGGATGAGCGCCTTCGATGATTATAGCAGTCCCCATTCTTACAACGTAATGGTCGTCTGCTATCATGATGTTTTTTTTCATAATTGTCAACATTTTAATTTAGGTATTTTAATTTCTACTTTTGTCCCTTTGGGAACATTATTGTTAAACGTTATTTGCGATTTAATTTTGTCGATCAGTAGAAGGACAAACTTAAGACCGTAGCCGGACCCTTTTTTCTGCAACTGTACATCCTCAATCAAAATTGAATGAAGGTTGTTGTAGTAATAGATCTGTTCGGGTGACATTCCGTTTCCCTCATCAGTAATTTTAATATAAACAAAGGAGTTATCATGAGCTATATCTATTATTATATGGCCTTCAGTGGTATTTTTTACAGCATTGTCAATAATATTATGAATAATTGCTGCAAGCACTGACTTATTGGTTTGTATATACAATTCCTCTTTAGGGTGGAATATAAGTTCGGTATCATTATCCTGTGCAATATTTTCAAAAAAGACTTTCTTTTCCATAATGAGTTCATTTAATGGATAAGGGAGGGTTTCTTCTACTGTACCTGTAAAAAGGAATGCATAGTTACCGAGTTCAAGGGTGAATCGATACAGCAATTCTGAAGATTTATGTATGCTGTGGAAATATTTTTTCTGGATTTCCAAACTATCTGTTTCATTAAGTTTTTTAGAGAGATGCGAGAGATGTTTTATTGGGGTAGCTATATCGTGAGATATTGCCTCAATGAGTTTTTCCCGGATGATGTTACTGCTGTTGATTTCCTCTTTTTGGGCATTTATTTCTGTATTGGCTTTCGCTAAAAGTTCATTTTTTGATCTAAGTTGTCTTTCATTGGATTTGATTAGTAAATAGGCAAGAAGTATTGTAACAACAGCGACTGATATTTTAAAATACTGGCTTTGATAAAAAAAGAAACCAACTTTTACATCGACTGTTTTATAAATATAATTATTATTCTCGTCTAAATATCGAAATTTAACCTGATGGTTTCCAGGTGTTAAATTTTCGAGGGTATGTTTTCTCTGCAGGCCTAAATCTATCCATGCACTGCCATCCAATGACACGTGTAGATCTACATTATTCAAGTTATTGAAATAAGGAAAGTCCACGAAAATTTCGAGAGCATTAAAATTATTATTGGGAATATTGACCGTATTATTTTCAATAGTCATTTTATGGCCGTCCAGCTGGGCTCTGTCAATATAAAAATCAGTGGACTTTAGGTGGAAAGATTTTACTTTATCAGGTCTAAAAAATACCAGACCATCCAGAGATGGAAATACCATTTGTCCGTTGCTGAGAATATTTGCATTTGGATTTCCACCGCCATTTAATTCATTAGTAGGCAACCCGTCTTCCATCGTATATCGGTAATAACCAACAGGCTTATCCATTTGACTGGAAAATTGCAAAAGATTTTGCATTTTGACTTTAAAAAGCCCGTTGTTAGTAGAAATCCATAAATTCTGCTGATGATCCTCTAGAATAGTATGAGGGTCTAGCAAATAAGACTTCTCATCTAAAGGCATTCTGATAAACTTATTTTTTCTGAAAAGAAAAAAACCGTGATTTTTTGTAACAATCCAGATATTATGGTCAGATGTCTGTATAATTTTCTTAATAGGATAATTTAATAATTTTTTAATTTCTTTTTTTGATGTATCGCCCATGTAAAGACCATTCAATCCTGCTATGAGCAGTTGTTGATCATTATATTTTTTTACATCATTAACAGGATAATTAAAATAAAACAGAGGGTCTGTTTTTTGCAGATCATCATTATATTCTGAAAGATAATACTTGTCGTTCTTTATATATACGACGTATAGCTGCTTATCCTTGCTATACACGGCATCGATCTCTTCATCTATAGGAACTTTTGTATATTTATCATACTGGTAGGCCTTAAGACGTTTATAAAGTGCATTGTTTTTGATAAAAAATATATCTTCTGCTTTATTGATTGCCAGCGAATACTTATTATAATCGTTGAATATATCTGCATTGCCGTTTTTTTGAGGTTTAATAATCTGAGATATGCTGTCATAAATATTTCCCTGGGGTGTTATGATGCTATGGCTGTCAAAAGGAAGTGTTGCATAAAAAACATTACCTGCAAATGAAGATTCCTGAGTAGGAGTGCTGAATTGAGGGAGTGTAACTACATATAATCCTTTTGTCAAACTTCCTAAAAAAAGGTGTTGGGTTTGCTTATCATACACTATTGAATTAATGTACAGGAGATTCAATTTTTTATTAAAGTTGGGTATGTACGCTATTTTTTCCACGCTGAGTTTATCATTGCCGTATATACTCTTGTAGAGAAAGTCCTTATGGATAATATATACTTTCTCATTGCCCTGGCTCCAGTAGATGATGCTTTGTGGTTCTGTATACAAGGAATTACTGTCCACAATTGAAACCTGCTCTTTATTGATTTTGATCATCTTTTTATAATCGGGAAAGGATATAAAGATACTATCCTCACAAATGAAAATATCCTTGAGGAATCTTACGTTAAAAGGAATTTTTATTTTCTTACCGATATTGGTTAAAGGATTATAATAAGTGATACCACTTTTTTCAAAAAAATATATATATTTACCTGTATTGATATATACACGGTCTTTATCCATTCTAGGGGTTATTGAACTGTTTTTGTTATAAAGCGCATATTTATGCCCATTATAGCTTACCCTTGTTTTAAAGTATTTTGTAGATATTGTTTTTTCCAGCAGCTTTCGCTTTTTTATAAATAGAGTTGTTCTTCCTGTTTCGTCGACATTGAAAATAGAATCCTTTTCTATATTTCCCCAAAAATTTCTGTATCTTTTTTTATTATTTTGATTGTCTATTGTGACGAACTGGCTTCCGTCAAAGCGTGTAATCCCATTTTCTGTCGCAATCCAAATAAAACCATATTTATCTCTAATGATATCCTTGACGCTGTTCTGTGGAAGACCATTATCAGTAGTGTAATTCTGCCATACAAGATCAGATTGGGCATACAGGGTAAGGAAAGTCAGTAATAGAATAAATATAAATCTATTTTTCATTCTTAATATATTTGATGTTGTTTTATGTTTTATAAGCTAAATTTAAATAAAGGTTAAAAAAAATAACTTTGTGTTAAATGCTATTTTTTGATTTCGAATTTAAGAATATTTTAAAAAATTAAATATTTTATATTTAATTTTATTAATATTATATTAAAATATAATATTGAGTGTATTTTGTTACGGATATAGTAATTCTCTGTTAAGTGAAGATTTTCTTTATTAGTTAATTATTTGTTAAAATTATTAACTAATAAAGAGTAGTTTATTAATAACCAGAAGGATTTGATTAATATTCTATAAATAATACTGATGGTAGCGGTATAATGCCCCCTTTAAGATTGAGAATGTGTAGTAGATATTTTTCATCTTGTCTTTATTTACACAAATTTAGGTCATAGAATTATCTTGCGATGTAGTTTTGTATTTCATTTTGTATAGTATTACATTTCATTTTGTATAGATGTAAATCTACATACCGCTTTATATTTATAAATGGTTTATTTTATAGTTTTATCGCTTTGTAGTTATAATTTTGCATGCATATAGTGATAAAACTATATTGTATTTTTTTGCATAAATTTTTAATAAATGTAAATTTAGATCGTCAGAAGAACGACTAATAACCTTCGTGTAAAATTAATCTGAGAAGCAAAGAACTGCTGAACATTGGATTTAATTTCGTAATGGTTTTATTGTTTAAAATTTACAATGATAAAGTTATGACTATTAAAAACATTATATTAAAAGAAGACGGAAAGACTATAGTGTTTTATAAGCATGGATCTTCATGGATTGCATATGAACAAAGTGCATACTGTTTATGGCAGACAGGTGAGTATATTCCTGAAGTAAGGCATATGAAATACCTCAGAAAGCATGTTGTCAGTATTAATTTCCGAAATGCCTTGCTTTCGGAGATTATAAATAGCCTTTCAGCTTTCGGACTAATAGAGATGAAAAAAGACTGTGTCCAGATCGTTTTAAGAAAAAAGATGAATAAACGTCATTTTATAAATTGGAAAGAAAGCATTTATTACAGAAATCTTAAAGAAAATGTTCTTTCTTTTTCGTTGGAAACCAAAACTTCTGTAGAAGCTTATCAGTTTTTACGAAAAGTCCAGCAAAACCTTAGTCATCATCTATAAAATTTCAAGTCAATCACTTTCAACTATATTATTTTATGTTTCGCCATTTCCTGTGTTGCAGGAAATGGTTTTTATTTTCAAGGATCGGTGAATGAAAAGATTTTAAAGGAAATTGAAAGACCATTGTATGCTTCAAGTTTTCTATGAAAACTGGATTGAATGCTGAAATAATTTAGGAAATTTAAAATGTAATTTAATTAATTTAGAGCTTACGCTTTTAAAACATAAAGATCCATTACTAAATTTGGATTAAAAAAATATTTGTAATAGCTACAACATGATTGACAGTTTGTTTATAAAAATATTTGTCAATTATTCAATACAATATATCCTTAGTCCAAAGTAAGGATTAGCAATACTCCAATAATTAATTTTTCCTTTTATCATTGATTTACTGTCCAAAAACAATTTATATTAGTGCTTTTCCATAGCAATGTTTTGTTTAATAGATCAAACTGAAAAAGACGGTCAAATTGACCACCCCAATCCTGCAAAAGTTTTAATTAAATCCTTAAAACATATTATAAGTCAGCGGAAACATCCTCTAAAGTTCATTTTCGACCTTCATTTGTTACATTGCTTAATCCAAATAATAGGATTTTTTATAAAAACGGTGTGGTTTACTTTCATAATTTAAACTGATAGCCATTGAGAATAATTGCAATATATATCTTGTTTGTTTTAGAAAAGCTACTAAAAAGTGCGGCAAATTCTTTGCCGCACAGATGTATGAGTATCGTCTTTAATAAAATTTTAAATAGACAAATAAATTCCGCTTAATAGACTAATGAATTAAATGAATAGAATCTATTCTGAAACACATCGCACTGAAAATCCGTCCGTACGATTGAGGCTGGCGGAATTTACCGAACTGCTAATTAAGAGGAGGTAATAGGCGTTTGTACTATTCTCTGTACTGCTCCAATAGAGGCCGTTGTAGGCACGGCGGGTCAGGGCTCCCGTAGTACTGTTGCGGTTGCCTGCAACAGGAAAGACCAGGGTGCTTCCGTTATTGACAAACTTTTTACCCACAGTGAAGTTTGTAGCACTACCGGGAGAGCCAACAAACGTTCCTATATTCGTAGGGTTAGGACTGTTAGTGACAAATGATACCCATTCATTTCTTGTCGGAACACGGAAGCCCGCAGGACAGGGATCATTGGCGGTCTTTACAGGAACAGCCTCAGTCCCGGAATTCCAGGCTTTATTAGCAGCTGCGGATGTGCTCCAACCGGAGATGGCACCAGAGCCAGTATATGCAGTCGCCACAGGATTCTTCTTACCCCACTGATAATAACTTCCCATAATCGCTTGGTTAGGGATATTAGGATCCTGAGAAGTATCCGCTCCTAAGTTATGGGTCATCATCTGGCGGGTTTGGCCGTTAATGATTACAGGAACTACATCAGGAAAAGATCCTCCCGCTGCCACAGTACGAGTGAAACCGCAGGTCTCCCCGGCTATACTGATGGTAAACACAGCAGTACCGGCTGCAGAAGGAGTACCGGTAATATTGAAGGTGAATGTACCACTGCCATTATTCAATGTACCGGAAGGGAGTGTAGCTGTAAGACCGGTAACTCCGGTAGAAGGCACACTTACGGCAGAGTAAATACCACCGTTACCGCCGTTATAAGGAATCGAGGTATTGATACCTGCCGCAGGCTTCCCTGCTTCCAGAACTCCAATATCAATGGAAGCTGAACACAGCATCTGGGTTACCGCAGCAGTACTCGTACCACTGGATACCATTTTTACCCAGCGGTTACTACCTGCATCAAAGTAATAAAAACCTCGAACATCCATTCCTTCAACCTGGCCGGTACGGTTATTAGGATCAGGCGCAGCAGTTACAAAAACAAGCATAGCATCTTGATCATTGCCGTATACAGCAGCTGTTTCCGCATCATGAAGAGCATTTCCTGTAATACGGGGAATTAAAATCCCTTCTGAAGTACTTCCGTCCGATGTTTTACTGGCAACATCCAGTGTCGATTTGGGAGTCAAGCTATTGATCCCTACTTGTCCATAGGACAAAGCACCAATGAAAGCCATTGGTAATAAATACATTTTTCTCATCTGATAAATATTTTAAAATTATTTTTTTTGATAGTATTAGATCAAAAAAAAGTTTAACATGATCCGTATAATTAGGTTTGTAATACCTTTCTTTCCTCGCTGTCTTAACTTTTTTACTTTTTATTCGTTTACAGCTTAAAAAATAAAAGCAAACAGGTTGATTTCTTCATCAGTATTAACATATATATACTCTAGGTATCTTATAGTTAAGACAAATATAACAAGTTGTTAGGTATCATGTTATGATACAATGGTAATATTATCACTAAATCAATGTAGTTTTATTACTAGATGTAAAATGAATATTTATCCATTTAAAAAAGGAAGAGAAAAAACAATTCTATTGTGACTTATGTTTCTTTTTTAAATGGATTACAAGGGCAGAAATAATAAATCCGGATTCCCATAAAATGAACTACTGTACAGTTATTTTATTATTTGCTTGCTTTTTTTTGATACTAAAGTCCATTTTTGAACTCATTTATTTCCATACAACGCTTCTAAAATTAGAAACTAATAAAATGTGTGATAATTGTCTAAGAAAAGAAATAGAGACTGGATTGTAGTTGTTCCGTTTGATACATCAATACATTTTACCTCAGTACTTTTTATAATTTTTTTTAGAAAATTGGCGAGAAGTATGGATCACAGATTCCTATAAAAACGAATATTGCACTTGTAATCCATTGTTCAATAGCATAGTATTCGTATATTAAATCCGTTTTTGAGATCATTTCCATTAAAGCTTTAAGAATTCAACAATAATGAAAAGATTTCTAAGCTGGTGTGATGAAAAGGGAATATTATTTTCTTCAGAAACTTTTTTACAAATACTGTCAACTATTGCTACTATTTTTCCTTGGTTGTATCAAATAACTTAGGCTGTTTAAATTTTTCAAACTGTATGGCTTTTATAATGGTATCCTTCACTGAATTGAAATAAATCTCCTTTATATACGCAGAGATGTTAGACAGAATAGTGTACAGCTTGTTTTTTAATAGTGAAACTTCTTTGATTAACTCAATATTCTTTTGTTGAAGTTCAGTAATCATTTTAGTTTTGGATTGAAGAATTTCTTGATCTTTAAGCAGCTGTTTTAACGGTACTTTTTGGTGGTTCAACCGATGTGGAAGTGTCGGCAGTGGTAGCCACTGCAACAGTTGAAAATCAAGCCTATAAATATTTACATGCTGCACGGGCATGTAAAACAGAGCTGATCTGCGCAGGTATTATAGCCGGAGTTACAGTCTTGTTTGGAAGTGCATTGGATGGTTTTCTATTTGCATTTGAAATTATTGCACGTAAGTATAATAAAACTTTACTGATCAGTGGTATTAGTTCAATGTTTATCGCTCACCACTTCGTACATTATTTTGACTCCAGTCCGTTGTTTGCATTTGAAGTAAAACAATGGCATTAGCAGGCTATATCTTTTGTGATAATATTAGGGGTAATGGGGGGGCTCTCTATTTCAAAAAGATTTATGCAAAAACATTTTTCACAGGAATAAGTAATAATTTTATTCGTGTAAATTTAGGTGCCATAACCTTTGGGATATTTATCTTTTTTCTTCCTGATTTTGATTGCTAAAAATTGATATAATGTCGTTTGTGTAACTAAAAAACTATACATCGTTCGTGATAATGCTACACATTTTAACCGATGTAATTATGATTTTGTTCTTATGTTTGCAATACAGATTTTTAATTCATTTTTAGCAAAGTGATGAGAGAGATGATGAAGTTCCCTCACAGGGTTTTAAATTTAAAACCCTGTATTTTTTAAGTCTTAAAAACTTTATTTTCATAATTCATTTGATAAGGAATTCAGATTACAGTTTATAAGAAACATCTGGATTCCTTTTTATCATCTGCTGTCAAAATATAAAATTCTATTCTGATATTTTTAACAAGGTTTTACTTATATTGATGATATTCATTTTAAAAATAGATGTTTATAAGTATTGATTTGCTTTCTACATTCAACATTTATCATTCTATTGGAATTTTTCTGGCATATTCATTTGTTGTATTTCCTTAAAATGTCATAAAATAACTACATGAATTTACAGCTAATGCTACAGTGTTTTATACCTGTAGTGGAAATTTTGTTTCTAATTTTGTACTGGACATTTTTTACATGCTAATTTTTTGGTAAACCATTAAAAGTAGTGTTGTGTAGCACGGGCCTAAAACTTTGGCCCCAATGTTTTTAGACTTATATGTTATAGAAAGCAGTTGCAAATTACCGATTGGTATAATGTGGAGTTTCTAGGTTTTTATCAGTAATAGAGAACTGTAAATCCCTGCTAACCATATTATGCGATTTTCTGCTTTAACCTTCTTCATAAAAACTTAATAATCAAGCCAGCAGGTATTGAACAGATTTTATACACTTCTTATCTGTAAGATTGGGGATTGTATGGATTAACTCAATGTTGCTACTATTTGTAAAATTAATGAATAATGAAGATCTATCTTATAAACCATTTTAGAATAAATATATGAAACACTTAATATTAGTAGTTGTAGGTATTATTATGCTTTCTTGTAAAGAAGATGAGTTTCAGGGCCTGGATGAGGGTCAGCAATATGAGAGCAAAGTTGGAGTTGTTGATGTTGATTACAGGGGCAGGAAGCTTAATGCATGGAAGAATAATGATGGTGATTATATTGTTGATGAAGATATTATCCTTTATAAAAATGAAGTTAAGGAATTGTCCAGCTTAGGCACATCAAACAAATATGTTGTTGGGGATTGGGATCAGATTAGTGATATTAATGTTACGCTCTGGCCTGCTGGACCTATCAGTTTCAAAATAGGTCCCGGTTTTACGAATTCAGAATTGGTAACAATAAATCAGGCAATACAGCATTGGAATGATAAAACTAATGTCATTTTTATCCAGGTTCCGGCTAATGAAAAGGTTTATTTTAAAAAAGTTGATTCAGGTTGCAGGGCTACTGTAGGGTATCCTGTAAAAGGGGGGAAAAGTACTGTTGATATTAGTTCAACCTGTGACCTTCAAAGTATTATTCATGAAATCGGTCATGTCGCGGGCTTAATCCACGAACATCAAAAACCTAGTAGAATTGATCACATTATCATGAAGCCGGAAACCTTCAACTTTATAAAAAATAATTATAGCTCTTCATATCCTACTTTAATTAGCAATTTACAAATTGAGCGGACAAACCTTGGTGATCCTTTTATGTTTGATATGCAATCCGCGATGATGTATGGTTCTTATCCAAGAAACAACATTGCTTTAAGAGATCTTTTAATAAGCAAATCTCTTCCTTTTTTTACCAAAAAAGACGGGAGTGTTGTAGAACGTCCTGTCTCAGGTTTAACCCCAAAAGATATTATGCTTGTTCATTATTATTACAGCCGAAAGCTTATTTTGCAAAATATTGATTATAATGTTGTTAGAGTTAAAATACGGATAGAAGGAAGTGATCCTGATATTGTGACTCTAAATCCTGCGGAAAAGATTGTGCTGTATTATGATGCTCAAAATGATAAATATACTTATAACGGCCATATAGTACAGCAATTGGGACTTAATAACGGGAATGATATTAACAATTATATGAGATTTAGCTGGTCGGGATCCAATGATATTAAATATTTTATGCAGGAATCTGATCCTACAGATTCCAATGGATCATTGATACTTATTAAAGACTATGTTCATCCGGAGAATACAGTGTATTATCATTTTACCAATAGAGATGGTATCGATGGCGGTAGCGGTAAGGCAATTGTGGAATCCTTTAAGAAAGATGACTATTCTTCTTATATCTATTTAAAACGATGGAATTCAAACATCAATACGGATGGAAAAGTACATGCATTTGATAAATATACACCTACCAGTTTAAAAATAAGGAATATTAATTATGCGACTTTGGGGAATGTTGTTATGAAATTTACAGATTGTTCCAATAAGAAAATCTTATTGGCAGCCGGACAAAGTATTACATTGGAATACACAGCAAATGGCTTTACTTATGATGGTTGTAAACTCAAGCAGTTGGATTTCAATGATGGGAATTCAAGTGATGATCTCAATTTCAGTCAGTCATCATACAATGGTGAGATTACCTACCAGGGATCTGGATCTTATCTGACTACAATCATAGACATCAATAGCGGATATATATATGGCGCAGTAGATCCTGACGGGATTGATGGGAAAGGAGCCAATACTCAACTTGATGCTTATGTGGATCAAGGTATTATGTACATTGATATCAAGAAATAAATCAGTTTAAATTATTCTTAGATGAAAAAACAATCTGTTATTTCACTTTTGATGCTTTCAGTAACGCTGACTGCTCAAAAGATAAATTTAGCTATAGAGGCGGGTTTTGGACTCTCTAATGTCCATACTAATGAGACGGTGGGTATTTCAAATGCATCAGGATTTACTGCAGGTATTTCGGCCCGTATACAACTTAATAAGAACTTGTGGTTTCAGTCAGGATTATTTTATTTACCTAAAGGAGCCCAAAAGACCATATTAACAGAAAGCTCGACCATTAATACCAGGCGGGTAATCAGTTATTTTGAATTACCGGCTAATGTCATTTATTATTTTAATAGTGAGAAAGTCGGTGGACTGTTTGTATCAACAGGTATGTATGCGGCTTTGGCCGCTGCTGGACATACCTTTAAGACGGTAACTGATACAGGCAAAGAAGTGGAAAAAAGCACAAAAGATATTGTGTTTGGGAATCAGGTTAATCAGGTTAATCGTTTTGATTACGGACTTAGCTTTGGTTTGGGCTATCAGTCTCCTGCAGGGCTTTATATCAAGGGACAGTATGAAATAGGATTACAAAATGTTGTTAATACAAAATATGTTTACAACAGGAGTTTTCAATTGATGATTGGATATATTATAAAAATATAGCTTAATCTTTTTAATCGCCAAATATTTGTTATGTTTAGTATTACAATCAAATTGCTGCACATTTTTTCTATAGTATGTTATTTTTTAGGGATATTTTATGTAGGTCAACTTTTCCTTTCTTACAAACATACCAATCAATTTTCAAGATTAAAAAAGAAGATTTTAAGAAGGCAATACCTTTTTAGGATTGAAAGAATATGGAATATGATTGTTGTTCCCGGTGGATTGATTATGCTTACGACGGGGGTAATTTTGTTTTTTTTGAATAAACAACTTGTGAAGATGCAGTGGTTTGATTTAAAACTTATTTTTCTCTCAATGCTGAGCACTTATCATTATTGGGTTTTTGAAAAAATCCGCTATTTAAAAGCATTATGTGGTTATGATTTTAATATGTCCAGTATAAAATTGCAGAAGATCAATGAAATAGGCATTCTGCTTTTGTTTCTTCTGGGATGTAGTGTTGTTTTAAAGTATACAATAAAAATCCATTATGGTTTTATCATTACAGAAGTTATTATTCTGATGTTTTTATTGATAGCAGCTTTTAAATTGTTTAAAAAAGAAAAGTAACATCTATTCATTGATAGTGTTAACGATAATTTACGGAACCCAATACTATAATAATACCGCATTATTGAGCTTGTTTTTTCTAAATGGGAATGTTTATCATAGGTTGGTTATAGCCCCGTTACTAATTTTTTTGAAGATGAAAATTAAAAATGAATTCATACACTTTATACACTCACTCCAGACCCAAATATGTGATGTATTGGAAACGATAGATGGAAAAGCATTTTTCAGGCAGGATGTATGGCAACATCCTGAGGGGGGAGGTGGTCGTACACACGTTATCGAAGATGGTAATGTGTTTGAGAAAGGAGGGGTAAGCACTTCAATTGTTCATGGTAAGCTCCCTGAGATATTGTTAGATAATAAAGTTTCCGACGGTCATTTTACAGCTTGCGGTATTTCTCTTGTCATCCATCCGGTTAATCCGTTTGTTCCTACAGTACATGCCAATTTCCGGTATTTTGAACTTTATGATAAGATGGGAGAGTT
Source organism: Chryseobacterium sp. S90 (assembly GCF_047444895.1). Lineage (NCBI taxonomy): Bacteria > Pseudomonadati > Bacteroidota > Flavobacteriia > Flavobacteriales > Weeksellaceae > Chryseobacterium > Chryseobacterium sp. S90. The sequence continues at coordinate 69,409 of NZ_JBLGCX010000012.1, read as the reverse complement.
AAAAGAATGTTGGTTTGGAGGAGGTGCCGATTTAACACCCTTTTACCTTAAAGAATCTGATGGAAGTCATTTTCATCGCACATTTAAGGCAGCTTGTGACCCTTTCGGCATAGAACTTTATCCTTTATTTAAAAAGAAATGCGATGAATATTTTGCCAATAAGCACCGTAATAATGAGCCAAGAGGTATTGGAGGAATCTTTTATGATTATCTGCGTCCAGATAAGGAAAAAAAAATTGAAGATCTTCTTGCTTTTTCTCAATCGAACGGAAATGCTTTTCTCAGGGCTTACATCCCTTTAGTTATAAAGAATAAGGATATTCCCTATACACAGGCTCATAGAGACTGGCAGGCTTACCGGCGTGGGCGCTACGTAGAATTTAACCTTATCCATGATAGGGGGACATTATTTGGGATTCAGACCAATGGCCGCACGGAATCAATTCTTATAAGTCTGCCTCCTACCGCAAAATGGAAATATGATTTTCATCCGGTTCCCGGAAGCCCTGAAGCGCAAATGGAAGAATGGCTTAAACCCAGAGACTGGATCGATATGAGATCTTTATAACACACCGAATTTTAACACAGATACACATAATGAAAAATTTAATTGTTATTTCAAGTATTGCTTTTTTTTTGGTTACATCATGTAAAAAGGCTGAATCTCATCCTCTGATAGAGAAAGAATTTTATGATATTGATTCTGTAAATATTACAGATACAATGAAGATTACTGATTCTTTGTCCCTGGTTTATTCTTCAAAGCAACTTTACTTTCCCTTTATACAAAATACAAATTTGCTGAACAACATTTATTTCAGATATAAAGATTCTGCTCATTCTTCGAAAACAGAGTTGAAAATTTCTGTAGAAAAAGATATGTTAAAGCAATATGATCAGTTAAATAAGCTTTATAAAACAAAAGGTTTTGGTGGTTTGTGGGTATACAAGAATGAAATGCAGGTGAAATTTTTGCTTCATCAGTATATGCATATTCAATATGTTGATACCCATAATGAAGGGGATAAAATTAAACAATGTTCGTACAAGGATAAAATGTTTGATCTTAAAAATAATAAAGAAATGACCCTCACTGATATAACTTGTCTATCCAGGGACCAACTTTTGGTACTCTTGAAAAAGAATATGTACAAAATCTTTTTTAATATAACAGGTAATATAAGAATTAATGAGTTTGATGAAAGGATATTTAAGATGAACGGGTTACGTGAAATTCCAAATACGGATAATTTTTATTTTGATACTAAAGGTTTATACTTTCATTATAATCCTTATGAAATTCTCTCATCTTCCTCTGTAGATTTTGTGATTCCGATTTTCTGGGAGGAATTAGAAGGGTGCTTAAATCCTGAATTTAAACAGAGAATGAATATTCATAAAGATGACGGATACTAAAGGAATTCCAGTATACCGGCGGTTTTTTCACCTCCAACTCTTTATTATACTTTACTAAAAAATAAAAGATCAGAGAACTGTACTTTCTCTGATCTTTTAATTTTAAATCGCCTATTTTCATTTAAAATAATCAGGGCTTTAGTAAAAAATTAATCTCAAAATATTTTACTCTTTTATCCATATCATGAACTTTTTTACTTTATACTGAACCGTAATATGCTCTATACAGTTTTGCTGATTTTTCTCCATTCTCAACATTATAATTTTTATTTTTTTCCCGCTAATAAGCTGGCAAAACTGTTCGAATGAAACTAATTTTTTGCTGTTAACGACAACTGGAATATCATATTTTCCACATATATAAGGATTGAAATCCTCTTTGGTTTTTGATTCTGCAGCTACTTGTTGCAACAATATGCGGAACTGTTCATTAGATATTTCAGGTGCATTTTTATGAGTGGTTAACGTATCCTTTTTAGCTGCTGATTTCGGAGAGACAGGAATATATTTTAGTGCATCTACCAATGGATCTTTCTCTGGATTTCCAATCGGTAATGAAAAGGAGGAATGGGGCTTTTCAAATTCATAAGAGCTGATATCAATTTTAGGTTTTTCCTGTTTAGCCATAGGCGCAACATAAATTGTTTTGGTAGCAGAATGCTGCACATCACCATTAACGACAAGGGTAATCTTCTTAGGGCCCTCTGAATTAAACTGATAGGAGGGTGCCTGGTCCACGGCATCTATTTGATTGGATTCTCCAAAATTCCATTCCCAGGAAACAGCATCCTTTTTTACTCCGTTAAAAGTAACTGTTTTCCCTGCTGTAACAACATTCGGTGCGATAATCAAAGGCAGATTTTCGCTATGCTCATCAGTGCTGTGTATTGTTATTAGCTTTTGGTGAATACAGTTTTTATTAAGAGTCAGGGTTACAATATAATCCCCAGGTTTTTTGTATGAATGCAGCGTTCGCTGCCTTTTGTCCACTTGGGTGCTATCCCCAAAATTCCATTCCCAGCTTTCCGCTCCCGGTGTGCTATCATAGAATTCTACTACTTTATGGGTTGTAAACTCCTGTGCATACACAATGAATTTGGCATTTTCACAATCGATATGCCGACTGTATTGATAGATTAATAAAATTGAGCCTAAAGATAAAAGTAGTATGATACTCCAAAACACTTTGGGATCCAGACTGGAAGAAAAAAAAGATTTCATTGTTTTTGTGTTTATTACCATGATATAAAATGATATGTTATTACAATGTGTTTTATATCAATATTTTATGTTGCTATTTTATAGATTTTATTCTATCTCATTTCATGATTTGAATCATGAAAATGAGAAAATTCATCCTATACATTTGTGCATCTTCTAGTACGAAAAAGATCATATAAACAAATTTTTGATTTTGATGATTTTCTGTCCTGTGACGTTACAGGTATCAGGAAATCCGTACTCGTTTTTAACACCCTACATAAAGATGAAATTGTATTTAGAACAACATTGGATTGCGTTAGTAATTCTTCTTTCATTATCAGGACTTGTGTCCTGTAGCTCCGGGAGGTACATTGAAGAACTTCCCTATATGCATTCTATTGAGCAGTACACTAAAGAACAGAGCGGAATAAAGAGCCATACTGATTCTGCTTTTACCATCGCCGATAATCATGATGAAAAACTAAATGAAGAAGAGATGGATATCAAAGAAAGGTATTCCATTATTATGGAGGTAATGCCCAAAAACATCACCAATTATAGGCTGTATTCTTTTATTGATCAATGGATTGGCAGAGCAGGTAGCAAACAGGCCTCTGATCAGAAAAACAAAACAGATTGTGCTCAGTTTACGTCGTTATTGTTTAACGAAGTATACCAGGAAACGGTTTCTCCTATTCCTGAAAAAGTTTTTCGTTCAAAAACTATTGAATTGTTTACAGGTAGGAGCTTTCTGCGGGAAGGGGATATTTTATTTTTCCGATATGATAAGCTGCATCCTATTTCTGATGAAGGTATATATCTGCAAAATAACAGAATAATTGCCTGTACAGCTGGTGGATTAAATGTTTATGATTTTAATGATCCGTATTTTCAGCTGAGGTATATCGCGGCTGGAAGATTAAAACCTAAAAGCTGAACATGATGAGAGATTTTGAAAATATTGTCAGGCAGATCAACTCTTTGCCTTTTGATATTAGGGCAGAGGTGATTGTCAATGATTTATTGAAGAAGAATGATTTACAGTCCGAAGATTTTATAATAGAAAAGGATGGACAATTTTCAAGAGCCTACCGTTATGATATTCTAGATTCAGAGGTAAGCAATTACAGTTTTGGCAGTGCTCCTTTTTTAAAGTTGGTACTTTCCCGTGACAGCATATATGATATGCTGCCTGAAAATGTAGTACATGATATCAGTAGTGAGACCGCAGAGAAGAATGTGGATATCATGATACAGGAATACAGGATTAAAAAACAGGATCAAAAGAATGCAAAACTTTTTTTTCTGCCATTTGAAAATGAAATTTTCAGTTATGGAGTTGAAATTGAAGATTTTGAACAGGAATTTTTTTGTCAGCTGCACAGTTCAAATTCTCCAGAACTGTTTTATGAATTATTTGGTATCAATAAAGATATAGCGCCTGAAATGGCTTCCCGATTGATAAGGATCTTACCGTTTGCTTATAAAATTGTTGGAAATGCTGATTTGACCTGTCAGGTGATTTCATTACTTCTGGAAGAAGAAATTAGAATAACCAGAAAAAACTGGAAAAAATATTACGATGATCAGCAGAATAGCTTGCTGGGTGATTGTAAGCTAGGTCTGGATATGGTTTCAGGTAATCATTATGATCATTATATGGATCATGTTAATGTGTTAATAGGACCTTTAAAAAATGGAAGTTTTTCAGATTATTTTAATGAGGGGAAAAGGAAGCAGTTCGTGGATTTGCTTTGTTCCTATTTTTTTTCTGCAGAAACCGAGGTAGAGATTACTATTTTGCTTTCAAAGGAAGAAGAGGGCTTTGATTTGGATGTGAAGAAAAATACTGTTTTAGGATATAATACCAGGATATAATGCAGCTGAAAAAATACTTTATGAATTTACTGGAACCTGAAATTCTGGTTTCCATTATTATTCTGCTTGCGGTTTGTATTATCCTTACTGCGATTTTCAAACAGAGGATACCGGATTTTAGAAAAAGGTACGGTTCCAAATTCAATTCATATGTTTTTGGAATAATGATGATCAACTTATTGATTGGTTTTGTCGGATATAATAAACTTTTTACTGATCATATGCTGTTTGAGTTTATTTTTTATCAATTGAGTTCCTTATTAGTGGGATGTCTGCATTGTTATATGTACCGGTTTTTTTTTAAGAAATTCGGAGATGAGGTAAATGGGCTGGAATACTTTTTTGTGTTGTTAATCATTGGTTACAGTATTATTCCCTTTGCTTTAATCTATACTTTCTTCAATGGGATTAGGTTTGTTTTTCTCATGTCTGGACAGTATGTTTTATTTCTTCTTCCCACATTATTGAACGAAACGTTTAACAGGGCGATGGCTATTCCTCCTCAGATTTACAGAACCTGGCATTTTCCGGAAAATTATAAGAATCTTCCAGGAGTCACTGATGAAGAGATGAAAGATCTGGTAGTTTTTACATTACTTATAGATAAAGACCTGAATGCAAAAAACTACAGTGCCTATAAAGCCAAAGGTCCAACGAGGATTGATTTTGGCAGACTTTTTTACAGTTTTATATTGGACTATAATGAAAGGAATTCGGAAAACGAGATTAAAGTAGAAGGGGAAAATGGTTTTTACGACTGGGTATTTTTTTTACGACCTAAATGGTATGAATCTACCAGGTATGTGGATACGGACCTGCCTCTTTATATGAATGGTATTGAAGAAAACAGTGTGGTAATCTGTGCACGGGCACAGCATATGATTATCGAAGAAAATATAAATGAAAATGAAGATTTGCCTGACTTTGAATACAAAGAAAGGGACTATGATGAATTACAATAATTAAATAAAATGATAGAAAAGTTAAAACATTTTCCTGTGCACTGGATGGATGGGATGAAGATTAATAAAAGCCATTTTACAGATATACAAAATTTTATAAGTGACTCGGTACGTGATTCAGTCGCAGTTCATACATCTCCTGTAGATTATGGTCTTCTGCCTGTTAATGATGCTATCAAAGTCAATATGTCTGTAGATCAGCACAAATTACTAAAGGTTTCCATTGAAGAGTGCCAGGCTGTTACACCGAATGGCTGCCGAATTGATGTCAGTACACAAGATACAGGATTTTCTGAACATTTACAGCCGGTTGCGAACTATGTGGTCAAGGATGAAGAAGATCTCAACCTAATGGTCTGTATTTCTGCAAATCACTTCAATAGAGTTCCTTTTGGAGAGCCTGATCCCGATGAGAATCCTCCCAGGTATCCTTATACAAAGCCGGGACATTCTTTGCAGCTTATTGCGGAAAGTGAATTGAGAAGCACACTGGGATTTGGGACGGGGTATCTTACAGTTGCAAGAATATTTGTAAGAGCCGGAGAATGTACTATGGATGCAGATTATATTCCTCCTTGTGTAAGTGTATCAAGTCATCCAAAATTAAAAACACTGTATCTTGAAATTGACCGCTTTTATAGTCAGGTTGAGCTTTTTGCATCTCAGATCAGACAAAAGATCCGTGCTAAAAAGCAGAATAACCTCTTATCGGTAATAGTGGATGATATGGCAGATAAAGTTGTATGTTACCTGGGATCAGAAGTAAACCATTACCGATGGTCTGCTCCTTATGCTCCTCCGATCTATATGTTTTCATCAGTGATTGCTTTAGGAAGGATACTTAAGAATTGTATAGAAACCTATACGGGCTGCGGAAAAGAAGAGTTGTTGAATTACTTAACAGAATGGTGCAATATAAACCAGGGAGATTTTGAATCAATTTTTTCTGAAGTGCTGAATGCTGACTATAATCATAATCAGGTGGGTTCGGTAATCATTAAAATAGAGCGTTTTATCAAAACTGCGGAAGAGATGTTTTCCATTCTTAACCAATTGGATTATATCGGTAAAAAAAGAGACGGTAGTATTTTTGTTTCTGAGAATCCGGATCAACGTGATGCTATCATTCATTCCAAACGAAACCAGTCTTTTCTAGCCGATTAATAATCCTATGAATATTGAATTATGGAAATCCTTAATAAAAAAGAAAGATTACGTGCATTTCTGTTTTTTATTCTTTTCTTTTTGATTGCTGTATCTACCTTGGTTGTCGGCTTGTTTTTTAATACTTATTTTCCTTTTAAGGAGAACTCATTGTTAAAAGCCGAAAATGTAACACTTAAAAAAGAAATGGAGATTCAGGATCATGTTTCGTTTCAATTAGAGAAAGTAAAGTCTGCTGTAGATTCGATAGGAGCTCCGGGGAGGAATGATTTCTTTAATGAAAACCTGGCTTTATCACTGCTTGCAGACATGTATCAGCATCTTCCTAAAGATAGTATTAAAAATGAAGTAATGTATAATAACATCATTATTGGCTATAAAGAACTTGTGGATAGGAAGAAAGAAATCAAACGATTATCCTCAAACGGAAAGGCAGCAGACAGTTTACAGGCACTCAATAAGATACTGAAACAGGAGTACGATAAGATTAAAACTGACCTTGATGTTTGCCGTCAATTATATAAAGCTCAGTAATGGACACTCTCAAAACCTATTATACTGTATTTTTTATTGTTTTTGGCGCGATGTTTTTGCAGGCACAGGCGGTAGGAGATTCTACTTTGAAAGCAGCACAGTTCGATTGTAAAATAACACAGACAAAGGAAAAACTTCAAAATAAATATTTTGTCACTACGCAGAACCTGCAGCTCAGAGCGAACAATGAAAAATTTGTTTATGCGGTGATGCAATTAGGAAAAAGGGGCCATCATATTTTTATGTACATCAGGATTATAGATAAAAATGTGTGTATTAAAAAAGATCAGATCCTTGAAATACAGTATATCAGTGGCGAAACAGTTAGTTATAAAAATGACTATTCAGTGAACTGCGATGGGATCTTCGTTAGAAAATTTGATAAAAAAGAATTAAAGAAAATCAGTGAAAATGAGATGATTGCAATTAAAATATACACCTACCAAAAAAACTATGAATTTTTAGTCAGCAATACACTGAACTATGATATTAACAATCAGATTCATTGTCTGGCTGCTTATAGGATCAAATCAATGTAGTAAGGATAGCTCATCATTAAGACAGAGTTGATGTAAGCCGGTTATGTAATTACTGCTTGATCATATAAAAACTTATAATGGGTCAAAAATCATTTAAAAATATCATTGCAATGAAAGGAATTTATTATAAAATACCCATAGACTTTGCCAAGATTATGGATGAAAGAGATACTGAAAAGGTGTCAATTGAACAATCGATTAGCCAACATATTTTTATTATTGTTACAACCCCTTTAGGAAGGTGCAAATTTGATGACAGTTTCGGAGCTGAAATTTTTGAAGTTGACTTTGATCTTCCAAAAAGTGATAACTCAGTCAAGGAGTTTATTGCAAGGACTGTCACAGAATCCATTGTCAAACATGAGCAGAGGCTTTTACTGGAAGATATTGAAGTGGCAGTTAAAAATACAGATATTGGAAAAGCAGACAGAAAAAGAGTAAAGAAAAAGGTAATGGTCTCAGTAAAAGGATTAGTTAAAGAAACGGACAGACCTTTCTTCTTTCAAAAATCATTTTTTATAGGACCTCTTTCATATTAAGTCATATGAATCAAGAAAAAATAAAAGACAGAATATTTCGCAGAGCGGCAAAACTCTGGGGATATAATGAGGTGAGGGCAGATTCTTCCTTTGACCCTATTGTAGGTCTTATGCTATCAGCAACGGCCTCGGAACTTGAAAAGTTAGGATTTGAATTGGAAAGTTCCAAGGCACGGATTATAGAGCGTGTTCTTGAAGTGTTGTTTCCAGAGGAGATTTCCGGAGTAGTTCCTTCCAGATCGCTGCTTCAGGTGTTTCCTGCTGAAAATGGTTCTAAGATATCATTACATGATCATTTTAAAATGGAAAAAAAGATATCGAATGGACTTCATCGCAATGAGACTACGGGCAAAGATATTTACTTCTGCCCAACAATGGAAGCCTACCTGACTACAGCCAGGATCGAATATATTGCTCATGGTAAGGTTATTAAGGAGATCACGAATTCTTTTCCCGGAATTGTACTGCAGAAAAGTGATCGCCATATTCCGGCAGGGGAAATCTGGGTAGGTATGCACGCTCCTGATAATGAAAACCTGGAAAACCTGATGTTTTACATTGACATTAATAATCAATATCAGAAGGAATTATTTTCCCATTATATCAAACAGGTCAAGGTGTATTCCGGAGATCAGGAATTTGAGCTTACCCAAGGGTATAACACAGACCAGCGGCCCATTGACTTTGAAGATATTCTTATGAAGAACTATCTGGAGCTTGAGCATATATATCAGGAAGTGAATGCTTATTATTATTCCCGTTACTTTACTGTAAAGCAAAAAATAAAACCTGCTGAAAAAGGCCGGCATGAAGAGCTTTTTATCCGGTACTTTCCTGACTGTACACTTTCTGAAGATGAAGATCTGGTTTGGCTTAGATTTAAGTTTCCCGAAGCCGTTGAAGAGGATGTGCTGCAAAATATCAGTATTATTCTTAATTGTGTTCCGGTCATCAATATCTATAATATTAAGACCTACAGAAGAGCTTTAGGAAGATTTGACATCCTTCCGATTCAATCTGAAGATCATTTTTTAGCTTTGGATTATGTTGCTGATGATGTAGGACGAAGATTTGATGTAAGAAATTATTCTACAGAAGGAGATGACGCTTCGGCTATTCTGAGAAAGGGAGGGGTCTGTAGGTTTGATAGGCGGAATGCCTCAGAACTACTGCAATATCTTTTAGAAGTGATAAAAGATGAAACCGCTGCGTTTTCAGCAATTGGGGGTGATTCAGCCCGGGAGATGCTTGTACAGATCAATCAGAATATTGCAGCATTGCACCAGCTTGCCCAGGAAAAGAATTTCTCATACATCCATAATCCATATCTCATTATAAAAGGTAACAGTTTGAAGTCTGAAGCGTCTTATAATATCTCTTATTGGAATACACAGGCGCAGGAGGCTAATCATATCAGGCCGGGTACTTTATTTATTGCTGACCAGCCTGGAACTCTGGCGTGTGAAAGAAGTTCTGTTATGATCACCACTTCATTTGGCGGAAGGAACAGTCTCTCACCTCAGGATAAGATTTTAGAATTCAGAAGAGCATTGCTCAGTAGAGGAAGAGTGGTAACCCCAGCAGATATTAGAGAGTCTGCTATGGGGCATTTCAAAGATGCAATAACAGATGTCAAAATAGAAAAAGGAATTAAAAAGGAAGTCGCCTTAAAAGAAGGGTTTAGCAGAACAATAGATGTTCATCTTTTTAGAAATCCCATCATTAAAGACATCCATGAGGATGAATGGAAATACTTATGTGACAGCTTCTTGCTTACACTTGAAAACAATTCAGCTAATATGCTTCCTTACAGGATTTTTGAGCATTAGGCATATTACTGATCACTCGCGTGTCAATACTGATCTGGCCGCAATAAAGACGATGACAAAATAATTAAAAAATACATACTATGTTATTAAACAAAGGAATTGGAGGGAATGAAGTACCACCAGAAATAAGCGAATCCATTTTTGAGATTCCTCAGAACAGAACGCTATTGGCACAAAAATTAACCGCTCACGATCCCGTTAAACCCGAACTGATAGAAGGGTTAGATACGGTAGAGAAAGTTTTTGAGCATTTTAAACCGGAAATTAAAGTTGATTTTGAGGATGAAAATGGAGCCTCTAAAATAGAATCCCTCAAGTTTAATAATCTGGGAGATTTCGGAATAAAAGGTATTACCAAACAGAGTGATTTTTTGTCAGGATTAGAAACAGAAAAAAATCAATACCAACAGATCATCAGACAGCTGAAGACCAATAAGATATTAAAAGCTGCTATAGAAGATCCGGATGCCAGAAAAGCCTTATACAGTACTTTGCAGTCTTTGATCCTTGAATTAGAAAATAACAATTAAAACACGTATTATGGACAAGCAACAACAATTACAGCAACATACTACTCAGGAAAGAATCAGAGAAAATTATGTGCCGTCGGACCACCTGGCAGCGTTGGCCCGTTATGGCGGTTTCGACCTGCTGGAAATATCCATTGATGGAGTACAGAATATTAATCCCGACAGAAAAGCCAGAAAAAGAATTTTTTTGACTGAACCAGGTAAAGAAAAAGAAAGGGAAACCTTGAAAAAGACACTGAAACTATGGGCAAGTGTATTGGCTAACAGCGAATCATTATCAGATATGATTACAGATTGTGAAGAAAGGAAAAAATTTGCGGAGCAGCTCTTAGTGAACAATTTATCGAAAGCAGTTGAAGATACCAGGGAAATAGAAGGTAATTACAGAACCGTTGCTTTATTCTACAAAAATACGGAATCGGCCAAGGTGAAAAATATCACTGTTGTCAATGCGACACTTGAGCAGTTAAAAGATCTGGATAATACCCGTTTTATTGATACGATACATACGGAACTCACAGATAACTATGATAGACTTGATCTCAAAAATAATTATGGAATTTTGGTTATTCCGGGATATCTGGGGTCCAACAAGGTCATAGAAAAATGGGCAAAGCTGGTCTATGAAAATAAAGTAATGCTTGTTACAGATTTTGAGCACCTTGATGAACCGGATGATGTGATGGAAATGTTTGATCAGGCATATCTTACAGGAGGAGATGTATACAGGTCAAATGTTTTGATGACCTGCAACTGGTTAGTAGGAAGGGGAAGGTTTGAAGAAATTGAAGAGCGGGAAAATATGTATATACCTCCTTCTACGGCGTTAGCGGGAAAAATTTATAAAACACTGATGTCCCAGGTTACGGCAGGAAAAAAATTCGGAGGAATTAATGAAGTGGAGGGAGTAAAATTTGATCTTAAAAAAAGTGAAATTGCCAACCTTGAGAATTTAGGACTTATTCCCATGGTCAATGAATATGGAAAGGTAATGGCCTTTTCTGGAAAAACCCTTTTTAATGGAGATAATTTAGGGCTACAGACGTATTCCGTAGTTCGTGTTTTTGACTATGTTACTAAAGTTCTGATGGATTTTCTCAACAGAAGAGCATTCGAAAACTTTACAGCGGTGACCCGTAAAGAAATAATGAATCAGATTGTTGGTTTCCTGGATAGTATTGCTGGACCCGGTAAATTAATAGAAAATTTTGAGATCAAGAGATTTGAGCAAGATCCCATTCAGAAGGACAGAATTCACCTGGATATTCATATGAAGCCTTATTTCCCGGCTAAGAACTTTTTGATCAAAATGGATGGTCATAAAGGAGATCAGGGTAATGAATGGGATACAGAATATAAACAAAACTAGGGGAGTATATTCAATTGTTGACTATATAAAAACATCAGTTACTATTCTACTGATAGATAAAAAACACAAAATATAATATAGGTAAACCAAGATAATGTAAAAATTAAGCAATGATTATGATAAGAATAATTAAAAAAAATTACAGTTACATTATTGAGTTTACCATTTCAATTAACATTACAAAATACCTGGACTTGCTGTAACAAACGGATATTTTTAAGGTTCCCGCCCCTGAAAACTATTAAAAGCAGCATGCTTAGGAAAACATTGTATTCAATAATTTATTAAACATTAAATTTTTAACATTATGTCATTTAAAGCAAAGTTAAAAGTGGCTGGTAAAGAGTATAATATACTTAAGGTCAGCTACGGATTATTTCAGGAAACTGATGCAACGGGAAGACCTTCCACCGTTACAAGAGGGGGGAAGATTGATATTGTATTAGAAGGAACGGGCGCTACTGATCTTTTTGAGTGGATGACCAATTCTTTTGAAAGGAAGGACGGGAGTATTGTATTCGCTAAGCGGGACAGTGAAGCAACGCTCAAAGAATTGAAATTCACAGAGGGGTATCTGGTAAAGCACAATGAAGATTTTGATTCTACGGGAGATAATCCACTGACTGAAACATTTACAATTTCAGCCAGAAAAATCGAAATGGGAACCGGGGCCTATGAAAATGAATGGGTATAAACCTTGAGTATAAGCAGTAGTAATTTGTTTACTACTGCTTATCTTATTTAATATATGTTTATTATTTTTAATCGTAAGCTAATCTATTTATGTCATTTTTATCCAAATTAGAACTAGATGGTACTACCTATAACATTCTTGAATGTCAATATGGTTTTACCCAAGCAACAGATAAAACCGGGAAGCCACAAGGAATCCCGCAGGGAGGGGAGATCATTATTAAAATTGAAAGTACAGGAAATTCCGAACTTTTGACCTGGATGCTGGATCATAATCAGACGAAAAACGGTAAGATTATTTTTTATCGTCGAGATGCGATCAGCAAACTTCAGGAATTGGTCTTTGAAAAAGCATATTGCATCGGATTTAAGGAGAAATTTGATGCTAACAGCACACAACCTTTACAAATTGAAATGCGCATGATTGCAAAGAAGTTTGATCTTAATAATGCAATTCATGAGAAAATGTGGAAATAACAAATGAATATTGAAGATTTAGAATTAAGTAAAATTTCAATGCAATTTTGACATGTCTAAGAAAATATCTACCCCTATATCATCTGATCGTTCATCGAGCGCATCCGGTGAGAGCTTCACTACACAGAGTCCTTCTCAGCTGGCCAATACTGTCCTAAAAGAAAAGGAAAGTCCTTTAGTATACTGCACATTGATGCTTGATGGAAAACCGTTTCTCGATAAATCAAGTTTTTCATTGGAGCTTTATCAGGTTACTAATGATCACGATTGTTTTAATATAATAGTCCCCGACGATGCATTAGATCGTTTTGAAGGTTATATTATGGAAAACTCCAAAAATACTCTTGGAAAAAATATAACCATTTCTTTCCATCGTTTTGGAAACATATGGCAGTCTTTCAGCGGTATTATTACCAATATTAAAAATAAGAAAGAAAACGGATATGGTAAGCTGATAATAACTGGAAATGCTCCAACGATTCTTCTGGAAAACGGCAAAGCCTGCCATAGCTTTGAAAACAGAAAACTTAATGAAATTGTAAAAGAACTAACAGAGGATCATGCAGAGATCAAGGTAATTATTGAAAACCTCAATACTCAGTATACCTTGCCTTATACTGTACAATATAAGGAATCGGATTATCAATTTATCAGAAGGCTTGCTATACGGTATGGAGAATACTTTTACTATAGCGGACAAGAAATGATATTTGGTAATAAAATACAGCCTACTGTGGTTCTTGAAGAAAATATTGATCTTATTGAGGTGGAGTTTGAGTTAAATATTAAGCCTCAGAATTTTGAGTATACTGTTTATGATGCAAAGAAGGGAATTAATACAAAAGCAAAATCCTCTTCTATCCGTTCGCAATATAAAGAAAATCACTTTCAGGCAATTGCTATTAATGCTTCTAAAGAAGTATATAAAAAGAAACAGCAGATGTTGTTCAATTACAGCGGTATTTCCGATGTTACAGAGAAAGAGCTTAAGGAGGCTTTAACGAAGGAAAAAGAAATCCGGGAAAACTTGGTGTGGGTAAGGGGGAAAAGTAAGGATCCGGCGGTAAAAATAGGAGGAAGGGTTCAGTTGATTGATATCAATGGAAAGGCAATGGAAACGTACCGGATTACTGAAATTACGCATTTTCATGATGGAAATATTTATTACAATGAATTTGCCGGGATTCCAGATTTATATATTGCTCCTTATCAGGATGGTGAAGCTGTCCCTATAGGTGAGCAGCAATCTGCAAGAGTAATAGATAATAATGATCCTTTGGGAATGGGAAGAGTGAGGGTGCAGTTTCCCTGGCAGGAAAACAAAGGGACCAGTTCACCATGGCTCCGTTTGCTTCAGCCTCATGCAGGTGGCGGAAAAGGATTTTATTTTGTACCCGAGAAGGGGGAGGAAATCTCAGTTGGATTTGAAAGTAATAATGCAGAAAAGCCTTACGTGATGGGAACCCATTATAACGGAATTGAAAAAAGCGACTTTCAGTCAGAGAATAATGCTAAAAAAGTAATTCAAACAAGGAGTGGTAACCGCATTGAAATGGACGATGAAGCGGGAAGTATTATTATTCGGGATGCCAGTAACAATACTATTGTTATGGATGGAAAAGGAAATATCGAAATTAATGCACCTAAAACGATTCATCTTACTGCGGGTGTAGAAATAAAAATGGTAGCCGGGGCTAAAATATCTGCTGCAACGATTAATATGGAGCAAACCATAGCGAATAAGCTAGAGATCACTGCAACGCAGATCAGTTCCAAGGCCATAGCAAAAATTGAACAGTCAGCTCTGGAAATTTCGGCAAGTGCCGAGAAAAAACTCGATTTAAAAGCGAAAGAACTTACATTGAAAGCTGAAGAAAAATTAATGTTGCATTCAGATAAGGAGGCTATTATCAATGGTAAATCTTCTGTGGACATAAAGGGTGGTAAAATCAGTATGGATAATAAGCCCAAAGGACCTGAAAAAACCAAGCAGGAAAAAGATCTGGATAAAATAAAGGAGATTGGTCTGGACAAAATTATTCCTGCAGGTGTTGATAAAGGGCTGGAATACGTGGACAAGTATAAAAAATTAACAACAGACCCTACCCAAAAAAAGTAGATGTAAATTTTTAATAGTAGTATCTGAGTCCTGAAAATTCAGCCAGGATTCAAGCCTCATTATTTTAATATTTAACTCAATTCGGACCTATATGCCTCAAATAATCACAGAAAAGGCTTCTATATCATGTGATAAAGGAGCCTCACCTTCATCGTTGATGGTTACAAGCAATTGCTTTTACAAAGCAGATGGCAAACTGATTGCTACAGAAGAAGATAAAAAAACAGAAATTAATATCGGCTCTTTCGGAATCTGTTCCGTTACCAAAATAAAATGTATACCGGTTATTGCAATCTGGGAGAATACTGCCAAGGGTACCTGTATTAATAATCACAAGATTCTTACAGACAAAAGTACCTGCCACTGCGCTATTGGTGGTAAAATATCTGTTGTGAATAAAGGACACGGTGAAAAGCATGAAATTGAATAAATAGAACACATTTCGTCTATTAAGAAATATTAGTTTTATCATAGTTGTGCTATAATAACCAGACCGGTACAGTTATAGAAAACCGGAATAAAAAGAGGAGACTTTGTGGTCTCCTTTCGCATGTCTAAAAGCCTATTGTGGCAGGCTGTTCCCGGCAGAGCTTACTTTCTCTTAGGTTGGGTGCTCAATTACTATTATCTTTTTATATGATTTAAATAATATAGTTTCTGGTAATTTGTCTATTAAAGTCCTAAAATTTTGCAGTAACATTGTTCTGAACTGAATAGGAATAAGATATTCCAATTCCTGAAATTTCTCCTAAGGTTTTTCCATTCAATGGCTAAGCATTTAAATCAAGATTTGGATCAGGTAGATCCTGTAGTGACCAAAATTAAGACTTATCAGCATATCACGATTCTAAGTAGATTTTATACCTGTCTTTACGAGCTTTGACTTGCGGTTGCTTAAACTTTACATCATAAAATTAAGCCATTTTTTGTAGGGACCTGATACTTTGTTACATAATTACCTTTCGCATTCTGCATCTAATTAGTTAAAAAATTACAATTTTTTAGTGATAATACGACCTTTGTTCAATTGATTTTTTAAAATGAACTATTTACATTTGTTCTGTTAATAATCTAATTTATTGATTCTTACTTACAGTATTGTGGTATCTGATACAATGATTCTCATATCTGTATAGTTATCCAGTTACACGGTATTCCCGAAATACTGCAACTAAGAACATGATCTGTTGTATCAAGAGATCTCGTTGCCAGTTTAATAGTATATGTATCTTAAATATCTACTATAATTACCGGCATTCTTTCAGGTATCGAAGCTTGATACTATTTCAAAACTATAACCTAAGTAATTTTATTCAACTTTTTTAAAAGGAGTAGTATGATAATAGACGAAGATTTGCTTTTAGCAAAGGGTGAAATTAGGTATTATAAACCGAATGAATTGATTTTTTGTGAAGATGAATTTCCTTTTTATTATTATCAAATAATAAATGGCAAAGTAAAGTTAAACAGTTATAAAGAAGAAGGAAAAGAGTTTATTCACAATATATTTTCAGACGGACAGAGTTTTGGTGAATATACGCTTTTTGCAGAAAAGCCATATCCCATGAATGCTGAGACTGTTACCCAAAGTAGTATTGTAAGGCTTCCAAAGCAGACTTTTTTGGAATTAGTAGGGCAAAGCACAGAATTATTATCGGTTATTGTAAAGAATCTTTCTCATGGAATGTACGATGAGTGCATCATTAAGAAATATCTTACCTCACTAAGCCCTGCGGTTAAAATAAGGGGATTACTAGATTATTTAAAAAGTTTTCAGAAAAAGAAAATTTTGTATTCTTTTAAAATACCCTTAACCAGAAATGAGATGGCTTGTCTTACCGGACTTTGTGAGGAAACGGTCATCAGAACATTAAAAAAAATGGAAAAGGATAAGATTGTTACCATCAGGAAAGGAAAAATTTTTTATTAGACTTACTGGTTGTATATGCTGAGACCCTTTATCATTTAGCTTTTATTGTTCCAATAAGAGTCTAAGATTCGATGTGATTTTATCAAGAACTAAAAGTTAAATCTGAGCCTAGTGGAATGAAAGATCGCTAAACAGTAATTATTTTCAAAAACCTGTTTAATGGGTTAATTTTTGTATGCTAACTCATTGCTTTTTAAAGATATACTTATACCATGTCCAGATTGACCAGTATTAAATTTTATAGACAAATTAGCAACGCCAGGAGAGACAAGCAGTTGTTGGAAAAAAATGACATTAATAGTTTTATTACCAATGAGAACCTTGTTCTGGCTGATTGGCTGCTTTCGCAGGCTATAGGTGAAATACAGCTGCAGGTTTTTGATGTTGATGTTGAAGATGCCATAAAGATCCTCAGAAAAAATCATGGAAATGATGATGTATTCCTGGCAGATGATATCAGAGCAGCAGATTATCGATTAAATCCGATGTGTGCCCGATGTGGGTCCCATCATATTTTTCAGATTGAAAAATTGGGAGGGATTTTCGATACATGCTGGTATTTTCTTGGGTTTCCGGTTGAAATTTCAAGAACGTATTACTACTGTTATCATTGTGATGGTGAATTTACTTGTTAAAGCCTGAAGCCTTAAGAATAGTGCTTTTTAGAGATATTGAAATAAGATGATAATGACTCGATAGAAGAGAATACTGGTCTCTGTACTTTATTATGTGTAATTGACTAATCAGAGCTATATTTTACGGTGTCTTACACTGTATTCCGATAGATGAAAAACTACAGTTAGTTAATGATAATACGAGAGTTATTGCATGAAATATGGGAAATATCTTTTTAGATTTGTAATTAATCTTTGGAGAATATTTCATCATGTTACAATATTTGAAATATTTAAGTCTAAATTATTTGTTTTTCATTATCCGGTGTTGGGTAAGACCATTACCGGATATTGTTTTAATAGTATACTAAAATATAAAACATTATTTCTGTCATTTAATAAGCAGAGGATATGGGCATTTGAAAATCAGCACAGCGCTAAAGAAGAGTAAATCACAGATCTAAAAAATCAGAGATGTTAACATCAATTATATTAATGCAAAAATCAGTCTTATGCAAAAATTATGTATTTTTCTTCTATCAGGTTTAATGGTCTTATCTTGTTCTAATAAAACATGTAACACAAGGAAGTCCCATCATTCAGCTATACAAAATATACAATTAGCCGATACACTTAAAGCCGTTGAAAATCTGGATGCTCAAAGAAAAGTTACCGATGCTGTCATTACCCGTATTGTAGATATGCGTCAGTTTCCTGTTGAAATTCAAGAAGAATTGACTAATGAAAATCAGAAATTAGTATTACAGTTGAGAAACATCACAAGAACTAAAATTTCCGGACGTATCATTCCTGAATCTGGACAGGACAATATCCGCTTTAATAACATTGAGCTCAATCAACGAAGTATTGACGGCCCTTTTGGAAAGGATTTTGAATACGAGCTGAATCAGGTAGGAGACTACAGTATTGTTATACAAAAAAGTTTAATGGCTTCCGGGAGCCAGGTCGGGAAATTTCGACTTATTCTGAAATAATGATCTAAGCCTGTTTATTGGTGTTAGGTTCATCCTAATCTGTGTTTAATTAAAATATTAATATATGAAAAATGTAAATCAATTTATTAGTAATGCTCCATTTGATAAAGTTATTGTATTTGACAAGGATGGTAACCAGACTATTTTAACAACGTACAAGATTGTTATAGAAATGGATAAAAAACAATATTTTATTGAAAATAATCCTCATCCTAGAAAACCGAATGGACTCAGTATTTACTTTGATGCTGACCGGGATAATCCAAAATATTTTGCGATATATCCCGGTGGTGCTAATCTGTTACATTTGTCTATCAATCCCTGTGAAGATTTATAACACTGTGTTTTCATTTTTTCGTAATGATACTGTTTCTAAGAAAAAAGGAGTGGAATTCATTCATTTCCCGGAAAAGATTACGTTACTGATTTCATTACGAAGCTTGCTCAGGTTATTATTAAAATTATTTCTGAAAGACGTGATATGGCTGATTATGGTAAATATATTTTGAACTGTAAGGGATGTGATGTTATATTTTATTGGCTTCAGGATAATCTG
Organism: Chryseobacterium sp. S90; assembly: GCF_047444895.1. Classification (NCBI taxonomy): domain Bacteria; kingdom Pseudomonadati; phylum Bacteroidota; class Flavobacteriia; order Flavobacteriales; family Weeksellaceae; genus Chryseobacterium; species Chryseobacterium sp. S90. The sequence goes on along the minus strand of NZ_JBLGCX010000012.1, from coordinate 50,062 downwards.
TTCTAACAATTTAAGACCTTATTACCATTTAGTCATTAAAATTATTGCAACATGCGTTTGTTTTTTTTAAAACTCCTTATCTGCAATTGAGAATCAGATCTTCACATATCCTATACACCATATATTTATTGTCGGTCGAAAATTTAATACAGGATTGATCATTAAATCTTTTTGGATCTTTCCTGTATTCATCCATATATCTTTGGAAATCCTCTGCTTTTGAAGGCAGAATCATAATCTCCGACTCCTTAAAATTTCTTAACTCTTCCAAACTTTTTAAAATTTCTTTTTTGTGGCTTAATGCTTGATTATAGTCCATGATTATTGATTTTATTATTGAAACTAGAATGGGTAGCTTATAAAATAGGCTGGTAGACTATTACGTCATTTTTTGAGTCTGATTATGAATAAAATATTCAGCTTACATTCTGTACGCTATTCACAAAAAAGTTTGGGTGGTATATCTTCTTCAAAAATACTTAAAAAAGTAGTATTAAGCAAGTTGTTGTTTGTTTTTTTAGATGATATTGTGCTGTATATCAATTATGTACGCAGGTTGGTATTTGTATTTTTACAACCTGGATTTTATATGCTTGCTATTTAATTAAATGAGTTTTTCAGAATAAAAACCTTTTAATTGTATTGCCATGGATGAAATAGACCTACTGAAGCGGTATTGTTGGAATCGTTTGTTTTAAAAAAGTAAACTTTAAGAAGAAAATACTTCAGAATTTAAATACAGAAGAAAATACTTCCTGAGAAATTTCAATGTAGGCAAATTACTTTATGTCATTAAAAAACTATATATGGTTAGTGAAAATATTACTGATGCTTATGCATGTTATGAGAAGAAAGAATCTTGTAGTTTATTATTAAAAGATTTCGATTTGTAGTTAAATAACTACCGTTTGTTAAAAATAATATGACTGTTTTTGCGTATGAAAATGAAAAGGTTCTTTATAAATTTGTTTGCAGACCTAAGTAGTATTATTCATTATCTTGATCGAAGGTGTATTTTTAAACAACAGGTCTGAAAGATTATTATTTTATAATCCGGCTTATGCCGGATTTTATTTTTATCACCTGATATATTGTAGTTCACTGCAGACCAACTTATTATTGAAATAAGGTTTTATTAAAGCTTCTGAATTTTAGAAAGTAAAGCGTTTTGTTTCGTCTACATTGTATATAATATCTCTATCCAGTTTTTAATGAATCTATCTTGTTTGGTTTTAGATAGTATCTCTAAGGAAAGATAAGGATTAAGGTCTTCTAATTCAACAAGGAGAAGAGAGTCATCCAAAAGACAGCATGCATTCACTCTTGTTATTCCTCTCTTGAGGCTGTTCCATTTAACAAATTGATCTGCAAATTCAATTTCCACAGCTGATGGGGTGTATTCAATGAGTTCCCACCTTTTATTTTTTTCCGGTGCATATAAAGCATATTGAAACCGGTCATTGAGATAAAAAAAAGAGACTTCATATTTAAAGTCAATAAAAGGTTGTATAATCTTACCATCAAGTTCTACCGAATGTATATCTTTATAACTCACTTTTTCCTGGCCTTTCGAATCTGCTCCATTTTTCAATTTAACCATATAATTTTCAGAAGTTCCCAGTCTGTCCAGTTCATTTAAATTTTCTACAGTTGGAATAACAGGAAACTTATTCTTTGTCAATTGCAATAAATAATCTTTCCCTCTCTGATCACCTTTTCTATCTAATGAATTGAATGTCAGTAGATTTCTCTTCTTAACATTATGAACAAATTCTTTAAAGCAAGATTCATATTCGATGACAGATCCTGTGTTTCTAAAAATAATAATATCTGAACATTCAAGATAGGAATTTACCTGATGGGGATGGCCTATGAGGATATTAAAATAATTTTTCAGTTTTGATGTAATATATAGATCTTCTTTATAATAGGCTCTTCCTTTGGCCTTATAATAAAAATCTGTAAGGTATAAGATAGTTTTCATACTGAACAAGGTATATTTAGTAAAAGTAAGGGTAATTGGTGTTCCTTTAATATCACTATGTGTAGTTGTATTTGGATTTTAATATCAATATACAGCTGATTTTTGTTTATTGATTTAGATAAAAAACTACAGCTTGCTAGTTATAATATGACCAAGTATCAATAGTTTGTTTACTAATGAGATGTTAAATTTGTAATGTGATTTCTTTGTAACAATTTAATGAAAGGCAATGAGGCGGTATTGAAATATAGACTAAAAATGATAGGGAAGAGAATCAATAAATAGAGAGTTGTTATCTTTCCGGTATTCATCATATAATTAATCATTTAAATATTTAAGTTATGATAAAAATGAACTTATTACCCCTATTTTTCTTAGGTGCCCTATCCTATGGGCAGGTAGGAATCAATAACGTAGCTCCAAAAATTACTTTGGATATAACAAGTAAAACTGCAGATGGAAGTACTTCCGAAGGTTTTATGCTTCCTCGTATAACAGGTAATGCCCTCAAAGCGGCTGAAACAGCCGGGGTTTATACTGATAATCAGCATTCCGCTCTTGTATTCGTTACTGCAGCTCCCGATCCAGATAACCGTACGGGTCAGGTAGAAGGAATGGATGCTCCTGGTTTTTATTATTTTGATGGCGGCAGTAACCGCTGGGTGAAGATGATTTCAAGTGGAACCAGTATTGCAGCTGTTAGTCAGCTATCATGCTCAGGGGCTTCCGATATTGGAATATTAGTATCCGGAGATGTTGCGGCTGGTGTAACTACAAGCATTCCTTATAGCGGTGGTAATGGAGGTATTTATTCAGTATTTAATGTCAATTCAATAGGGGTAACTGGATTAACAGCAGTTCTTTCTTCCGGAACCTTGAATAACGGTAACGGAACGCTTACATTTAATATTACTGGTACTCCTTCTGCAGCAGGTACTGCTATTTTTGATATTGACTTTGCAGGGCAGACCTGTGGCTTTAGTAGGACGGTTGAACCTCCGAGTAACTTTCCTGATGTCTCTCCGATTATTATTAATGGTCAGGCACGTCAGATTATGACGCATAACCTGGGGGGGGATATTACACAAGATCCTAATGTTCCAATCCAGGCAATTATGGGAAATTATTATCAATGGGGTAAAAAGAATGCTATTGCTACAGCGTATACGAATGCTAATACTATTTCAGGGTGGAGTACATCTGCTGCTGCTGATAAAGCCTGGAACAGCGGTACGGAAACAGCTCCTGTCAAGACCGCTAATGATCCATGTCCAGCAGGCTTCAGAGTACCTACTCAAAATGAATGGAATGGCTTTAACACTGCTAGTACTAAAAGCAATATTGGAACATGGGCTACTACCAGTACAAACGGAGCAACTAATTTCAGTGCTGCAAAAGTTTTTGTTAATAATGGAAATCAGATAACTTTTCCAACTGCAGGTTATCGTGACTATACTAATGGATCACTGGGTGGACGTGCTTTTGGAGGTTATTATTGGAGTAATACTGAAAATGCTGCCAGCTCAATCCGTTTTAACTTCACAAGTAGTGCCGTTACAGCTTCGAGTGGTAGTAGTCGCGTGAACGGTTTCTCAGTACGTTGTATATCAGAATAAATTTTATTCTTAGTACTATTTATTATCAAAATGAATGTTAATATATATTTTTACATTGTTATACCACATTACTGAAATATTTGACTTTCAGATTGAAAGTATCATTATATTTTAACCTATAGTTTATTTAACTAATAAATATATATTGTTACAACAACTTAAGACAACCATGATTTATTTAAATTAAAAATACAAAGTTCCTATATAAAATTGTAACCCTACGTCTTAAGAAGTGGTAATTATAAGGGAGCATAGTCCGTAGCTGCACTGATTGTTATTGAATTAAAATGAAGATTTATGCAAAAACATTTCTATTTCACTTTCAGTAGCAGTACGGAGCCCCCGCAAACATAATAATGTATTTCCCTATATAAGTTTTAATTACAGAAGAGACTTTCTCAAAATGAGAAAGTCTCTTTATTCTATTTTGATTATTGTGTCTAAAAACAATCAGTTATATAAAGCAGAGCCAGATCAAAAAAGTCTGAATTTATATTTAGAAACAGGATGGGATTGTGTAGAAAAAAGAAGGTGACTGTAATCATGATTTTCAATTTTTTATTTAGATAGTTTGGCTGTTTAAAACAACAAAATAATTATTAATAAAAACATCAAATGATTTTAAAAACCCTTCAAATTCCTGAAGCTGATCAGCTGCCGATTAAATCAATGATTTGCTTTATGATGGAATTGGAAAATTTATTCGAGTACATTGGAGAATATCTTCTTTCCTTTGGTGAAACAGTTGCCACCGCTGAGAGTGTCACCTCAGGATTTTTACAGTTTTCTTTCTCTCAGATGAAAGAAGCTTCCCGGTTCTTTAAAGGGGGAATGACTGCCTATACATTGAATGAAAAGGTAGGCCTTCTTTCCGTGAATAAAGATGAGGTCCGGCAATATAATTGTGTCTCTCGCCAGATTGCTAAAACAATGGCCCTGGAAGTTGCTTCCCTTTATAATACGGACTGGGCCATAGGTGTAACAGGCTATGCAGTACCCGCAAAAGAATCAAAAGGAAAAATTTATTCTTATTTTGCGATTGTCTACAAGGGAGAGGTCATACTTTCAGAAAAACTGGATCTGCACTCGAGAACAAAACCAATGAATGCTAAGTTATTCTATACTGAATTTATACTGGAATGTTTTAAGCTGGAGCTTCAAAAGCACTTTGGTAAATGTAAGCCCTGATTCATAATTATTTACTGAATACTCTCTGAGATTTATATAGCTTACTTTTTATGATATATCAATTTCTAAATAATATCTGATTCCGATTCTTTAAATTTTTATCCATCATAATAATGATGGAAGCCTCCAAATTATAGGGGCTTTGTCATACTTTCGGTTGTTAAACTTCCCGTTGGAGGGAGTTCTTATTGTTCATTTTTCTCATTTCGAAGTAGTGTTTTCAATTGTTAATCTATGAGTGAAAAACTGACTTTGCTCATGATTTGTTAAAATTTAGCACTATACATTTGTTTTTCTAAAGGAGTTTAATACGAATTAATCGCAAAAATTAAATATCCAATTCAGGAAAATAGAAACACAAACCTGTAAAAATTTACACAAAAACACAATAGTACGATGAAAAAAACGCAAAGATCTCTAATCTTGCTTGCTATGGCTGTTATTTATATAAAAGCCCCGGCACAAATTGTTCTCACCAAAACACAAACTGCTGATCATGAATTTGAGGTTTCCTTAAAACCTCTTTTACAGGCGAACTATGGAATTAATTTTCAAAATATGAGTGCAACGGACGGATTTGTTCCGCAAGCCATAGAAGTTCCTCAGCGTGATGATACAAAGGGGTATTTTAGTATGAAGCAGACCACGATCGGATTAGAAATAAAGAAAAAGAGTGCAATCAAAGAAAATTCTTTTTCGTCATATTTTGAAATAGATTTCTACGGGAAGAACGGAACTACATCACCTAGATTTAAGCATGGCTTTATACGTTGGAATGGATTCACAATCGGGCAGACAGCAAGTAATTTTTCTGATACTGAAATTTCCCCTAATATTTTTGATTTTAATGGTCCCAGCGGATTATTGTATTCCCGCAGAATACAAGTGAACTATTATACTCATATTTCTAAAAAAGGAATTCTTTCTTTATCTCTGGAGGACCCCAATACTCCCAGTATATCCCTTCCTGCAAATTCCTTAGGATGGAGGAAAAAAGCAATACTTCCATCATTCTCAACGATGTTCAGGTACGGTAATGAAAACAGCTATATCAAAGCAGGCGGTATTATTCTACCCATCAGCTATGCTATGAAAGAAAATGTGGAAGATAACTTTAAAACCCGTACTATTGCAGGCTGGGGTGTTATGATGTCAGGAAAATTAAGGCGTGATAAGAGAAATATTTTCAGTTTTGAAAGTTCTTTAGGAGATGGAATAGCTACCTACAATACAGATCTGAATGGAGAGAAGTACGATGCCGTGCCGGATCCCACCCATAAAGACCTTCTGGAAACGTTACAGTTATTTAATATTGTTGGAATTTATGAACATTGGTGGGATTCTAAATGGAGTTCTGCTACTTTTGCCAGTTACTCAAGGGTAGGCGGTAAAGATTTTGTTTCGGTAGATATGACAAAAAGCCTTTACCATATGAGCTTTAATCTGATTTTTCAACCCTACAAAAAGTTTAAAATAGGGATTGAAGCCAATTATGGTATAAAACAAACTTTTGATAATCACAAAGCTCATGCCTGGAAAATTCAAACATCTACCTCATTGAGGCTTTAGTAACAGTCTTAAAAAAGATTGATTAAATTAAAGAATTTTATATTGTGTAGTAGTTAAAAAATTACATATTATTAGTTAAAATACGACCTATTGTGTATTGTGAGTAGGAGAAGATATTTTTATTTTTACAATGTTGTTTTTAAAGCATCATTTCTATAAATGTATTTTTGTTAGGCGCTAAATAGTTTAGAGATATTTGCTGAATTATCATTCATCCGGCTAAGATTTGAGGTCTTTGTCGGATTTTTCTTAAGAATGTATTCTAAAGAATAAAGAAGTTGTCACCATTTTGCTGAAAATATTACGGACTATCCTGTAAATTTTGTTAAGACATTATCATATAAAACTAATACCGATCAAATGAAAATTTCAGTAATTATATCAGTTTATAACGCAGAAGACTTTGTTGTAAATGCTACGAAGTCTGCTCTTCAGTTTGACGAAGTCTGTGAGGTTCTTCTTATAGAATATGGATCTTCCGATAGCTCGCTGGATGTATGTGAAAGACTTACGGAGGACTACGGTAGGGTCAAGCTTTTGCAGTATAATCAATGCAGAAATAAGAAAGAGGTATCCGTCAGAAATTTAGGAATTGAACAAGCAGAGGGTGATTTTATTTCTTTTCTTGATGCCAGTAATTATTATCTTCCTAATCGTTTTGATGCTGAAAAAGAGCTTTTAAAACATCAGAAAGTAGACGGTGTCTATGGAGCAGTTGGAATACACTATTATTCACAGAATGCAAAAGAGAAATATTATCATTTATATAAAGACAATTTAATTCCTGGTTGTAAAAAATGTCATCCTAAAACCTTTATTCCAAGACAGCTTAATAAGGCTGATTTGTTTGACCAATTCAGTATTGATACATTAACAGTACGGAAAAACCGTTTACTTGAAAAAATGCATTGTCTTTTTACATCTTATTCCATGCAGGGAGATGTGGAATTTGTACTATCTCTTTCATATTATCTGGAATTATATTATGGAATTTTAAATGCACCTGTAGCTATGCAGGGAGTTCATGACCGTTGTAAAATGTTATGGGTTAGCAATAAAGAAGCTGATTCTCTTACAAAAGAGTCGGAACGTCAGATACGGTTTTTAAATTGGCTTATCAATTTGCAAACATTTAAAACATTAGTTAAATAGGCTTCATAGCGGTTTTGAATGTATAGTGACTGTTTGATAAGCTTATTATTGATCAGAGTCATTATACTGTCATTAACAAACTAATACTAAATCTAGATAATACTACATATTTCTTACTGTATTACAGGTTATTAGTTACTAGTTTTGCATTTTGAATACATTTTTGATGATGATAAGATCTAAAGCACTTTTTTCTACCGTAAAAAAGACATTACTTTTTCTTTTCCTATTTTTTTCACTGGTAGAACTTTTCGGACAAAGAGATACGGAACATTGGATAGCCCCTTACTTTGACAGTACGGGAAATTCATACATCCATGCACTCTATCTTTCAACAGATTCTGTTTCACCGTTTACCGTTAAAATTTATAGCAATAATAATCAGATCGGAAGTGTTGTTATCAGTAAAGGCTCACCCGCAACTTTTACCGTAGCACCCGGTTATATAAAACTGAGTTCAACTTCTGAAGCTGCTTCAAAGTCTACTAAAGGAATATATACAATAGGAGAGAAACCTTATTTTTTGACGATGCGGATCGCTGCTGGCTCACATGCTGAGATTATAACCTCTAAAGGAAGAGCGGGAATCGGAACTAAATTTTTTGCTGCTGCTGCTCCGGCAACTATCAGCTCCAACAGTTATAATTTTACGACTGGAATTCTGGCTACTGAAGATAATACAACAGTGCAGATTTCAGGATATAACCCTGGCATCAGCTTGCTTAATATTGCTTCAACCCCTGCTGTATTGACCGTTACGCTAAACAAAGGTCAGTCTTATACCCTTGCAGGTATCACCAATACAACTGCTAACAGAGACGGATTTATTGGAGCAAGGATTAGTTCCGACAAGGCCATTACGATGACCAATGGTAATTCCAATGGATTTTACGCTACTTCAGGTAGTGATGGTTCGGACCTGATCATGGACCAGTCAATTCCGGTGTCACGTCTTGGAAATGAGTTTGCTATGATTAAAAGTATTTCCACGAGTCCTTACAATATGGATGGAGGAATTGTTATCGCTACTGAAAATAATACTCAGATTTTCCTTAACAACAGTACAAATCCGATAGCAACCATTAATGCCGGACAATATTACAGAATTCTGGCCAATGCTTATATTACTCAGGGTAACGGACATTCAAATATGTATGTCAAAACATCCAAAAATGTTTATCTCTATCAGTTGGTAGGGGTAGGTTCAGGCGGGTATACCGGTGGATATAACCTTATTCCTCCCTTAAGCTGCTTTTTACCCAGAAAGATTGATGAAATTGGCAAGATCAATGAAATGCCTGGTATTTCATCCATATCAGTAAGGTTGAATATTCTTACTCAAACCGGTGCCCATATAACGGTCAACGGAAGCATTCCGACAGCGGCTCAGGGACCGTATCCTCTTCAGGGAAACAATGAATGGGTGAGTTATTCAATACCGAATATAACGGGCAATACTACTATTACTTCAGATAAAGCTGTTACGGCGGGGATCAACGGCGGATATAGTAATGCCGGATACGGCGGATATTTTGCGGGATTCTCTTCAGTACCTGTCATTATGAAAAAGTCCGGTGAATGTGCTCCCGGCATTATTCTTGAGGTTGATGACAGCTATGACACTTACCAGTGGTATCTTAATGGAAATAGTATTTCTGGAGCTACTTCAAATACATATATGCCTGTTCAGGGAGGTAATTATACTGTAAAAATAACTGCCGGGTCCTGTGAACCTAAATTTACTCCTGCTTACAAGATTAACAGCTGTTTGAAAGAAACGACAAAAAGTGATTCTATCTGTGAGGATCATCTCAATATTACTCCTCAGTTTTCCCAATCTTCACAAATCCCGGTTCCAGGAAGTGTTACAATTATTACACAGCCATCTCACGGTACTGTGGTTGTTGATCCTATGACAGGAAATATGATTTATACTGTAGATCAAGGATATACCGGTACTGATAGTTTTGTTTATAAATTTTCCGGAAATGATCCTGAATTCCCGGATTTGGAACAGGTTACCCATTACCTCAATATTTCAAAAACACCCAATGTTCATCATACATCACTCAGCATCTGTTCAATTGCAGATACTGCCGTATTTAATTTAAAAAATGCTGAAACAGCTATTTGTTCTATACCAGGCGTTAATTTTTCCTATTATCAGAATCTGACGGATGCCAATACCGGAAATACCAATACGGTGTCAAATCCTACTGCTTATTCCTCAGGAAATACGATGATATATGTACGTGTATCCTCTGGCTTCTGTTATAGTATCGCAGAGCTACAGCTTATCGTTAATCCAAAGCCTGAACCTGTTATCAGTGTATCCTCTTCGGTAATTTGTCATGATATTCCTGTTGTACTGACTTCCAGTTTACCTACGGGAAATATTTGGTCTACCGGAGAAACAACACAATCCATAACTGTAAATACAGCAGGAGTATATACACTGGTTAATGATAACGCATCCTGCAAAAGTGATTCTGTAGCTGTTACTGTTCTTAAAGATGAAGACCCCCATCTGCAGATCATGGGAAATCTGATATTCTGTGAAGGAGATTCTACACTATTAACCGCGAAAGCAGATGGAACTGGAAATAGCTTTCTTTGGTCTAACGGTACTGCCGGGAACATCCTTTCGGTAACGACGCCGGGAATCTATACCGTAACGATCACTACTGCCTTAGGATGTCAGTACCAGGAGACTGTAACTGTAAAAATGGATCCCCTGATCGTTGTTAGTATTATGCCACCCACGAAGACTATTACATGTAATGAACCCACTATTATGTTAGATGCAACGGGGTCAGTATACCAATCCGGTGATACGTTCCTTTGGACAGCCGGTCCGGGGGGAAATATTGTTTCAGGAGGAAATACTTTAACGCCTGTGGTTAGCAAAGGCAGTGTCTATACTTTAAGCATTAGCAGTTCTACTCCAATGGGCTGTGTAAAGCAGGGTTCGGTCACCGTATCAGAAGATACCGTCCCACCTCCGGTATCTGTTACGGCTCAGCAGTTGATAATTTGTAAAGGAGATTCTGTTATCCTGACTGCTTCCGGAGCACAAGCTTATATATGGACAGGATTGCCCGGGAACGGCAATACCCAAACGGTTTCTCCGGCTGTAACAACAACCTATACTGTTGAAGGAACGGGTGCTAACGGGTGTACAGCTGAGGCAAGTATTATCATTACTGTGGTTCCTGCCATTGAGTCTACTCTTGATGATATAAAAGTATGTAAAGGACAGAAGGGGCTATTGGATGCCGGATCCGGTTCCAATTATACTTATCTATGGAGCACAGGAGAAACAACCAGAACCATTGAGGTCACTCAGGACGGAACTTATACTGTAACGATCAGCAATGGAGTTTGTTCAAAACAATATTTGGCTCATGTTTCATACACTCAGGTACCGGATATTCTTGAGGTCATCTACGAAAACGATGCTTTAAAGATTCTTGTGAAAAACCATGAAAATCTTCCACTGGAATATTCTATTGACGGTGGAGTGCTTTGGCAGGATTCTGAGATATTCTACCATGTTCTTAAAAATACGGAATACAGTATAAAAGTCAGAAATACCAGAGCTCTTTGTGATGTTTCAGTGCCATACTATACATTCTTTTTACCTAATGCAATTACCCCTAACGGTGATGGTCAGGATGATGTAATCAGCTTTGCGGGTATCATAAAGCGGAAAAATTTTTCTGCTGTTATATTCGATAGATATGGTCATCATATTTTTAAAGCTTCTGAAAACAATCCTGCATGGGACGGACAATATTTAGGAAGGTCTGTTGCTACTGGTACTTACTGGTATACTGTGTCATGGGATGATCCGGTTAGCGGGAAACCATTTATCAAATCGGGATGGATACTTGTAAAGAATAGAAATTGATGTGGAGCCGATAAATTTTTCCATAGATCAGATTCATTCTTTCTTCTGAAAAATAGCAAAAACCCTTACACAATAATGAGTGACAGTTTCTTTAAAAAGATTAACCAATATTTAATTAATCTTGTATAGGAAACACATTTATTGAACTACATTTTTTAATTCATAGTCTTATAAGTTATTTTCTTTTTTTGACCGGTCTCTTGAGGCCGGTTTATAAAGCTTTTTCAACATAATCAGTGTAGGAATATGGGAAATGTCTTTAGTTTAAATTTGGGAATTGAAAATACTTCGGGCGATTTTATTTCTTTTCTAAGCACGAGTAATTATTACCTTCCTAATCGTTTTGATGCTGAAAGAGAACTTAAAAAAAATCAGAAGGCAGACGGTGTATATGGAGTGGTTGGAATCCATTATTATTCAGAAAAAACAAAAGATAAATACTATCATCTGTATAAAGACAGCTTAATTCCTGGCTGTAAGATATGTCATTCCAAAACTTTTATTCCCAAAAAGCTTAATAAAGCTGATTTGTTTGATCAGTTCAGCATCGATGCATTGACAGTACGGAAAGATGGCTTGCTTGAAAAAATTCAGTATCTTTTTACTTCATATTCAATGCAGGGAGTTCATCACCGCTGTAAAGTACTGTGGACTGATGACAAAGAAACTGTTTCTTCTTATGCAGACTTAGAGCGTAATAAGCGGTTTTTAAATTGGTTCATCAATCTGCAAACACTTAAATCCTTAACCAGATAAGTAGTGAAAATTTTACAATCTACTTATGAAAAACTACAAGATTTTTGGTATTTAAAAAAAAGAATTGTAATATTTTTGTAGTATAATATAAAGTTAATAATAATACATTAAAATGTCGAATTACAAGTTATGAAGAAAAAAAGAGTATTAATTTGGGTTATTTCAATTATTGCTATCAATTTATGTATCGGATGTGATGTTGAACCCTGGCGTATTCAGAATAAAGATTATTCAAAAGCTAACAGTTTGTTGGTCATGAAAATACCCAAATTCATAAAAGAGCAGGTAGAAAAAATATTAAAAAACTGAAAATAAATTAAGAAATAGTAATCATTTAAATAAATAATCTGTAAGGAGGAAAATATATTATTTTTCTCCTTTTTTTTACTTTTACAAAAGTTGCTTATAGGTGAAGACTTTCCCTTTTGGTATAGTAATGTAGTGATTATATTACAGTTGAATCTATATAAAACTATATGTCTTTCGTATGTGATTTAGCGTATATGTTTTAAGTTTGCAATAGAGAATATCAAAAAGATATTTCAAATTTTAATAATTATAGAAAATTTTTCAGGAAATTGTATGGCAAGTATTAAGTTTACTATTCAGATAGTATAATACCTCACCTGAATAGAAATGCTCTGATTTTGTCCTTGTAGTTTTTATATCATGATCGAATTTCTACAAGATGACATAAACATAGCATTATTGTACATTTGAATATACAACTTTTTATTGTCATTTATTTGTGTGTTACCGGAGCTCAACTCCGGTTTTTTTATTTCCATAAAGGGAGTTTCAAATATAAACAAATAAATTGATATCGTTTACTAAAATACTTATAATGTAAATTGTCAGCAAAAAGTGTATTGATTATGGTATTACTGAAGGGATTGGACTTGCAAATAAAATCGGCAGTATCAGTTAAGCAGTTTTTTTAAGATATTATATTTTTTTCTGTTATTAAATTGCTCTATTGTAAGGTTTCCAAGTGTGGAATGACGACGTTCTTTATTATACCAGATTTCTATATATTCGAATAAGTCTGTTTTCATTTGCTTCTTGGAAATCAATTTATTGTCGTAGATCTGTTCAGGTTTTAATGTTTTAAAGAAACTCTCAGCGACAGCATTATCCCAGCAGTTTCCTTTTCTACTCATACTTCTTGTTACGATTTTATAGGAATCTAATGTGTTGCTAAATTTCTCGCAGGCATACTGTGTTCCCGATCTGAATGAAAAATCAGACCAGCAGAAAGTTTACGGTTCTTAATTGCCATTTTCCAAGCTGCCAAAGACTTTTCTTCAGTTTTCATCCCATCGCTAATACTCCAGCCAATACATTTACGGTCGTATAGATCAAGAACGGGTGGTCAGGTATAAAAAACCTTTTTTACTCTGTAGTCCCAAGTTTTTCATATACTTAGCAACTGTAACCCTAGAAATATTAACCCCATTATTCAACAGCTCAGCAGTTATTCTTGGACTCCCATACCGCTGTTTTTTATTGAAGTAGACAGCCTTTGTTTTGTCTTCAAGAATTTTACTTTTACTATTTTTTGTCTCTTTGGAACTGCTTTGCCAAGTATAATAGCTTCTGGAACCAATGCCCAGAACTTTACACATCTTTTCAATCGGATATAGCGGCTGATGCTGCTTTGATAAATCTATATACTACTGATCGCTCTTGGAAAAGATGCCTATGGCCTTTTTAGGATATCGAGTTCGAGTTGCGAACCCTTGAGCTTTTTCTCTAATAAACTAATACGCTCCTGTTCTCTGGTTTGCTTCAGATTACCATTTCCCGGAAAACTGCCAGATCCAAACTCTTGCGCCTCTTACGCCATTTATATAACTGAGCGGCAGAAATCCCTAGTTCACGGGCTAATTCAGAAATATTCTTCCTGGATTTAAAAGCGCGATTGACCTTTATAAATAAAAAAAGCTCTCTGATTAATCAGAGAGCTTTTTTTATTTATAATAAAGTCTATATTTCTTTGATTGAGTGTTTCTTTGTGAAATATACAATAAACAATACTGCAATGACACCTAAAGCATACACATACATATCAATGGGTGAGGCAACAGGAGCCCCCGGACCAACTGGTCCTACATCTCCTGGAGTAGGAGGTCCTCCCGGGCCAACTGGCCCTACATCTGCACTAACTAATGCAGCTGCAAAAAGGAAAAAAGTTAAAAGTAACTTATTAATAGATTTCATATGTTTTATTTTAAGATTTTTGTGTTAACAACCTCTCCACTGTCTGAAACAACTTTTACAACATATGTACTTTTAACTTGTTTATCCAGTTCAATTACAAAGTCTGTAGATGTGTTAACAGCCTTTTTAGAGATTATCAGTTTTCCACTCATATCATAAACTTCGATATCTGCTTTTTTCCATTTTGGGTCAAATCTTACAATGTAGTTGGTAATCTGGGGATTATATACAACCATTGTTCTTGAAGGACGCTTTGTTTCATCAGTGGCCAGTACCAAATTACTAGGCTCACCGTAATACAAATCAAACTCGGCATCATTAACAGGAATAATGTCTCCCTGTTTAGCCTGTTGAGCTGTACCGTTCGGTGATTTATAATAAAATCCAATACCGGTAGATAGAGCGTGGGTACCGGTGCTTATCAGTTGTGCATTTTCTCTGATTTCGAATTTGTAAGACTTAACTTTATTCAGGTCATAATTCACTAACTTAATATTCTTTCCCTTGAAATTAAATTCGTTAGCTTCATTAATATATAGCCAGTACTGATTCATATAGTTGGTATCATAACCACCATTCATGGCTTCCTCAAAAGTACCAATAGCATTGGCAGAACTGTTGGTAATCTGAGTTCTGGCATCGGGAGAATGTCCTGTTATTGCTTCCGGAGAAACTACATAATATGTTCTGGCTACTTCATTGCCATTCACATCAAGTCCGATAACGCCAAGTTGTTTTACGCTTCCTGTACCATTTTTATTTGCAGCTACATTATAGTCTGTATTTCCTGATCTGCTGTAATAATTAAACCTTCTCAGATTGGCAAAATTAAGCTGGTCAGCTGCGGTATTATCTTTGAGTTTAATGGTAAATGTTTCTAATGGTCTGACCATTAGGTAGTCAATATCTCCAATAGGTGTTCCTGATAAACCATAAGTTACAAATTTAAATGCACCTGTACTTTGTGTACCTCCAGCGGTAGTAACTACTGTTGCAGGCTGTAATCTGATTCCATAGATGTTACTCAGATAAACTCCATCTCCGTTGGCTGCAGGTTCATTCTGCGCAATGTTGAATAAGTCCAGATTAGTCAAAAACGGATTAGCCAATGAATAGATGTTTTTACCGAAATTACCCTGCCATGCGGTGCCTCCTGAAGCAATTTCAAAACCATCCTGTACATAGGTGTTATAAGGTTCATTATACATATTTAAGGCTGAACCATTGGAGCCGAAATTAACGCTGGAAGCTGCGTTTTGTAATGTGACCGCCGATCCTACATCGGTAAATGGCCTACCTGAAAGAGTTCTTGTGCTAGTACCAAGGTCTAAACCACTTCCACCAAGCATATAGTATGTACTGCCAGGATTGGTAACTCCTAATTTAGAGCTTATGCTAAAATTAGTTGAAACCGTATTGGCATTATTCGACCAAAGGATTTCATTCTGTGAATACCTTGTATTATTAAAAGTCTTACCTAGTTCCGGGCTTAATGTAGAAGCTGTTTTGTCATAAAAAGGCATTCCGATTTGCTGGTAAGTACCATGTTTAATTGATCTGTATTCCTGATCTACAATACCTGTAATATTGGATTGAGGAATTCCAGAAATGTAAAGCTGTCCATAGGTATACGCCGGTGTCGCTGCAGGATTGTTTTCATTAGCTGAAGCATATGCAGTAGGTTCGTTAAGTTTATTAACAAAATTCCCTGTAACAGTGCCTTCCGCTTTGTCCGTTCCTCCCGTAGTTATTGTTTTGAAAGAATCGGAAGCAGTACCTGAAACGATAACGTTTCCGTGGTTTTCAATAGTTCCATTTCCCCTTGTTTGCAAGCCTCCACCATTATACAATAGTGTACCTTTGCTTACGAAAGCTATAGCAGTGTCATCTACATGTAGTAGAATGTTCTGCGCCTGAACAGAACCAATTGCTGCTAATAAACCAATAGCTGATAAACTTTTTTTCATTAGTATGATTGTTTGTGTTAAACAAATTTTAAAATTGCAAATGCAAATTTTTATATCCGGCAGGTATGCCATGATATAAAATCTGATTATAAATTGTTAGACAAATTTAACCAGTAAGTTCGTTGGGAAGCTTCAAAATTGCATAGTAATTTCACTAATCTATTGTAGTTTTTTAACTATAATTATTGTTTTTGTTGTAGTTTTAATAATTATATAGGCTTTTTAATGTGTGATTAATTTATGATTTTTTTTTGACAGGCAATATATATTGTAATTGAATTGAGAAGGTGTAGTACATCTGGTTGTTAGGCAGTATACACAGTCTTATAGAGGAATAGAAATAGAAGTAAGTAGCCAGGGGGGGTGCTCTGATCTTTCAGGAATGTTTATTACAATATTGCATATAGCGTTAATATGCAGTTACGCTAGCTTGTGTATGGTTATTACTTAAGAGCTTATTCAAGTTCGTTATAAAACTACACTATTATTAGTGATAATATGACTATCGTAACAGGTAAATACAGAAAATATATTTTTAGATTTGTAATCTTTTAAAAATGTTTAATATTTCATTGTATGGTGTGAAATATTAATAAGTCTGAGTTATTTGTTTACATGATCCGGTATGGCTATAATAGTTTTACCGGATTTTTATTAAGGATTTCCATTACATGGACAAAAGATGCTGTACCAATGTTTTTTTATTTCGTAGTTTAAAAACTATGATTAATTAAATGTAATATGATAGGATATCAGTGATATGGTAGATTCTAATATACTAAATTCGTAGTGTTAATTCGTTATAAGGTCATGGATATGAAAGTAAGTGCAGTCTAATGATTTGTAAAAAATGCATATAAATTTAGAACAGCTATCCATTATTTCTATTACCTTAAATTAAGTAATAAAAGAAAAGATTATCAATAATTTAAATATTATAAACAAATGAGAAAAATTTATCTGTTACCAATAATTTTCTTTGGTATTTTGTCTTACGGACAAACAGGAGGTCATAATAAGACTCCAAAACCGACTCTAAACAGAGTGAGTTCAGCAGTGAAAGAAGGCCGTTCCGAGCAAATCAAGAGTTTAAGCATGTCAGGTAATGCCGTGAAAGCTTCCAATCAACCTCAAACTCTTAGTGTGATTATCAATGGACTTGTCCGTCAGATGATGATTTATAACCTTGGAGCTAATACTGAGATGAATCCTAATTTTCCTCAACAGGGTATTATGGGAGATTATTACCAATGGGGCAGGCATGATGCTGTTGCTACTGCTTACACTGATCCTGGGAGTATAGCGGGATGGAATGCCACAGCTTATGCTCCCAATAAATCCTGGAACAGTGGAACAGAAGCTTCTCCTGTAAAAACATTAAATGATCCATGCCCTGATGGTTTTAGAGTCCCTACCCATAATGAATGGGAGTCATTTGACAGTTCCAGTAGTTCTAAATATAATATTGGAAGCTGGGTTAACACAGGATATGGAGGTGCTGCTAATTTCAGTGCTGCCAAAATATATGTAAATAATGGAAACACCATAACGCTGCCGGCGGCAGGAACACGTGTGTATAATAATAATGGGAGTTTAATGTGGCGTGCTGTGAATGGATATTATTGGAGCAGCACTGAAGCGCCCTATAAGAATAATATCCAGGCAATTGCTATAACCTTTGATTCCGAAAAAATTTATACTGCAAATGCTCCTGTGCGTACCAGTGGTAATTCTATTCGTTGTATTTCACAATAGTATCTTGTATTGGTTTAGGATAAGATGGTTTGTAAATAAGTGTAGGGGTCAGTACCTTCTGCAATGAGCATAAAAATGATCGATTAATATTTTTTATCCGGAGGAATTATTCTCCGGATTTTTATTTTCATCAACTGTTTATCTTCTGACTTATATCAATATTTTTATGGCAACTGTGTTGGATCAGCAGGTTTAACTGACTTTATCTGATACCAATCACTCATTTCTGATTAAAGCCTATATTGGAATACATCTCCATATCTTTCTAGGGAAACAAAGAATATATTGGAGATATATGTACAACTGCTTTTTATATACTGTAAAATTAGATTCATTTTGTATCATCTGTAATGCGGATTAGGATACAATTTGTGTCATTTTTAATTCGTTTTAACAGTTTTATTATAATCTTGTAGTAAGCTAGTAATTATCTTACATGCTTTACAATATAAAACTACATAATCTTCGGTTTCTGTATAAGGGATGTATATTAAATTTGCCTGACCATTTCCAACCATAGATGGAATGGGAAAAATCTGAGACTGTAAAAATTTATAAATGACTTCAAAATATGCTAATTTTGAAATTACAGTATCTCTTCGAAATTAATGAATTCAAAATTTAAAATATTTAGGTAAATGAAGAAAAGATATTTATTATCGATGGGTTTAATGAGTGTTTTGTCTTATGGACAGGTGGGAATTAATAATAAGTCTCCCAGATCTACTTTAGATGTGACTGAAAAAACGATAGACGGCAGCCATGCTGAAGGTCTAATGATTCCGCGGGAGACAGGAAATGCTCTTAAATCAGCCGATAATGCCGGAGTATATGGGGCGGATCAGGACGCTACCCTTGTTTTTGTAACTGCTGCTCCTGATCCTAATAACCGTACAGGGCAGGTGGAAAAAGTAGATTCTCGCGGATTTTATTTTTTTGATGCGGGAGCTAACCGTTGGACAAAGATTGTTTCAGGCAGTAATACTCCCAATGTAGGTCAGATTACTGAGTTGCTGTGCTTGTCTTCTATCCATTCAGGAGACTTGACCTCCCAGACCCCTGCGGCAGGAGTCATGACTCAGATACCTTATAATGGAGGTAATGGCGGCACATTTAGCGGTGTGAGTATTCCTTCCAGTGGGGTAGCAGGACTTACTGCTATACTTACTGCTGGTACATTTCAAAACGGAAGCGGTACCCTTAATTTCAGTATTATAGGAACTGCTGTGACATCGGGTACGGCTAATTTTAATCTTAGCATAGGTGGACAAACCTGTAACTTCAGCCGTACTGTGAAGGCGGGCAGCTCTTTTGCAGACGATATTGAGGTGATTATTGACGGAAAGATCCGAAGAATGAAAGCTCATAACGTGGGTGTTGACACCTCGAAAAACCCTGATATTCCTAATCAGGCAATTATAGGTAATTATTACCAATGGGGTAGAAAGGACCCTGCTGCAACAGCATACACTTCTGCTGCTGCAATTTCAGGTTATAACACCACAAATGCAGCTAACAAATCCTGGAATAAAGGTACTGAATCAGTGCCTTTAAAAAATACCGCGAATGATCCATGTCCTAGCGGATACCGGGTTCCTACCCGAGCTGAATGGCAGGGATTTATTACCGCCAGTACCACCACTAATATAGGAACATGGGCCTTAGGTGCCACTGATGGTGCTACCAATTTCAGTGTTGCAAAGGTATTTAAGAATAACGGAAATAAGATTACTTTCCCCGGAGGTGGAAACCGTTTCTATCTTACAGGAGCATTGGGGTATCGTGCCAATAATGGAAATTATTGGAGCAGTACGGAAAATGAAGTGCTTACTACGGATGCCTATTTCCTCTCTTTCTTTAAAGATATTGCTCCTGCCAATTATTCACTCAGCCGTCCTTACGGCTTTTCTGTACGTTGTATTTCAGAATAAATATACGGAGAACAGAGCTGTATTACTTGTAATTGTTGATCCTGAGGGAAATAATGAGACAGAAATTGCTCCTCAGAAAGCCTCTTGGGGTTATCTGAACAGGTAATTTTGAAAGTTTAAAAAATTGGCAATCTATTATTGCTATTTGCCGGTATAAACATTATATTGGCTCTCCAAAATTAATTATATATTATTTAGTTATGAAAGAACTATTAGAAAAGATTAACGCAGAATTTGATGCATTTACTACTGAAGCTAACCAACAGTCAGAAAAAGGAAATAAGGCAGCAGGAACAAGAGCAAGAAAATCAGCTTTAGAACTTAGCAAGCTTTTTAAAGAATTCAGAAAAGTTTCTGTTGAATATAGCAAGCAGTAGATTATCACAAGCTGTTTTTCAGAGGTGTTAGTAATCAAATGATTACATGCTTATTCTGAAAAACAGCTTTTCATAATAATTTAAGCCAATCCTTTCAAAAATGATTTTAATTCTTTATCTTTTTTCCAGGAGGTCTCCTTTATTTGAGTACTGAACAAATTTTCAGATACTTTTTCTATGGCTTCTCTTTTAAATTTGGAATCGGCTTTTGCATATATTTCTGTGGTCTGTATGGAAGTATGTCCCAACAAATCACGGATGTATATCAGATTTACACGAGCCTGCAATAAGTGCATAGCTCGTGAATGTCTAAAACAATGTGGACTGATTTTTTTATGAACTAGTTCCGGACTTTGGGTATGTGCCATTGCGGCATAGTTTTGCAGTATATATGTAATACCTGATCCTGTAAGTTTATTCCTTCCTCTGTTATAAAACAAAGGATATTCCCTTTCATATGGGAAGGACGGATGATTTTCGTCAAGGTATGTTTTAAGAACATTAACCATCTCGTCTCTGAGAGGTACAACACGTGATTTGTTTCCTTTACCATGTAATCGGATAATTGCAGGTTTTCAAGCCTTACACTTGTACAGGTAAGGTCAATAATTTCCTGGATTCTGGCTCCTGTTTCATAAAGCAGACTAAGAATCGTTAGATTCCGACGTCCGTGCTTACTATTTAAAGGCACTTGATCCAATATGCATTTAATTCCATCTGTTGTCAGGTAATTTATGGAAGTCGTTTTTTTCTTCTTCAGCCTGATGGAACATATCGATTGCCAGGTTGCCGGTTTAGTGGGATACTTTCTTTCCATGAATTGGAAAAACGAACATATTGCAGTATAACGCTGGTTACGGGTAGCAATACTGTTGTTCCTGCTCACTTCCAGCCACCAATCAATTTATGGACATTATCACAACAATGTTATCAAAAGTTACATTACTAAATCAACAAAACTGATGCTAAATAGTAACTCACTTGTGATAATCTACTGCTTGCTATATTCTACATTCTATTATAAATCCAATTTATGGATGGTCTCTAAAACTATACGGCAGAAAATCACCAGTGACTCTTATCATTATCGATTTCCCAGAAAAGTTTTTCGGTAATAAATTCTTTTAGTGATTTCATAATAATTGAATTTTAAAATATATGTATACACTACTCGGGTAAACTTCTCTGTCTTTATTTCATGATGTTGTTTTATGTTTACATTCTAATATATTATCACCTTTATTCTTGTGGCCAGGGTTGTTATATTCTGGTTCTTATCTGTAGTTGAAAAACTACATTTATCTAGATTAAATACGATGATTATGTAATTGGCGTGTTATATTAAATTATGTATTTTTATGAAAAATTATCATATATAAATTATATTGTTTGGTGTATTGATATTGTATAAGTAATAAAAATAAACATTAGGCAATTTTAATCTTGGCTATTCAAGTGGTTAATGTAAGAAATCAATATTAGAATAGAAATATTATTTTTTGTATGATTTCTTTTGGATAGATAAAAGAAAATCATCCCTTAGAATTATTACCAATGGCAAATAACATCAGCTATCAAGGAGGTAAATCACAAAATTGACATTTAAATTTTTGATTTTAACCATCTCTAGGTTAACTGGTTTACCTACTTTATTATCTATAGAAAAGTATACCATTAGAACCCAATAAAACTAATTATCAAATATTTAACACATGAGAAAAATATATTTATTACCAATGTTTTTTCTTGGCAACTTATTGTATGGACAAGTTTATACCAACACTTCAGAAGGAATTATCATACCTCGTCTGGCGGGTAACATGCTTAAAACATCAGAAGTAAACGGTATTTATTCTAATGCTAAGGATGCCATTCTGGTATATGTTACAGCACCTCCTGATCCTGATAAACGTACTGGTCAGGTAGAAGGAATAGATGTTAAAGGATTCTACTATTTCGATGCAGCGAGTAATCGATGGATCAAAATAATCTCTACTGCTAAGGTTACAGCAACCTTATCACAGTTGTTATGTTCTTCTTCTACTAATGTAGGGTTCTTGGAAACAGCACGGCCCGCTTCTGGGGTCAGTGTCATTGTACCCTATAATGGTGGGAATGGAGGTGAGTATTCTGCTTTACATATTCCTTCTACTGGTGTTACAAATCTTAATGCAGATCTCTATCCTGGAAATCTTAGTATTGGTGGTGGCTTTTTAATATTTAATATCACAGGAACGCCTCTTACAACAGGAACGGCTACTTTTAATATCAATCTGGCGGGTAAAACCTGCAGTTTCAGCCTTCCGGTACAACCTAGGACTAGATTTGATGATATAGTAAATGTCTCTATTAACGGTAAGATCCGCCAAATGATGTCCCGAAATCTAGGTGCCAATCCTATCCTGGACCCTGATTTGCCTACACAAGCTATTATGGGGGATTACTATCAATGGGGTAGAAAAGATGCAGTGGCTACGTCTTATACGTCTGCTGAAGCTATTTCAGGATGGAATAAAGAAATAGCACCTGATAAAGCATGGAACAAAGGTACCGAAACTGAACCAATAAAAACGGATGATGATCCTTGTCCTGCAGGATTCCGTGTTCCTACACGACATGAATGGGTGGGATTTAAGGCGAGCAGTACTGCTAGTCATATTGGAACTTGGGCTACATCATCTACAGATGGAACCAATAATTTTACTGCTGCCACGGTATTCTCCAACAATGGAAATACTTTAACCCTACCTACTACAGGATACCGAGTCTACAATACCGGAGCATTAACAAACCGAGCTTATAACGGGAACTACTGGAGTAGTACGGAGTACGCAGGTTCAAACGCATACAATTTTTCCTTTAGCAGTACAATTAATCCAGAGAACAACGGGAGCCGTGCAAATGGCGTATCGGTACGCTGTATTTCAGAGTAAAATTATAATATATTGCTTTTAAATAACTTCTAGAAACCAATGCAGCAGATATTATTTGCTGCATTTTATTTTAAGTTTGCTATAAATTTTAGTTATTCCCGTTTTTTTCAATAGTAAAATAAACGTACTCATTACCTTTACTACAATATTTTCATTAGCCTACTGTAATTCTATCTAACAATATTGATATAGATTATTATTCCTTTCAAATAAAAGCAAGCATCGTAGTTATTGCTTTACAGAGATTACCACAAAAAACGATAGTTATTCGAAGTATTAGCTAAAATATAAGGTTTAATTTTACAATATAGGAAGAATATAAATACAGCTATAGAAGGGGCTTTTATTCCCAACTATTATGCGCGATATACAGCAACTTCTCTCGTTCCGGCTTTTTAAATTCATGAAAAATTAAAATAAAAGTGAGCTTACCTTTCTCCGACAGGTATTGTGAATATTAAAGAGTTACTGTACGTATTGAAGGTCTAAAAAAATTAGGTACTAACAGTTCTTAAATAATATTGATTATGAAAAATTTACTGATAATAGCATTAAGCTTTATGATAGTTACCGCAGGTTTAGTCTCTTGTTCAAGAGACAATTCGGATGAACTTACTAAAAATGAGGCTGAATGGCCTTATTATATTAACGGACATTACTACGCTCCTAAGAATTATTATAAAAAGGGTGGTTACTGGGGTAATGATGGATACTACTACAGATCTGAATTATATTATTACTATGATAATGATATTCCTTATTATTTTCAGGATAACGACGTTTCCAAAATAAAAATATATGTTGAAAAACAATGGGGTGATGCCATGTATGGAACAGATGAGAAAGGATTACAGGAATATCACCATAATCCTACTGTCTATAGTAACAGTTTTATTTTACCGGAGCAGAACTAATACTCATTGCAACAGAATCGTTTCAAAAACTATTCACTTAATTCAAGGAGAGCAACTCCAGATCCATGCTTGTTTACCAAATAGGCCAGTAATGGAATTGGTAGATTACATTTTATTGTAAAGGAAATGAAGAGATTCTTATGGTTTACATTAATGGGAACCAGTCATCTTTATATTGTAAAATCAATTGGGAAAAATAGAGCCCAATATCAGAACATAATATCTATCATATGAAAAAACTTTTAGTAGCCTCGGCTTTGACTCTTTCCACTTTATCCTCTGCACAAGTATTATGGAATATTACAAGATTTGGTCTTACAGGAGGGGTAAACTACTCAAGTGTATCCCGTGCCCACAATCCTGCTGGTGCGAGGTATGCCTCTCAGGTGGGTGTTTTGGCTCTGATCCCTGTAGGTATTGCCAATCAATTTTATATACAGCCTGAAGTTCTTTACTACGGAGCAGGAGAAACAGGAAGAAACAAAAAGGCTAAGGGAAAAGACGGTTACAATGCAGTATATGCCAATAACTATGTGAGCGTACCTCTTTTCCTAAAAACATACTTTTCAGGAGACGAATCGGAAATGTTTGGACTGATAGGTCCCAGGTTTAATTTTTTATTAAATCAGAAAGTCAGAAATGTGCCTACATTAAGACCTTATTATGATCCGGATGTTACTGATCCTGCGCAACCGGAAGTCAACGGAAAAGCCAAGAACTTTAACTGGGGACTGGGATTCGGACTAGGATATAGCTATAAAAGACAGCTTGAAGTAACAGTACAATATGATTTAGGCTTATCTGATACCTATCCCGGTCTTGCCAAAGAAAAACATGGTACCGATAATAAAAAGTCTGAACAGGTAGTTGCACTTACTTTAAGCTATATATTCAATTAAATTGTATAATGCTGTTGTTGTCTAAAAACAATTTATATTAGTGTTTTTCCATAGCAATGTTTTAATAGCTCAAACTGAAAAAGACGGTCAAATTGACCATCCCAATTCTGTAAAAGTTTGT
Source organism: Chryseobacterium sp. S90 (assembly GCF_047444895.1). NCBI lineage: Bacteria > Pseudomonadati > Bacteroidota > Flavobacteriia > Flavobacteriales > Weeksellaceae > Chryseobacterium > Chryseobacterium sp. S90. The sequence continues at coordinate 24,770 of NZ_JBLGCX010000012.1, read as the reverse complement.
TGACATATTTAATCAAATCCTAAAACATATTATAAGTCAGCGAAAACATCCTCTAAAGTTCATTTTCGACCTTCATTTGTTACATTGCTTAATCCAAATAATAGGATTTTTTATAAAAACGGTGTGGTTTACTTTCATAATTTAAACTGATAGCCATTGAGAATAATTGCAATATATATCTTGTTTGTTTTAGAAAAGCTACTAAAAAGTGCGGCAAATTCTTTGCCGCACAGATGTATGAGTATCGTCTTTAATAAAATTTTAAATAGACAAATAAATTCCGCTTAATAGACTAATGAATTAAATTAATAGAATCTATTCTGAAACACATCGCACTGAAAATCCGTTCGCACGAGTGTAGTTGCCGGCGGACTCTACCGTACTGCTAGTGAAGTTGAGGCCGTAGGCTTTTGTACTATTCTCTGTACTGCTCCAATAGTAGCCGTTGTAGGCACGGCCGCCCAGGGCTCCCGTAGTATCGTTGCGGCCGCCTGCAGCAGGAAAGACCAGGGTGCTTCCATTATTGACAAACTTTTTACCCGCAGTGAAGTTTGTAGGACTACCGGGAGAAGCAACAAACGTTCCTATATTCGTAGGATTAGGACTGTTAGTGATAAATGATACCCATTCATTTCGGGTAGGAACACGGAAGCCTGCAGGACAAGGATCATTGGCAGTCTTTACAGGAACAGCCTCGGTACCGGAATTCCAAGCTTTATTAGCAGCTGCAGCTGTGCTCCATCCGGAGATGGCAGTAGACACATAAGCCGTAGCCACAGGATTCAGTTTACCCCACTGATAATAATTTCCCGTAATCGCCTGATTAAGGGAATTAGGATCCAGAAAAGTCTCCGCTCCTAAGTTATGGGTCATCATCTGGCGGATTTGGCCGTTAATAATCACAGGAACTACATCAGGAGAAGATCCTGCCGCTGCCACAGTACGAGTGAAACCGCAGGTCTCCCCGGCTATACTGATAGTGAACACCGCAGTACCGGCTGCAGAAGGAGTCCCTGTAATATTGAAGGTGAATGTACCACTGCCATTATTCAATGTACCGGAAGGAAGTGTGGCCGTAAGACCGGTAACTCCGGTAGAAGGCACACTTACAGGAGAGTAAATACCGCCGTTACCTCCGTTATAAGGAATCGAGGTATTGATACCTGCCGCAGGTTCTCCTGCTTCCAGAACTCCAATATCAGTGGAAGCTGAACACAACATCTGGGTTACCGCAGCTGTATTCGTACCACTGGATACCATTTTTACCCAGCGGTTACTACCTGCGTTGAAATAATAAAACCCTGCATCATCCATTCCTTCAACCTGGCCGGTACGGTTAGCTGGGTCAGGCGCAGCGGTCACATAAGCCAATGTAGCATCCTGATCTGCGCCATATACCCCTGCAGCTTCAGCGGCATGAAGAGCATTACCTGTTACCCGGGGAAGAATGAAACCTTCCGCGGCACTTCCGTCTGATGTTTTACTGGTAACATCTAATGTCGATTTGGGAGTCAAGCTATTGATCCCTACTTGTCCATAGGACAAAGCACCAATGAAAACCATTGGTAATAAATACATTTTTCTCATTTGATAAATATTTTAAAATTATTCTTTTTTGATATAATTTCGGTACCGTTTTTTTCCTTCGGTTAGAGCACTAATTTTCTACTATACCATATTTATAAGGATATTTTTTAAAATACTGTGAATTAATGTCGTTTTATCATTATTATATTGTAGTTTTTTTACTAATATAATAGGGTGGGAATTTATTTTATTGACCTGAAAATCAACTATAATCAGATCCTGTCGGTGTTTGTACCAGTCGGTATAACGAGTCTAACCGAACTTCTAATGACTCTTAAGTCAGTGATTTTGATATCAGAGAATTTATATAAACTTACAATTATAATTCCTTATTATAATTTTCACTGAACGTGTTAAAATCATCTTCCAGAGCTTGTATATCAAGATCGAGCAGATATAATTGCCTGAAAAAATGAGGAAGTTCTTTTTTTATAAAATCTTCCTTTTTATATTCAAGCACCAGCTCGTATCCATTTTTAGTTATAGAGAAGCCAATACCACGTTGATTCATAATTATTCTTTTTTGCTCTAGAAATTCATAAGTGCGTACAATGGTATTGGGATTTACAATAAGCTGAGTGGCAAAGTCCCTTATAGAAGGAATACGCTGCTCAGGAAGCCATTGTTTTAAAAGAATATTTTCACAAATAATATCTGCGATCTGAAGGTATATGGGTATTTGATCTCTGAATTGCATTTTTACAAGCTATAGGTTTTTAATTTTCGATACGCTATAAGCCAGAGACTAATGGTGAAAAATCCATAAATATATAGATAATACGTATCTGTTTTCGCCTGCAAATTTAATAAAGCTACTCCAAAATAGAATAATGTAACGACTAATAAAGTTGTGATATATTTAAATTTACTTAAGATAATAGATCCTAATGTAAAAACTGAATGAAAAAAGAATGCATAGGTAATACTTTCCATGCCGGTCATTACCTTAATATTATGCCATGTATCAAATTTTTTAACCGCCAGATATTCAGCAGAGACATGATGCATGGCAATAGGATAAAAGATATTCCAAAGGAAATATAACCCTATAAAAGCACTGACAAAAAATACAATCCAAAATAAAATTGCAGTTATGATAAACTTAGCCATAAACTTTTCCCCATTGGTATTGGGTAGCAGCAGAATATAAGAAGTCTTGTTTGTATCAGTTCCTATTTCTGTAAAACTTCCGCAAGCTAAAAAACTTATAAAACCGAACATTTGAAGAAAAAATGCTAGCTTAATGGCACTGGGATTGGTGAAAATATCTTTTTTTAGCGATGTTATGAGCCAAAGGGCTGCCAAGCCGTACAGAATCCAAAAGGCAAGCATAGCCAGGATAATAAACATGTATTTCTTGCGATTGGCCTGCCAGTCAATAGCTAATAATTTTTTAAAACGGGAGAGTGAAAAATTTTCTTTCATAATATGTTTTATTTGAATAATGAAGTTATTTTATGTTGCTGCTTAAGCAAAGCATGGTACAACAACTCAATATTGAGATTGGTTTCCTTATGTTTAATATTTGGGGTAATGGTCATAAATCCCTGATAGGTCTGTTCACTATATAAGGCTTGCTTTGCTTCTATGGGATCTTTCACAATATCAAAGGCTAATTTCTGTAGGATATCGCTGGTATTCTGATGAAAAATAACTTCCTGTTGTCCCAGAACCGTAATGCCGTCTGCCAGTATATCCATATCTGATACATCATGGGTGCCGATAATTACTGTTTTATCATCATTGGCTGTTTCTGTAAGAATCTTTCTAAATTCTCTTTTACTCTTAATATCAAGCCCGTTGATCGGTTCATCCAGTAAAATGATTCTAGCGTTAGTAGCAAAGGCAAAAGCCAGGAAAAGTTTTTTTCTCTGTCCAAAACTCAGTTCAGAAATATGAGCTTCTTTTTTCACTTCAAACATGAACAGGTATTGATAAAAAGTATCCATCTTAAAGAGTGGATATAAAGAACCATATAAAGCAGCAAATTTAGTAATAAGCATATCCGGACAATACATTCCGTCAGAAACAAAACAAAGGTCTTGAAGGAGCTTGATATTCCGCTTGAAAGCAGGATGATTATTAACTTCTAAACTTCCTGTCTTTGGACGATGCAAACCCGCAATACTACGCAGCAGGGTCGATTTTCCGAATCCATTCGGCCCAAGCAAATAATATATTTTACCCGGCTCATACTGAAGATTAACATCATTCAATACTTTTTTTTGCGAATAAGCAAAGGATAAATTTTTAAATGTAATCATGTGTCTTTGTGTACTGGTTTGGTAGTACACTGCAAATTTATATAATTACTTTTCAGTCAGCCTAATTTTTTCCAATGATTCTTCTGTAGTTTTTTCACTACATTCTAGTGTATGATTGATTTTTAGTGATTTATAATGTGATATCTATTGTTCTCTGTGATATCTTGCAATGTGTATATCTATGTCAATCACTGAATTGAACGCGCAGTAAGGTGCAAGGTATTAAAGTACAATACCTATTCATTTTTTGCCGACAGATTTCTTTATCATTTTCCTTTAAGTAAAGAAATTCTGGTTTTTAATTTAAGTTTCGAGATATCGAAATCCCAGATAGGTTGGTTTTCATTAATTATGATCAGTGTTTTATTGTTCATATCAAATTCTTCCACAAAAGAATAATAAAGCAGTCGGGAGATCACTAACAGGGTTTTCCGGCTTTTACGATTTACCACAATATAAAATAAAGGGTTATAACGACCGGACCTTTTTTCCACATTAATGGACATGATCTTTTCCTGCCAAAAGCTTTTATTTTTGGAGGTTGTCCAACTGCTGAGGCGTTTTACCCTTCCTTTATTAGAAATAGCATATCCATCTTCAAGTCCGGGTATCGGTTTCCAATGCTCCCCGGGAAGATCATTCAGGGAAAGGTTCATGCATGCAGGTGGATTGTTTTTATCAATTGAAGGTTTGCCTAGCTTTTCCCACAGAGATTTGTTGAGTAACGTACTTTGATCATCTGGTTTATTTTCCGTAGTCAATTGAAAATCTTTTTTGTTAAGAGCCTGATCTTTAAAGAACCACCGGAATCCTCCTGCAGTTAGCTGATTTTTGTTCAATGCATGGAAGATATTTCTGCCACCAATGCCAAGGGTATTGCTTGCTGTACGAATGTTTTCAAATGTAGCGATCAGCTCACCTTCAACGGTATATTGATTGATAGTCCTCTGATAATCGTTTCTGCTGTTTTTTACTCTATCTGATTTAACCCTTTTAAGGCGTTCGTCGCTAATGGAGAGTTTCTCTAAATTTTTAGCATGCAGATGGAATCTGTTACCATCTTTACATGAAATAAGAAAAGAATCCGCTTCTCTAGGATCAAGCTTTTCAATAAAATGTTGATAGACCAAACGAGGTACAGACTTTCGGAATCTTTTTCCTTCTGAGGATAACAAACAGGTGATATTGTAAAAGTTTTCATTTAGATATTTATTGAAAAATTTCATGAATTGTAATCTCATAATATGATCCGGTGTTTTACGCTTTCTTCCGTCCAATGAGGTAATCCAGCGCTCTAAACTTTTAACACGGCCATAATTGGAGACTGCATAATTTTCAAAACTTTCAATCGGTTTCCACTCTTCATCCGGAAGGTTTTGAAGAGCAGTATTATAAAGGACATCTTTTACATATTGGTTTTCGAATTCAGGAGGAAGCTTCATGAACAAAAAGTTTTATGGATACATAATTTTGGTATGGTAATGTATCAAAACAAACGTACAGAACCAAATTAATGAGAGATGTAAAACATAATATAGGTAATTTTTTAATCAGATAACATATATTCTGTTACAGGTTATCAGATTATCTTTTCTTTTTTGAGAATGATGGCTAAGTGAAAAAGTGTTTTGGCTTGATATTGCTTACGGATAATGCTTAACCTCTTTTCAATCAAGCTTTCACTGATTTTAAGAGAATTACGGGAGCTTAATTGTTCTTTTATCTCAGTCACTTTATAACCCTTAGATAAATATTTAATGATCAGTAAATCTCTTTTTTCCTTTTTAATGAAGATAACTATTTTTTTATCAGTGACGGCTCTATTCAAGATGCACAAAACGTTATGGCAAACAAGCATGAGGATCTTATTTTAGAATCTAAAGACAATAAATCTTTTCGGTACTACGAATCAGTAGTGATTTTATATGGTTTCTATTGGTCAACTTTACCTCACTAACCATCAAAAAATTATCCTATGAATATTGAAAGAACAGAATTTATTGCCTGGATGGAAAGAATCATGGAGCGGTTTGACCTTCTCAAAGAGCAAATGATTAAGAATCAATCCCAGTTTTTAGAAATTGACGGTGAACAGCTTTTGGATAACCAGGATGTTTTACAGCTTTTAAAAATAAGTTCAAGGTCACTGCAGCGTTACCGTACCGGTAAAAAGTTACCTTATTATACCATCAGCGGTAAGCTGTATTATAAACTATCGGATGTACACCAGCTGATCAGGAAAAGCTTAAGCTCCTGATAAAAGTAGACAGAGACAGTCAAAGCCAAAACTGCCCATGCAATTCCACTTAAAAAATCTCTTGTCTTAAGAATATACCTTCATCACAATAATTAAAAATGTGATGAAAGATGAAACTATAAAACCTCAGGAATCCCCAACTATTAAGCTGGCAGCGGAAACTTTACTGGTTCTGAACACCCATACCAATGAAGTTGAAATGGTCAAGGGAATTGATAAGGATGGAAATTTACAAAAGTTTTCACCCCAAGATAAAAATGATGATAGTCAGTTGATCAGGATAGATAAACAGGGTGATATCTTCTCCAATTTCTTTTCCAACTTTTACCGGCAGCTTAAAAATCCCAGTGATTTCAGTTTTTTTATAATTTCAGAATACGATGCAGTGAACACTGCAAAAGATCTTCAACAGTATATTTATCAGGCAAGTCCTGAAGAAAAGAAAATGCTTAAGGAATATGAACTTGTACCTAAGAACATCAATAATCCAAAAAATAAGAATACAATGGACAACAACACAGAAACACAGGAATACCGTTTTCAGCCGGAACAGATCGACTGGAAAACGATGGAGAAATTCGGGCTTAATCAACAGAAGCTTGAAAAAATGGATGCAATGGACACTCTGCTGAGAGGCTTTAAAACCAATACACTTATTCCCATTACCATTAATCTGGGAACAGCAGTCAGTAAGATGGATGTCAGGTTATCTCTTCAGGCCGGAGATACCGGAGAAGTTGCTATTCACCTTCATGGTATACGCAGGGAGCCGAACCTCAATATGAAATTCTTAGGCCATGAATTCAGTGAAGAAGATAAAAAGAACCTTAGAGAAACCGGTAATATGGGAAGAGTAGTAGATTTGATCAATCCTAAGACCGATGAAATTATCCCTTCGGTGATCAGCAGGGACCGGCTCACCAATGAGCTGGTGGCCTACAGGGCAGAGTACATGAAAATCCCTGATGAGATCAAGGGAATACCACTGGATGAACATCAAAAACAATTGCTGTTAGAAGGTAAGCCGCTTTATCTGGAAGGTATGATTTCCAAAAAAGGAGAGGCCTTTGATGCTACCGTACAGTTCAATGCAGATAAACGCTATGTCGAATTTCTGTTCAACAACAACCAGCGTCAGAGTCAAAGTCAAACCCAGCAAGAAGAGGCCACCCAACAGATTCAGAACAAAGATGCTGAAGCACCGAAAGTTTTCAGAGGAAAAGAGCTGGACGACTCACAATACGAAAAGTTCAAAGCAGGGCAAACGGTGTATGTTGATGGACTTGTAGACGGAAAAGGCAAGGAATACCAGGGGTATATTACCTTCAATACAGAAACTTCCAGAACAGAATTCTCCTTCACCCATCCTAATAAACTGAGAGATAAGGCACAGCCTGCAGAAAATCATAAAACCCAACAAGCGGTCAATTCCGATGGTAAGACCAATGAAGCTACTAAAAACATCAAAAAGCCGCTTGAATCCAAACAACAAGAACCAGCCAATAAGCAGCAGGAGAAGAGTCAACAAAGGAAACCAACTAAATCCAGAGGAAATAAAATCTAAATTAACCATCAACCCAAAAAAGATGAAAGCAATTATTGCAGAAAAACCCAGTGTAGCGAGAGAGATTGCCCAGCTGCTACAAGTCTACGATAACACAGACGGTTATCTGGCTGGTAATGGGTATTGTGTTACCTGGGCATTAGGACATTTGGTATCACTGGGAATGCCGGAAGATTATGGGATAAGAGGCTTTGATAAAGCCTCTTTGCCTATCTTTCCCCATCCATTTATACTGACTCCCAGAAAAACAAAACAAGCCAATATCCGTCAGCTCGACCCATCTGCGCTGAAACAGCTAAAAATAATAAAGCATGTTATCGGCCAATGCAGCAGTATCATTGTGGCTACCGATGCAGGAAGAGAAGGAGAGTTGATCTTCCGGTACATTTACGAGTACCTGACCTGCAGCAAACCCTTTGAAAGACTCTGGATCAGTTCGCTGACCGAAAAAGCAATACGAGAAGGCTTTGAACATCTGCAGCCAGGTTCAGCTTTCGATGGTTTATATGCCGCGGCCAAAGCACGGAGCGAGGCTGACTGGCTGGTTGGAATCAATGCCACTCAGGCATTATCCATAGCAGCTCATCAGGAAGTTTATTCTTTGGGAAGGGTTCAAACTCCCACACTGGCACTGATCTGTAAAAGATTCTTAGAACATCAGAATTTCAAAAAGAAACAATACTGGCAGATCCGATTAAAGCACCGAAAAGAATATTTGGATTTTACCAGTCTGTCTACAGAACAATGGGAAGACAAAAAGCAGGCGGAACAAATCGTAAAATCCATAGAGCGGGAGGGGGGAATAGCTACGGTCGAAGATGTATCTATCAAAACAATGCAAGAGCAATCTCCATTGCTCTTTGACCTTACCGGACTTCAAAAAGAAGCCAACAGAAAACTCGGGCTTTCAGCGGATGAGGTTTTACAGACCGCCCAGAGTCTTTATGAAAAAAAATTCATTACCTATCCGAGAACCGGCAGCAACTATATACCTGAAGACCTCTGGACAGAGATTCCGGAACTGGTAAGAATTCTCAATATGACCGAACCATTCAAGCAAGCTGTTTCAAACTTAAAATTCGGCAACTTCAACAAACGCATCGTAAACAACCTTAAGGTGACCGACCATCACGGACTATTGATCACCACAAAAATACCTTCCGCACTCAGCGCAGCAGAAAGATCAGTCTATAATATGATTGCCTACCGGTTACTTGAATCACTATCAGAACCATGTTTAAAGCAGATCAGTAATATTACCATCAAAGTACATCATTATGAATTCCATATCAAAGGAACTACAATACTAAGCAAAGGCTGGCGCTCTATTAAAGGCATTCTCTCGGATAACAGCAACCCAAACAGTAAGAACAGTGAAAACATCAACAATATTGAAGAGCCTCTTATGGTGCTTCCTGAATTTAAGATCGGTGATGAATTCAAAATTTCAGAAACAATACTACAGGAAAAAACGACTCAGCCTCCCAAGCTCTACACAGAAGCAGATTTGTTATCAGCTATGGAAGATGCCGGCAGATTTACAGAAAGCAAAGATGAGCAGAAAGCACTTGCCAACATTGGGATAGGCACCCCTGCAACAAGAGCATCTATCATTGAAACTTTACTCAGCAGAAACTATATCATTAGAAAAAACAAAACACTGCAACCCACAGAGAAAGGACTTCAGGTTTATCAGCTTGTAAAAGACAAAAAAATAGCCAACGTACAAATGACAGCAGAATGGGAAATGGCACTGGATAAAATTGAAAGAGGCGAACTCTGTGTAAACCAATTCATGGATGATATCCAAAACTATACAGCAGAAATTACGGGCGAACTCCTATCATTATCAATTCCCCAGAAAAACATCCCTGAACTCAAATGTCCCAAATGCCGGCAGCAGAACCTAATCATCAAAGATAAAATTGTCAAATGCCCTGATGAACAATGCTCATGGATACTATTCAGAAGCATATGCGGCATACAGCTCAGCATACAGGAAATTACTTCTTTAGTATCCACAGGAAGAACCTCACTTATTCAAAATATGAAAAGCAAAAACGGTAAGAAGTTCAATGCCTTTATTGTTCTAAAAGATGATTTCAATACGTCATTTATATTTCAGTAAGCTAAAGAGACTGTCTCCTACGTTTGACAGTACAAACATCGTAGACAGCCTCTTTTGATAATTCTTCTAATCATTTCAAATTAATCGTAATTATTTTATGGGAATTGAGATATAAAACTACAATATTATGTTAACCACTTTAATAAATTTTATATAGGTTTACAAAAACAAACTATAGAAGAGGGGAAGTCTTCAGCATTTCTATTTATAGCTTAACAATTAAGACTCAGGATTACGAGATGAAAAACCAGCAGCTTATTAAATATTATGACCTCATTTCATTGGATATTCATGTTTGTTTTAATTATACGTATAAATCATGGAACACGGAAAACTAAGAGACGATAAAACCTGCCTGAACTGCGGACACCAAGTTGAAGAAAGGTTTTGTCCTCACTGCGGACAAGAAAATATTGACAACAGACAATCCTTTCATTTCCTCTTTACTCATTTCATTAAGGATTTCACGCATTATGACGGACACTTCTGGAAAACTATACACTATCTGTTCACCCGCCCCGGAACACTGACCAAAGAATATCTGGCAGGTAAAAGACAGTTATATGTAGCACCTGTAAAATTATATATTTTTATAAGTTTCATTACATTCTTCCTTCCTAATATCCTACCACACGCTAAGGAGGAGGCAAAAAATTCCGGTCATCATTTACAAATAAAAGTAGATCAGAAAGAACTCTCAATACATATTCTGCCGGATTTACAAAAAAAAGAGGTTCAGCCTCATAAAGATGCAGCTACCACTCAAAAAGCGCTGGACACCTTAAAGAAAAAAGTGATTGAAGAAAAAAGTGATTTTTTTGACCGTACACCCGATACCAAAGAAACATCTGTTATGGATGCTTACTCCATAAAACAGTATGATTCTATTCTCGCCAAGGATAAAACAGGAATTTATACATTAATGAGACCCGTTTCAAAAAAAGTATTTGAATTAATGGAAGAGGGGGTCACTAAACATCAGATATGGAAAAAATATAAAGAAAACCTTATTCATACAGTTCCCAAAGCACTTTTCATATACCTTCCTATATTCGGATTCTTTTTATGGCTGTTCCATAACAAGAAAAAATGGTGGTACTTTGATCATGGAATTTTTACCCTTCACTATTTTTCGTTCCTTTTACTGGATGTATTGATCCTTATTATAGGAGAAAAAATCACTAGTTTTTTACCAGACAACAATTCTCTTACCTTATTGTATGTTTTATTATGCTTAGCACTAGCGATCTATATGATGGTGTATTTATTTATTGCACACCACAAGGTATATGAAACAAAAAAAAGAATAAGTATACTGAAAAGTTCCTTATTATTTATTGTAAACTCTATTGGATTGATTCTGATGTTTCTGGTACTAATATATTTAAGCTTTATTACGCTTTGAAGCTTGCAAATAGATAATAATTTGACCTTCTTCTGATTATACCTAAACATGGGAAGATTACATATCATATAGCGCCAAAGATGGTCGCAAAGTACCCCAGCTCTATATTTAAGTTAACATGTAATATCTTGTTCAAAATTTTGGAAATTATGAAACAGCAGAATACAGGCAATCATGATATCAACAATAAAGAAATAATTATTGATGATAAAGATAAGAAACCGCTGATCGAGGTAAATTTTCAAGGAAATATTTTTTCAAATTTCATTGATAATTTCAGAAAGCAGTTTAGTAACGCAAAGGGATTAAAAAATCTATTTTCAAGAATTAAGAAAACAACAGAAAAAACAACAACAGGTCCAAAAGATATTATTGGTCCCACTAAAACTGATTTTAATTTGAATGAGTTAAAAACTTTAGATAAGAACGCAAAGCAAGTAGAAAAGAAGAATAAAATTGGTCTATCTTTTTCTGAGAGGAAAAATAAGTCGCAAAAGAAGAATACAAAATTTCGTCTTTCATAAATCTTTGAAGAATATTCCAAAGTTTTCTCATTTACAGCATTTCTTATAGGTTCCATTTTTCTTTTCAGAAAATTTATTCTGAAAAGAAATGCCTTACCGTAGAGGGTATTTAATAAATCCAATTGTTTTTTTACTGGTGTTCATAATATGAAATTTAAAAATTAATCTCTTATGAAGCGCTCCTTAAGTTAGAACCTAAAAAGCATTGAAAGAAAATATGAATTATTATAAATTTAATGCGACTAGATTTGTCGCATATAAGAAATAGCTTTGTCAATGAGAATTGTGATAAAAGTTTCTTGTATAAAAATTACAGTTTAATTATATTTGAAAATATTATGAACACGACATTAGGCCATAAGAGAATTGCGGTAAAATCGACAATAACAAAAGAGATTTTAGCTGTTTTGAATAGTGAAGACAAAGATCCACTTAAAACTTTGTCGAGTGGTAGAATTATGGCTAAAGCTTGGGCAAAACAACTTGAAAATGAGGTAAGGTTATGCAATGTACAATACTTTATGCAGCGTGTTATCAATTCTTATTGGAATTTAACTATAAAGTCCTTTCCTATACAACTTAGTCAAATTGAGTTCGTTTCTGTTGAATTTGATGATAGTATTGAGGCTGTTGCCAATGTAATTGGCAAAGCAGCAGCTGAGTTAGATGTAATTAAAGCTTCCTATGAGTTAGGGAACTTATATACCAGTATCCTTCCAGAAAAGTTAAGGTCAGATAACGGAGTATTTTACACCCCACCAGCACTTACAGATAGACTATTGAATGCTGTTGAAAACGCTGGAGTAGATTGGGCATCTTCATCTGTTGCTGATCCGGCATGTGGAGGAGGAGCTTTTTTAGCACCGATAGCTCTGCGCATAATTTCCGCAATTCATTATCTTTCACCTGAAGACCAGTTAAAACATCTTGAACAGAATTTAAAAGGGTATGAGATCGATCCTTTTTCTGCTTGGTTGACTGAAGTATTTTTGCAAATTGCGGTGAAAGATATTATGAGTTTAGCAGGTCGACGTATCAATTCTATGGTTACAATCTGTGATACAATATCTTTTTTTTCCAATAAAGCAAATCAAAAAAAATTTGATGTTATCATTGGCAATCCTCCTTATGGAAAATTGACTTTAACTAAAGAAGTTAGAGAAGAATTCGAAGAAAGTCTTTTTGGTCATGCCAATCTATATGGGCTATTTACTCATTTGGCAATTAATTTGGTTAAACCTGATGGAATTGTCGGATATCTTACACCTACTAGTTTTCTTTCTGGTGAATATTTTAAAAAATTGAGAATGTTCATTCGAAAAGAAACAAATCCTTTAACAATTGACTTTGTTGCTGGTAGAAAAGGAGTATTTGAAGATGTACTTCAAGAAACTCTATTGGCAGTCTATAAAAAGAAAAATAAATTATCCATTGAAAGTCCAGCAGTTGAGATTAATGAGATTGCGACTTTACCTAATGGTAAACTAAAAATTTCTTTAGCGGGTAAATATCAATTATCTATCGACACGAGCTCTCCTTGGATATTACCAAGAGATAATGAGCATGCTAAAATTGTAGCATCAATGTCAAATATGAAAGATAGCCTTAGTACTTATGGATATAAAATAAGTACTGGTCAGCTGGTTTGGAATAGACATAAGGAGCAATTGTCAGATAAAAAAAATAAAAACTCATTTCCTATAATTTGGGCGGAAGCTGTTTCCAAATGCGGTAATTTTCAGTTGAAAGCAGAGAAAAAAAATCATACAAAATGGTTTAACTTTAAAGAAGATGATAACTTCTTGCTGACCACAAAATCATGTGTTTTGCTTCAGCGAACCACTTCAAAAGAGCAGGAAAAGCGATTAATTACAACAGTACTTCCTGATGAATTATTTAAAGAATATGAAGCTGTTCTTATTGAAAATCATTTGAATATGATTATTCCAATATCTTCTGAACCTCTGGTCAATCTTAAAACCTTATCAACTTTCTTAAATAGCAAAGTGGTAAATGATGCATTCCGGACAATCAGTGGGAGTGTTGCGGTATCTGCATATGAACTTGAATCATTACCATTACCTGAGCCATCAAAATTAAAACGTTTACAAACATTAATTAACAAAAACGCAAGTCCTGATCTTATTGAGAAGGAATGTACAAAAATTTACACGAAAACTAATCCATGAGTCAACTGCCTCCTTACGTTACGAGAGAATTAGTCCATGAGCGTCTTCCGATGATATTTCCTGAAGGTACTCCCAACAGAACCTATCTTATTCGAGAGATGGCAGCCAGTACAATTTTTGTAATGTTATACATTGGTGCAGTTGGTGGTAAAGAGATCTATATCGGACCTGTTCACGTTTACAGAATGACTATGGAGCAATCAGCTCTTTCTGATGATTTAAGCCGTGAAGAATATGGTAAAAATGCACAGTTGAAAGGTTTTCAGCCTGAGGGTAAGAGATGGTATGCTGATAATACCAGAGAGCCAATCAGAGACGAAACGTTAAGGGAAGGTTTGATTCCGGTAGGAGCAGTAGTAACTAAAACAGGACTTCCTACAACCTCCAGCCGACCTCGTTATGCACTTCAGAATGATTTTGCAAAGCTATTCGATCCATCAATTACTGAAGAAGAATTAGAAACGGCAGTTAAGTCTTGGCAGCAGATGAATTTATCTGCCAGTGCAAGAGCAAGGCTATCACTGGCAGGTCGTACAGGAAACCTAACTGATGGAAGAGTTTTAGTAACATTTCCAAATGGTGAGGCAAGAAATTTAAGTGCTGGTCCAAGTTCGATTATATCAAAAGCTGTTGTAGAAGTTTTTGCTGCTAATTTTTTAAAAGAGCCGGCGGTTTTATGGCTCAGTACAAGCGATGCTAAAGTAACATTTGTAGATGATGCCATTGCCAAAACAATTGGGCTAGAAATACAAGCAGATAAAAATTTGCCAGATCTTATCTTAGCAGATTTAGGTTCGCCAGACCCATTTTTGATATTTGTTGAAGTTGTAGCATCTGACGGACCTATTTCTGAAAGAAGAAAAAATGCTCTATATGAGCTAAGTGATAAGGCCGGATTTGATCGCAAGCATATAGCATTTGTAACTGCTTATAAAGATAGACAGGTACCACCATTTCGTAAAACAGTTCCTGAATTAGCATGGGGTAGTTTTGCTTGGTTTATGTCTGAGCCTGATAACCTGATTTACCTAAGTGATAATGATAAAAAACTTGTAGATTTCCTATAGAGTGTAGAATCCTTCAAAATTGACCATCCTAATCCTGCGAAAATGATGTCTCGTCCTGAATTTACCTTACAAGATTTAACATTAATTCTATTTTTACTTTACAGTATTGTTTAGTTATTTGTAAATTCATTATACATACAATAGTAATAATTGATGTTTTTTTCCGACTATTTTGCCGTTGGATTTCTTTTAACATAATAAATCATTTTTCTGCAAATTATTCCTGAAAATGATCCGTTCTGTTAAACTGGAATTTAACAGCTCCTTTTGACTTTTATAGTCCTAATTGTAAAATATCTATCGTTACAGAGCCATTAAGGAAGTAAAAATTATGCTTCTGAAGTATTAATGTTTGAAATGAGATGCAGTACAAAAGATTTGATGATATTGTTCATAACGTTGTGAATTGGATCAAGAAATGGAGAGATACTTCAGAGAATTAAGCAAAAGCTAACTTAAAAAAAATGACATTTAGTCATATGATTTACTTAAATATTATCTGAAAAATTACACCATCCAAATTACTAATAGACTATAATTATAATGATTCTGTCGTAGCGTATGACTGAAAAGTAGATGTTTGGCACTAGTTATTAAGATTTTAGCTGTTTTGCTATATTTCGATTTTCTTAATAAAGAATCAACTGTGATTATTTGTAATTGGCTTGACATCAGATGATTATATTTCGTAAAACATTGTAAATAGTGTTAAGTTTTTCATAAAATTCATAAAAAACTTATTATTATAAAAAAAGATAATATACATTTGTAGTGTACTAATAATCTAGCACACTAAAACATGATTATAATAAAAAAAATATTTTCTCCTGTTAGGCACCTGATGATTCCGGAAAGTGATTATAACCCTTCTTGTCTGGACGCTCACTTACTATAAATTAAAAAATGTACATTATAAATGCAGTTTAGAGATCAAATTCCCATATACCTTCAGATCGCAGATATTGTATGTGAAAAAATACTTTTGAATCAATGGCTGCCGGGACAACGTATTCCTTCTATAAGGGACTTTGCTGCTCAGCTTATTGTGAATCCCAATACCATTGTGCGTACCTATGAATTTCTTGAACAAAAAGGTGTTATCATTAACCAAAGAGGTGTAGGTTTCTCCATTACCCAGGATGGGTATAACAGGGTATTGGCTTATAAAAAAGAAAATTTTGTAGAAAATGATCTTCCACATTTTTTCAAGCAGATGTGTCTTTTCAACCTTAATTTAAAGGATTTGGAAAAAAGTTTTAAAATATTTATTAACGAAAATTACAAACAATAAAATAAAAAAACAAAAGATGAAAAAAATAATAATTTTAATGGTAGGGATGTGTATACTGCCATTGTATCTCTTTGGACAAAATAATCAAAACTTTACCATTCAGGGAAACAGTATCAATCATGCAGGTACTATGGTATATCTGCAGGAAAGCAGTCTTGAAAAAAAAATAAATCGTATTGCTGATAGCTGTATCATTAATAAAGACGGGAGTTTTATATTAAAAACATCCAAAACCGGTGAGCATCTTTTTTCATTACAGTTATCGGAAAAGCCTCATCCGAAAACTCTTATTTATCTGATTAACGATACAAATCTTGTAACTGTTCAATTAAACGAGGTAAATTCAAATGAAAGTACAATTACGGGCTCGCCGGCCAGTAAGGAACTGCAGGAATACATAGTTAAGCAAAATGTTTATTATTCGGAATTAAAGGCATTATCTGATGTAAAAGATGATTCTGAAAAGTTAAATGCGGAAAGACAGAAGGTATTTTCAAAACTCAGTATGCTTTTTACCTCTGCCCTCAGCCAAGCGTCTAATGCAACTGTGGCTGTATATATTCTTTTAAGTAATCCGGAATTGCAGGATAAAGAGGCTCTGGCGTATGCTAATCAGGTGCTTAAGAAATTCCCTGCATCGAGAGAGCTAAAAGCATATGTCAATAATATAGAAACAACGCTCGAAAATGACTCACAAAAAAAAGATTTGGTTGGTCAAGAGGCTCCTTATTTTTCGCTGCCTGATACCCATGGTCAAAAAGCTGTATTACAGTCCATTAAAAGCAAATATACTTTAGTAGATTTCTGGGCGAGCTGGTGTTTACCTTGCAGAATAGAAAATAAAAATCAGAAGCTATTGTATGATGAATATAAGGACAGGGGATTTACCATAATTGGTGTTTCTATGGATACGGACAATCAAAAATGGCTTAACGCTGTGAAACATGATGATCTGCCTTGGACCCAGCTTCATGAATCCAAAGCCTTTTCATCTGATCTGGCGAAATCTTATCACCTCACAAGTCTGCCTTCCAATGTACTCATTGACCAGAATGGAACGGTCATTGCGGTGGATATCTTTAGAGACGAGCTTAAAAACAAATTGAATGAACTTATACGATAATCAATATTAATTAATGTAGAGAAAAAACGATATTGATATAATGATAATATGACTGTAAATCAGAGGTTTGTTTACTAACGAGATGTTAAATTTGTATTATGATTTATTTGTGGCTATTTAATTAAAGGTTAATGACAGTGAATTGAAAATGTAGATTAAAGATTACTCCGAAGAGAATTGGAGATAAATTGCTAACCGGCTAAGATATTTGAGCATGAGGTATAAATAGCTGAAGATAAAGTTAGGTTTTCCTGAACATTTTTAATAAACTATCATAAAATTATTAGAACTCCGTGCGGCAGAGAAGTTTGCCGCACTTTTTACTAAAGTAACCACCTCCTAACCATAATAAGTGAATGGTAATGGATATCCGATAAGGAATTCCAGTTGTACCAAAACCGCATGCAGATCTTCTAAAATCAATAAACACAATAAAAATATTAAAATTATGGCAAAATTTATTATTACCCGAAGGGTCAACAAAGAATACCAGTTCAATCTTAAAGCGGTTAATGGGGAGATTATCCTGACCAGTGAAGGGTATCTGCAAAAATCCTCTTGCCGTAAGGGAATAGAGTCGGTTAAGATTCATTCTAAAGTTGACAAGATGTATGACCGGAGAATAGCATCCAATGGCAAAAACTATTTTTGTTTAAAGTCTTTCAATGGGAAGGTGATTGGCCAAAGTCAGCTGTACAGTTCCTCGTCTTCTATGGAACACGGAATCCATTCCGTAAAAATCAGTGCAGCGGAAGCTAAAGTTATTGATGATTCTATTGATGATAAAAAAGAGCAAAGATGAGCCAATTTGATAAATTACACTTGCTTATGTGCATGAGTAAATAAGCAAAACCTACTTTACCTCTACAATTAAATCTCTTATATCATTTGAAAATTCCTTTCCTGTTTTCCCAATATATAACATATGTCCCGATTCATAGGACTTAAACTTAATTCTTTTTTGGTCAACAGACGAAGAATGTATTACATTAAAAGCTGAAGAGCCGGGAGTGACTAAATCATAGTATCCGGAGGCAATAAGTATTTTCATATATTTATTTACAGACATAGCATCGCTTAAGTCATCAGCGAATCTGTATTTTTCCGAAATATTATTTCTTTTATAGTCCCAATTAAAGGAAAGATTTTTCCAGGTGATAACTTGATATGGATCTTCAATATGAATTAATAAATCATTTTTGAGATACTGATTAAAGCTTCCTATAAAAACCGGAGTGTATTGTGACATAGCAGGGTCATTGGCGACAGGGTCCTTTACGTGGTGTTGTATAGAGCTCAGGGTATATCTGCTGTCATACAATCCTACCTGTATATCAGGGATTATGCTTGATGTAAACCTTTCTTTTGTTATATAAAACTCGTCTTTGAAGAATAATTTGTCCAGTCCTGTAAAATAGGTGAGTTTACTTATTATATATGCTTTTTTCTTAGGTGAAATACTCCTTTTATTTAAAACTACTTTAAGTATTTCTTTATATTCAGTATCGGCGAATTCCTTGGCTTCCGTATAAAAAGAATTTAAAGTTAAATTTTTACCTGCTTTTTGGTGGTACCATGCTGTAGCAGCTAAACTGGGTAATTCACCTACAAATCTTTCGACTTGGGTTTCAACATTCTGAACTGATTTAATATAGCCAATGTCAGTACCTAACATTACCATTCCGTTTATGGTAATTCCTCTTAATTTTCCCGAATAGAGCGGTCCGCCTGTTAAAGTCTTGGCAAGAAGTGTTATCCTGGCGCTCCCGTAGCTTTCACCTATAAGATATTTCGGAGCATTCCATCGGTTATGTTTGATTAACCAACGTTCTATAAATTGGGCCAGACTTTCAGCATCCTGCTCAACGCCGTAAAAATCTGTTGGTTTGCCAGCTCCCAATATCCTGCTATAACCTGTACCAACAGGATCAACAAAGACAAGGTCTGTACAATCGAGTATGCTATCCGGATTTTCCTGATATTCGAATGGAGGTATATTTTTAGGATTAACATCACTATTCATGACCACCTTTTTGGGGCCGAGGCCCATATGTAGCCATAGAGAAGAAGAACCGGGACCTCCATTAAATAGAAATGTTACAGGTCTGTTTTTATCACCTTCTTTCTTAATATAAGAGAAGCTGTATATGGCTCCGATAATTTGGTTATCATCATTTTTGATTGGGATATCTTCTGATGTAACGGTATAATTAATACAGTTACCATTTATTTTGATATTTCCCACTGAGGTAGCCCTTCGCTCAGTTAGCGGATGCTTATCAATGTCAGTACATAATGATTGTGCACATATACCTTCATAAGATAAGAGCATGATTATCATAACAGGTTTTAAATTCCTTACTTTCATCTTAAAATTAAAATGTATTTTAGTCATATTCATATGAAGCTCTTAATTTAGCTTACTGCGGATCAATATTATTTTTTGTTTTTTTTAACAGTAAAGTCAGCCAATAGAGCTTGCTTCTCCTCAATATCTTTGAATATCCATAAAATTATTGAGTTCTTTTTTCAAGAATCATGATTAGGATCATTGTTATGATGACTCTGCTGTATATTATAGGAAGTCAAAAGCCTTTTTCAGATAGGAGCAAATATAGACTTCCCAAAAAAAGGGAACATATTACAGAATAGAAAAAAGGAATCATCTCCATCACAACAAAGGAGCATTTCAGAATTGCTTGCAATTCAATGGAGGGCATTAGATGAGCGATGTTATCAACTATATGGATTGACAGAAACAGAAAAAATATTTTTTAATGAAAAAGGTAGAAACATTGACAGAATTCAAATTTTAAATTGACAAAAATGCAGAAGGAATTTAAAAATATTATTAATAAGTTCAGAGAAGATGAAACCTCTCTAAACAAGATTATTGTTTCTGCTTTTATTAAAGCAAATGCAATAAAAGTCAGAAACAATATTTTAATCAAATCACTAATAATTTCAGATAACTCAAATCTAAGCCAATATACTCAATTAACTTTTGATGACTTAATAGAAGCATTTGAATTAGCTGTTCCCACAAAGGAGCAAGTCATTAATGGAGCCGTTTACACCCCCAACTTCATAAAAACATTTATAGTAGAAAATTCATTTTCAAAACTTGAAACACCATATCAAGATGCTTTAATTGCGGATATTTCTTGTGGATGTGGAGCATTTTTATATACTGTTTCTAATAAGTTAAAAGCTGAAACTAATAAAACTTATACTCAAATATTCAATGATAATATATTTGGCTTAGATATCAGTGAAAGTAGTATCCAACGAGCCGAAATCCTTCTATCTTTGTTGGCATTGGCTAATAATGAAGACCAAAAGAAATTTAAATTTAATCTGCATTGTGCCAATGCCCTTTCATTTGACTGGCTTAAAAACGAGTCAAAAATTAAAGAAAATAATGGATTTGATGTAATTGTAGGCAACCCGCCGTATGTGAGAGCAAAAAATATAGATAAAGCTCTAAAATACTTTTATCAGATTGGAATGTTACTAAGTCAGGGAATCCGGATTTATATATTCCTTTTTTTGAGATTGGGTTGAGGTATTTAAATGAAAATGGTATCTTAGGGTACATAACTGTAAATTCTTTCTACAAAAGTATTAACGCAAGGCAATTAAGAAATTACTTTCAAGAAAATCAATACGATTTGAGTATTATCGATTTTGGACATGAAAAATTGTTTGGTCAAAAATCTGCATACACCTGTATTTGCTTAATTTCTAAGAAAAAATCTGCATTTATTTCATTTAAAAAAGAGAGTAGTTCCACTTTGATTAAAAACAGACTTATATCTTTCAATAAGATTATTATAAGGATTTGAACTTCCATGATGGTTGGCTTCTTAATGAAAGGAAAATTATTGAAAATATTAAAAGAATCGAGAATGCTGGAAATCCTTTGGGAGAAAAATACAAGATAAAGAATGGCATAGCTACCCTTAGTAACGATACCTATATTTTTAGACCTATTTCTGAAACAGAGAAATACTTTATTCTCCACCAAGATGGTAAAGAATATCCAATTGAAAAAGATATTTGTAGAGATATAATTAAGCCAAATATTCTTAAACACGAGCATGAAATTGAATCTTTAAAAGAAAAACTGATTTATCCTTACGTAAATGGAATTAATACACTTTCGCTGATTAAAGAGAAATATTTAAAATCAAATTTTCCCAAAGCATATAAATATCTGTTAGCCAATAAGGAGACATTATTATCAAGAGATAATGGTAATGGGGATTATGAAACTTGGTATGCCTTTGGCCGAACGCAAGCATTATCTGATAAAGGATATAAACTGCTATTTCCATATATGGCAAAAGATCCGCATTTCGTTTTTACTGATCAAAAAGAAATGCTGATTTATTGTGGATACGCAATTTTTGATGAATCACCCCAAGAACTTAAAATTTTAAAGAGGATTTTAGAGTCAAAAGTTTTTGAATATTATATGGCAAATACCAGTAAACCATATTCAGCAGGCTTCTTATCTTATGCTAAAAACTATGTTAAGAACTTTGGTATTTGTGAGTTGAACGAACAAGACAAATATTTTTTATCAAATGCAACTAAGGAGGAAATTGATGAGTTTTTAATAAATAAATATCAAATAGTAATTTGATGTCTTTATAGAAAGTATTTATTCGCCCTTTAATAGTTTTCTACAAATTAGAGAATAAATTTATATAGTTGTAGTAGAATTATAAATAATAGAAGAACAATAAAACTAACTCATAGGTTTATTTACATTACTTTAATAATCTATACTAGATAATCCGGAGTATATCCGGTCAAAAATCCGGGATAGAATACAGGATTTAGTTGTATAAATTCTATGTCATTCTGTCAGATATGCACCTCAAAAGGATAAAAAAGGAGCAACTGAGCTTTTGTACTGTATTTATTGTAGTGATAAAACCATATCTCTTTAGATGTAATACTACGCTTTGTTTATAAGGTATTCAGTGAAATGTAGTTATATTTGTGTATGATCTTTTAATAAATCATTTACATTGATAATTTGAAAACTGTACAATTTATAATCTTATAAATTTAAAATACGTAACCCATGAAAAAATGTATTTATTGCCGACTTACCTCATTGGTACATTGCTTTTGCGCAAGTCGCTATGAATAGTGTGACACCTGAAACTACTCTCGATGTAACCGGTAAAGCAACTAACGGAGTGCTCCCGAAGACGATTTTATTCCAAGAAAGAATAATAGGAAAATGCCACACAGAACTTATATCGTAAGAAGGACAAAAAATACATTCAAGAAAAAGGTATTCAGTTTTAAAATGATGTTAAGTCTTAAGTCAAGACAATACTGGTCAAAAGGATTTATTGATGATGTGTGATACTAGGAACTCATATATAGGTCTTATAAAACATTGTAATGCTTTTAGATTTTTAGTGAGTGATTATCAAAATTCATTACCAATATGGATTCTACAATGACAATTTGGATAAAGATAGATTATTTGCACAAAAATTTAATTAATTTTTTCATTAAAGCAAAGTTAAAATAGATTTTATGACTTTAAATCTGTTCCGATGCCGAGCTAATAGCTCAGGCATCAGCATCCTCAAATACAGGGATTATTAAATAAAAAAGGATAGAGGGATAAATGTTACAGTGGAGTTAAATAAAGTAATGTGACTACACTAATACAGGATCAAACTGTAACAGATCAACTGTTCCAAGCCACACTAACAAATTATACAATGACGACCGCAACCACATTTGAAAGGCACTAATGCTGAAGAAATATTGACAGGTCCCAGATTGGTAAATATTACATCAATAAAACGAAATAAAACTGATATATAAAGATAGTGATAGAAGCTAAGATACTCCTAAAAAATAGCAGGCCTTTTTAAGCCTCTTTTTTAATAATTTCAAATTACTAATACCTAAATAAACATACAATGAGTTTAATTGATTTACTTACAGGAAACACAGGCAATCAGGTAGCTGAGCAAGCTGGAAATAAATTCGGGATCAGCAAAAACCAGGTGATCGCCTTATTAGCGGTAGCAACTCCTCTTATTATTTCTCATCTTAGAAATAAATCCAAGGATACTAAAGAAGCAGAAGCTTTAAATAACGCTTTAGACAAAGACCATACCGGAAGTATCTTAAATGATGCATCCCAGGCTGAAGCAAGACAGGCTGAAGGTGGATCTATTCTTGATCATATCTTCGGCGGACAAAGAAGTGATGTTGAAAGTCAACTGTCACAAAACACAGGAATTTCAGCAGATAAGATAGGCCCTGCCCTTGGAATGCTTGCTCCTGTAGTCATGGGGTACATCGGTCAGCAAAAACAGCAAAATAATGTAGGAGCAAGTGGTCTGGGAGATTTGTTAGGAGGAATCCTTGGAAATGCATCAAATCAGGCTCAGGATCAAGAATCTCATCCTATCAATGATATTCTCAGAAGTGTTATGGGCAGTGGCGCCCAATCCTCGGGAAATCCATTAACTGATATACTGGGAAGTGTACTGGGTGGAGGAAGTGGAAACGGTCAGCAAAGCGGTAGTGGTTTAGGCGGCTTTCTGGGTAATATATTTGGAGGCAAATAACTTATTTATTCAATATATTGATAATAAACTCTTAACTTAATTGCTAAGAGTTTTTTAGTGAGTTCGGTTAATTGTACTCATTATAATACTGTACTGAAATTACCTTACATCATTAAACAATAATTCTGTTTTTACTTTACATTAACAGCTTCTCCTATTATAAGAAAATTGGATGTTATTCTAAAACAAAACGGAGTTGCACGGCTACAAGAAAACGTGGCAGAATAGAAGAACATTGTTCATGCTCGAATGGTATGTGGAGCCCACTGTACAAAGAAGGTTATTGTAGGATTAAAAAAGGAGAACCAGGAACGGAGCAGTATATTTAACCGTCTTGGAGAGGTAAGAGATAGAAGCTTTGAAAGTCAGCGACACATTGCCGGGGGTCTCAATCTGGTTACAGCCGCCATTATTTTGAGGAATACAGTTTATATTGAAAAAGTAGTGCAGCACCTGAAAGAGCAAGGAAAGAAATTAATCAGGAATTACTCCGGTATTTTTCACCTTTAGGTTGGGAACATATCTATTTAACCGGAGATTATGTCTGGAATAATAAAGTAATGTCAAAACCGGGACAGTTAAGACCTTTAAAAATAAATAATTTATAATAGATTTTTATCCTTAACCCGGTTTTTCTGACCCTATTTATCATCTATTTCATTTCATGAGTGAAAAAAACTACACTTGTCTAGTGATAATACTAGTGTGTTTAGCTAAATTATTACATTTTGAAATATTAGATTTGCCAGAGTTGGAA
>NZ_JBLGCX010000032.1:0-269 GCF_047444895.1 Chryseobacterium sp. S90 | reverse complement strand
CTCTGAATAATAAATGATCAATTTTACATAGTAATCTAATACTTCCGACTATGTCATTCCGAAGGAATCCAGCCACATTGATTAGAATCTAAAGGATTCAAAGGAGTAGTATAAAGTTTTTAATATTTAAGTGATTTGATAATCTTAGACATACTTGATAATAGAATTTAAAATGGCTTGTTTAGACTCCTACGGAGTGACAAGGGAGTATGTACTCTGAATAATAAATGATCAATTTTACATAGTAATCTAATACTTCCGACTATGTC
>NZ_JBLGCX010000011.1:0-130478 GCF_047444895.1 Chryseobacterium sp. S90 | reverse complement strand
TTATATCATCCAGTATAGCTTAGATTATCAGATCACTTAAAGTATTAAAATCTTCTATACTACTCCTTTGAATCTTTAGTGTGGCTGGATTCCTACGGAATGACATAATTGGAGATACTAGAGCTTAGAAACTCACAATTTAAAATTGATCACTCTTAACCAACTCAGGCTGTATAATTCATAACTCATCATTTATAATTCATAATTATCGTTCATCATTCGTCTTCCCTAGCCCCGATAGTAATGGTTACCCCGGAGCAGGCACGGAACGCTTCGGCTATAGTCTGGGAAAGCCCTGGTGTGAGGAGTATGAATGGATAGCGGGAAAATGCTCCTGAAATGTATATTATTAATTACTTATATAGCTCGAATTATTAATAGAACTGCTTAAGCAGGCTGAAGAAATAACTCATAGTAGCTGTACATTCATTAATTTATCATCAACTTTATTCAAATACCCGGGATTTTTGTTTTTTTAACTTGAAAATTGTGTAACTTAGTAATATCAAAATGATTACGAATCTAAAAATATATAGCATGAAAAAACATTTATTCCCTCTATTTTTATTGTTATTCGGTGTGAATGCACAGGCACAACAAGATTTCTTTGCGATTGCTGGAAAACAGACTCAAAGTATCACTTTCAATGATTTCCGTACCATTGATGCGGCTAATGGAACTT
The DNA here is from genome assembly GCF_047444895.1 of Chryseobacterium sp. S90. Classification (NCBI taxonomy): domain Bacteria; kingdom Pseudomonadati; phylum Bacteroidota; class Flavobacteriia; order Flavobacteriales; family Weeksellaceae; genus Chryseobacterium; species Chryseobacterium sp. S90. The sequence goes on along the minus strand of NZ_JBLGCX010000011.1, from coordinate 129,796 downwards.
CCGGAGAGAAAATTTTTACGGCCGATTCTTCAGCGAAGGTATTTTCACAGACCAGAAGAGGCATTGTAGCTGAAGATAAAAGCTCATACAGTAATTCTCAAGCCATAACGATGGCTGCATTAGCCTATGATTCTTCGAATAATAATCTGGTGTATATGCCTATGTTTTCGTCTAATATTTATGTTTTAAATCCACAGACTAAGGAGATCACATTGGTAGAAAATACAGTTGCTAGGGTATCATCATGTGATATCAATTCTCATATTACAAGAATGGCAACAGGCTATAATGGAAATGTTTATGCTGTGAATAATGCCGGAACACAGTTTTTGGAAATCAGTAAAAAAAGTGGACAATATGCAGTAAATGATCTGGGGATTATCAAAGATGATTCTTCTAACGGAAGAAATTCATTTACCACTATGGAAACTGGATTTGGTGGAGATATGATAGCTGATGCAAATAATAACTTCTATGTTTTCGCAGCTTCAGGAAATGTCTTCAAGATTCTGACAAAAGAGTTAAAAGCTAAGTTCATTGGTAAAATTGCTGGGATTCCAGATAATTATTCTGTTAACGGATCCGCTGTGAACGCTCAGGGTAAAGTGGTGATTGCAAGTGCAAAAGGAGCTGCCTTATATGAGGTAGATCTTTCAACTTTACAGGCAAAGCAGCTTCCGGGAGAACAGGGGCTGCATATTTATGATTTGGCAAGTAAATATTTTGCGAATGATAAAGCTTCCAATATCAACGCTGTGGCAACTAACTTGGATATTTATCCTACAAAGGTTGATGAGCATTATATCAATGTTCATGCTAATAAGAATGTGAAAGGTAATATTAAACTCAATATCTTTGATATGTCAGGTAAAAATGTGATGACTCAGGATCTGTCTGTAAAAGATACTTCGCTGGATGAGAAAGTATATCTTAAAGGATTGGTGAGTGGAGCTTATATAGTAAATATTACTGATGAATCCGGAAAAGCAATTTTCAATAAGAAGATTCTCGTAACAAGATAATTACAAAATATCATTAAGAATATAAAGACCTTTTCAAATCAGTTTGAGAAGGTTTTTTAATGATTATTTGATATTCAATAAGTTTTATTTTTCGATATTAAAATGTACTTTTATAAAAAAATATAGATGAAACTATACTTTAATGTAGGATATATTGTAAAGGCTGGAGAAAGTTTGCAGTTGGTCATTGGTGAAGAAGGAGCTGCAGTGCATATCCATACTATGTTTTATGCTGAGAATGGAGTTTGGAAATGTGAAGTTGACAATTTCTCCAAATCCATTTCTTACCAATATCGGGTGGTTAATGAAAAAGGCAATGTATTAAGAGAGGAATTTGTTCCGCATCATCTTAGTTTTCCCCATAATTATAAGGAGTTTATAGTTTTTGACGAATGGAATAACAAAAATTTTCCTGAAAACTATTTAAATAACAAAATTCTTTACAATAAGCTTCATGATTTTGTTCCCGAAAAAATAACGGTTTTAAAAAAACATACCCATTTATTCAGAATAGAAGCACCTATATATAATCCGGATTGGAGAATTGTTCTCTTTGGAAGCACGGCATCCTTAGGAAACTGGAGTTATGAAAAAGTTATTCATCTGCATCAGACAGATTTCGGAATGTGGGAAGCTTCTGTAGAAATTCCGGAGGATGAATTGATCCAATTCAAATATTGTATTTACGATATCAAAGAAAACAGAGTCATTGATGTGGAAACCGGAGAAAACAGATTTACGGTTGCTAATCCATTAAGTGATGTTCTACAGATTGTTTCCAATCATTATTTTAGATTCAAAGGATATCAGATGTATCATGATGCGGGCGTTGCTGTGCCCGTATTCTCTTTGAGAAGTGAAGACGGTTTCGGCGTAGGAGAATTTGCAGATATTAAAAAATTGGCAGATTGGACAAAAGAAACGAATCTTGGTATTATTCAGATTCTTCCGATCAATGATACAACAGCGAATTATTCCTGGACGGATTCCTATCCTTATGCAGCAGTATCTGTTTATGCTCTGCATCCACAATATATCTCTATAGAAAAGCTTGATTATTCTTTACCGAAGGAGTTAGTTGAAGTGTATTTAACTGAAAAAGAAGAGTTAAATGCTTTGGAACTGATTGATTATGAAAAAATGATCGAAGGTAAGTGGAAATATCTTACCGCTGTTTTCTATGCAGAAAAAGATAAAATCTACAAAGACAAAAACTTTAAGAAATTCATCAAGGATAATGAATATTGGCTTGTTCCTTATTCTGCATTCTGTGTATTGAGGGACAAATATAAGACACCCAATTTTAACGAGTGGAAAACCCATAAAAAATATATTGCAGGAAAAATCTTACAGTTTTTTACAACGAAAAGTAAAGATTATGACTCCTCTATGCTTCATGCATGGGTACAGTATCAATTGCATGTACAGTTGAAGGATGCTGTTGATTATACTCATAACCTGGGAATTTCGTTGAAGGGAGATCTTCCGATCGGAATTTACAGATATTCTGTAGAAGCTTGGACAGAGCCTGAATTATTCGGGATGGATTTTCAGGCAGGTGCACCCCCGGATCAATTTACTGAACTGGGACAAAACTGGGAATTCCCGACTTACAATTGGGAAGCCATGAAAGCAGATGATTACAGATGGTGGAAAAATAGGTTCAAAGCACTGGAACAGTATTTCGATGCTATGAGGATTGACCACATTCTTGGTTTCTTCAGAATATGGAGAATGCCGATTTCTGCCGTACAAGGAATTTTAGGGTACTTTTATCCGGCTGTTCCTATTGTTGTGGAGGAATTTAAAGCCTGGCAGATTCCGTTTAATTTTGACAGGTATTGCAAGCCTTTTATCAATAATCAGGTTTTATGGGACTATTTTGGAAAAGATAGCGGAAAAGCTCTTGAATTTATGAACCGCAATGTGGACGGTACCTATGCATTCAAAGAAGAGTTTGATACCCAGAGAAAACTGGCTGATTTTTTTAAGAAAAAATCATACGGTCCGCTTGAAGAACAATTGATCGCTCTATGTGCTAATGTTTTGTTTTTAGCAGAAGAGAGAAACGGGAAAACAGTTTATCACCCAAGGTTCAATGTATACAATACAGAGTCTTACAAACATCTTTCCGAACTGGAGCAGAAAAACATTTATGATCTGTATCACGATTATTTCTTCAGAAGACAGGATCACCTTTGGTCTGAAAAAGCAATGGAAAAACTCCCAGTTATCCTGAATGCTACCAAAATGCTGATCTGCGGGGAAGACCTGGGAATGGTTCCTGCATGTGTACCGGTTGTAATGGACGAATTGGCTATCATCGCATTAAAAGTACAGCGAATGCCTTCTGAAAATATTCCGTTTTATAATCCTAAGCATGCCAACTATATGAATGTAGTGACAGCATCTTCACACGACAGCTCAACCCTGAGACAATGGTGGAAAGAAGATCCTGCCCTTACACAAAAATACTTCAATCAGCAGCTGATTCAGTATGGTAAAGCTCCGACAGACTTAAGCCCTCACCTTGCAGAGATCATCATGAAGCAGCATTTATATAATGAAGCTATGCTGGCTATTTTCCCGATTCAGGAGTTTCTTGCAACAGATGCAGAGCTCACTAATAAGAAAATTGACAATGAAAGAATTAACAATCCTGCGGTTTTCCCACATTATTGGCGATACAGAATGCATATAAAGCTGGAAGACCTTAAAAAGAAAGAATCTTTCAATGAAAAGATAGCTTTTTGGATAAAAGATAGTGGTAGAATGTAAATTTAACACCTGATTATCAATTGGTTAAAAATAATTTAAAAGAAGTTTGATCTTATGATTTAACTTCTTTTTTTTATTTGTATCAAAAAGATAGAATTAAGATATTCTGCTATATATTAACCAATTAACGACTATAGAGATGAAAAAAATATTTTTAGGATTAGCTTTTGGGTTGGGCGTTTTGACGTCGGCTCAGCAGTATCCGAACAATGGTTGGGGCAATGATGGTTATTATCAGAATGGAGAAGGCTATTACAGCGATGAAGATGACAGAAATTATTTCCCTGACGATTATTATTACAATTATCCTCAGGATTATTATCCAAGTGATTATTATCAAAGCTATTATAACGACTACAGAGGAAGTATCATTAATATCGACTGGAACGGATTTTTCGTACAGAACAGATTAAGCCGCTGGCAGGTAGACCAGATTATGAGACTTAATAACCTGTATGCAAGTTTTACAGCGTGGGATAATTTCTACCGATATAATCCGGACAGATGGTACTATGACAGATTTTATGCACTGGAAAGAATTTTAGGACCAAGAGTTTTTGTTGTTTTCCAAAATAACTATTACAGAGGTTCAAGTCCTATTGTCTATTTCCAGAATTACAGGAGATCATATTATGGACCGAGATACACTGTAATGCCAAGATATAGAAATATCAATATCAATATTTACAGAGTAGACAGATCAAGATTCCGTAGAATGGATAACCCTACCTTTGATATTGTCAGAAGAGACAGCAGAAGGGACAATGGTTTCAGAAATACAAGAACTGAAAACTCAGGTGGTTTCCGTGATAATAATGGCGGCTTTAGAAGCAGTAATGGCGGAAATAGAGGAAACTCTGACAATAACGGTGGCTTCAGAAGTAACAATGGAGGATTCAGAGGGAATTCTGACAATGGAGGAACCCGTGGAAATTCCGATAATAATGGAGGTTTCAGAACTAGTAACGGTGGCGGTTTCAGAGGAAACAGTGAAGTGAGAAGAGAAGCTCCCAAAAGAGAAGATAACGGTGGATTCAGAGGAAATGGAGGAGGCACCAGACAAAGATCTGAAAGTTCTGCTCCAAGCCAGCATAACCGTGGTAATAACGGAGGCTTTAGAGGGAGCTTAGTAAAGAATTAATTTTCATATATTATATTTAAGTGGTGTGAAGGGCAGGTTTTTATAATCTGTCCTTTTTTTGTCTGTTTACTAATTTATTTTAGTTAAAATTTAACATTATTTATGAATTTGTTAATTTAACTTGTATTTTAATTAATAATCAAAAAGATATAATAACAAAATAACAATTAATTAAATTTTAAAAAGATGAAAAAATTAGTTTTAGCAATAGCATTTATCGGAATGGGAAGTTTTGCCATGGCGCAACAGACTACAACTCCACAGGACAGACAGGCAAGAGCCGTAGAAATGAAGCAAAAAATGGAGCAGAAACAACAGGAACGTCTTGCAGAAATGCAAAAAGACCTTAATCTGAACCAGTCTCAAGTAGCTCAGATAAAAGACCTTCAGGAGAAAAGAAATGCTGAAAGGAAAGCCGAGTTTGAGAAAAATAAAGGAGACAGACAAGCTAAGATGCAGGAGATGATGGCCAAAAGAGCACAAATGGATGCTGACATGAAGAAAATTCTAAACCCTGAACAATATGATAAATGGCAGGCTGACAGAAAAGCAAAAGCAGAAAAAATGAAGATGGCAATGAAAGAAAGAAGAATGATGAAAAAGCCGATGAATACTGGAGCTGCTGACGTAAAATAACAGCCTGTAATTTTAGTTTTTTAATGTGTTAAGGATGGATTTTTTTCCATCCTTTTTGTATTAATTTTCTTTAAAACTTTTGATTTCGGGCTTTTATTCCCTATTTTTGACTATAAATTTAATACTTATGGTTAGCGAAAAAATTGCAAAATTAATCAACGAACAAATTGCCCACGAACAATACGCCGCTCAATATTATCTTTCAATGTCTGCATGGTTTTCCGGAAAAGATCTGGATGGAATTGCCAACTATTTCAGAGTACAGAGCAAAGAAGAATTAATGCACGCAGATAAAATGTTTGATTATTTGAATGATGTAGGCGGGGAAATTATCATCGGAGAAATTCCAAAACCTCCACATGAGTTCGAAAATGCTACGGATATTTTTGAGAAAGCTTTGGCCCATGAGAAAATAGTAACTAAAAGTATTTTCAATATTGTAAAAAATGCAAACGATGAAGGAGATTTTGCAACAACGTCATTCCTGCAATGGTTTATCAACGAACAGGTAGAAGAAGAAGCCAGCGCTTCTCAATACGTAACGAAAATCAAAATGGTATGCGATAATCCATCTGCACTATACCTTTTTGACCAGGAACTGTCTCAGAGGGTATTTGTTCCTGCTACGACAGCTTAAGACTTAAACTTCTTAAAATATAAAACCGCTTTTCAATAGAACAGCGGTTTTTATTTTTATCTGAAAACCCATTTAAAACGAAAGATTGGGATTGGAAAATTTATAAATAAATAATCTGAGTTTTAAGAACCTTTTTACCCAGACGTTCAAGTATATTTTTATAACCTTCCACCTGTGCCTCGTCCTTAGTTTTTTGTTCACCAGTCTTAAAATCAACAATGATATATCCTTCCTCACCTTTTAAAATACGGTCAGGTCTGAATATATGACTTTCCCCGTTTTCAGAGATCATAATATCTTTCTCGTTGATTACTTCCCATTTTTCATCAAAGAATTCCGCATACGTTTTCACGATCTCCTCTAAAGTGAGCTGTATTTCATTTTTTTCCTCAAGCGTAATCTGTCCTTCCAGTGCGTAACCTTCCAATACTTTTGAAATATCTTTCTCAGTATTGATTTTTGATAAAAGCTCATGAACAAATAGCCCGATTCTTACTTTTTCATTCCGTACCTGATAGTTTTTAGACGGTGTAGCAATCTTGATAGAAGTACTTTTTTCATTGACATTCTTAAGATCCTGAATATTCTGTGTTTTAAAAGATGAACTTTTATCCTTCGAGTATTTTTTCAGCATTTCGGGATTCACTTCATACACATCAAACTCATCAGCCTGTTCCGGATTTTTTGTTTGAAGGAATTCAAGAAGTTCAAGATTATTAGAGGTCTTATTGGCTTTCTGAAGATAGAAAAACAGCTGTTCAACAGGTCTGGTGGTCGCAACATACTGCAGACATAACCTGTCAATCATGTTTTTATAAGAATTTTTACTGTTGAAAAACAGGATTTCCTCATCATAAACTTCCAGATTCTTATTAAACTGATTGATGTTCACAGATTTTAAAGCTTCATTTTCATTCGTATCAAACCAGTTGGTAAATTCATTATCCCGGTTTTTGTTCATCATAGGAATAAATACAATAGGGAATTCCAGCCCTTTAGACTTATGGATAGTCATAATCTGGATGGCATCAATGTTTTCCGAAGCCTGAATGGTGTAAGAAGAAGCTTCTTCATCCCAATATTTCAAAAATTCTTTCGTACTGGCGCCTGCATTCTGGGTGAAGTTGAAAAGCATTTCCAGGAAATTCAGTAAAAAGTCGGTCTCTTTCTTTTCAACAGAAAATTCGTTGATGTAATATTCTATAAAATTATACAGATTAAACCTCGGGAAATTATCCTGCTTAAGCTGCAGCGAATATTTCTGGTGAATAAACTGAAGTATTTCTTCATGTCCTTCAATATCCAGAATTCCTTTCATTTCCAAAGTGAAATCCGGCATATGAATTTTTCCAAGTGTATTCAGATGATACATCATCATGATCAGGCAATGTTTATTCTTAGGATTGAGTTCCCATCGCAGAAATTCAATAACAGCCTTTAATGTATTGGAAAGCTCCAGTGTAAGGCCTTTATCGGAAATTGTTTTAATGTTCGTTTCCCCACCGCGATATTGAACTTTTAAACTTCCCAGCTTTTGAGAGTAGCTGAAAATATCAAAATTTCCACGACAGAGAATCGTAATGTCAGAAAATTTAAACCCATTATCCAGACATTCCTGGATATCTTTCCGCATTCTTTCTGAAGTATCATTGTAAAACTCTTCATTCGTAAGATTGTTGATAAGGTTCACCTTTACACGTCCGTCAAACTTTGATTTTGGACTTTGTTCAGCATCTTCCCCGAAAATATTTTGATGTTCTTCCAAAAGCCCTTCAGAATGGAAACGGTACAGCTCATTATTGAACTTTACAATATTTCTGGCACTTCTCCAGTTGTCCTTTAACACAAGAAGATCGGCTTCCTTCGGTGAAAATTCTTTTTTGTTGATAATATCCAGCATCAGTTTACTCTCTCCACCACGGAATCTGTAAATACTCTGCTTGGGATCTCCCACCAAAGTAAATGAAGTGTATTCCGTAGAAACGCTATGATCTCTCAGCGGAACAAAATTTTGCCACTGCAGCTCTGATGTGTCCTGGAACTCATCAAAGAAATAATGCTGAAACTGTGCCCCTATCTTTTCGTAAATAAAAGCAGAAGGTTCATTCTTAAGATTTTCATTGATCAGGATATTAAATTTAGAAAGAAGTACAAGATCATTTTCTTCTTCAATTTTTTGAAGTTCATCCTGAATATCCTTATTTACCTTTAAAGGAAGAAGAGCAGACAAAACTTTCTCTTTCTTCTGGGTTTCAATGTACAGAAGGATAAGTTTCATTCTGTGATCAAGAAGTTGGTCAAGAATCTCAAAGATCTCAGATTCTTTATGCTTTGATTTTGAAGAGGCTCCCTTCCTGTAATTGTTGATAACAGACTCTTCCTGAGTAGTAGGAAAAGGAAATCCGGGTCTTTTCTGTTGGTAAAAATCTATAACCTTTGTAAAGAAACCTCCGATTCCGTTTTTACCCTGAGCAAAATCTTCAATATCAATATTTCTTGATTTGAATAATTCAATAGAGCTGGCCGCAAGTTCTGCAGATTGTTTTTTATTGAGAACAATTTCTTTACGAAGTGTATTCTTTATTTTCTCATAATTGGCATCGTCAAAACTTTTATTGCTTTTCAGATGCTCATAGTGAATATCCTTTACAAATTCTTTTGCCGAATCATAAAGGTTTTTATTAAGATTAATTCTTTCATTATTTTCAAGACTGTAGTCTACATAATCCATGAAAGAATTGGAGATTGTTTCATTTTCTCCGATCTGATCCAGCATTTTATCAACCGCTTCTATTAAAAAGGGTTCAGCTTCAATTTCAAGATTAAAATTTTTAGCCAGTCCCAGTTCATAAGAGAAGCTTCTTACCAGTCTTGAATTAAAACGGTCAATAGTTCCGATATTCAATGTGGAATAATTGTGGAGAACATAATCCAATAGCTTCTTGGAGCGGTCATGAAGTTCATCAATCATAATTTTTAAACCCTGTTCTTCAAAAGCTTTCTGGATATTTTTCAGATCTGTATTCTCAGCGTAATCTTTAGCGGAAAAATTTCCCAGCCAGGATAAAATTCTTTCCTTCATCTCGTTGGCTGCCTTATTGGTGAAAGTCAAAGCGAGAATATTCCTGATCGACTGCTGTTGATTAGGATAGCGGAGACAGATCATCAAAAGCCTTTGTACCAGGGCATATGTTTTCCCGGATCCGGCAGAAGCATTGATGACTGTGTAAGAATTTTGCATTGTAAAAAGAGAATTGAGACTGCAAGTTAGCTAAAATTTAAAAGAAACTTTAACAATTTAATCAGGCTATTTAACAGTTTAGAAGGCAAAAATCAAAAAGAAATATTAAAACGCGTTAACTGTGGTTAAACTTATGGTATACATTAAAAATAATTTTAGCTTTGCTCTATAAAAAACAGCCAGTGAAACTCAAACTATTCTTTTTTTTCTCTTTTATCTTTTTTATCCATACCCATGCCCAAAGTTATATATTCGGAAAGATTACTTCTGAAAACGGTGCTGAAATGGAAGATGTGAATGTAATCAATATCCGGACTGATGAAATTGTACTTTCAAACAGAGACGGCCATTTTATGATTTCCGGAAAACAAGGGGATGAATTACGTTTTATAAAAGCAGGATATGAAAGACTCATGAGGAAAGTTTCTCAGGAAAATATACAGTCTCCTATGAATATCAGCCTTGTTCGCCAAACCATTCAGATTCCTGAAGTGGAAGTAAAACAAGGCCTTACCGGAAACCTGAAAATAGATTCAAAGCTCTACAACAAGCCTAAAAAGGTTGAAAAGCTGCTCAAAGATATGGACCAATATATGGCTAAGAAATCGGACCCGAGAATATTGGCGGCAAAACCGGGAGAGTTTGTACAGCCTAAAGGGCAGGGATTCTTTATAGGAAAAGTGAAAGACAAATGGGATGATGTAGATTTGATGAATTATATCAGAGCAAGTTTAGGCGATGATTATTTTACCAATCTTAAGATCGAAAAACCTTTGATAGACCACTTTATTTATTATGTCTTTGCAGGCGGTTTTGAAAGAAAAAAAATACTGAAATACGGATTCTGTAGTGATGCAGATCTGAACAGGTTCCAACGTTTTGTTCTGACAAGAATTTCATCATACCGCGCCCCACAAACTAAAAGATAGATGGAGATGATATATACCGGAAGATTTTTATTCCTTGTGCTTTTTTGTTTCGCTTCGGGATTGTGGGCACAGCAAAAGATATCGGGAAAAGTGATCACAGGGAATGAACTGGATTTAACTCCAGTACTCGTTGTCAATATTTCACAAGGTAAAAGCATGTTAAGTGATATGTCCGGAAAATTTGAGATTGAAGCAAAAGAAAATGATGAGATCAGATTTGTTAAAGAAGGATATTACCGTGTTGATAAGAAGATTACCAGCGAAGAAATGAATTCTCCATTGAATATTATTCTCAAAAGAATGGAAATTCAGATTCCTGAAGTGAAAATTACCTATAAGCCTACAGGAAATTTAGCAAAAGATAATCAGCATTTGAATGAATCAAGGAAGCTTCAGTCATTAAAATCAGACATGGAAGAGTATATGAAGAGCCCGCTTAATCAGCCTTTACCTACCAATGCTATTTCTAAAACTTTTACAGGACATGATTTTAATGCGGGGCAGGTCAATCTGTTTGGCGTCTTTAATGCTGTAAAGAAATTAGCTAAGCCTAAGGTCACTAAAGCGAATTATAATGAAACCCAGGATTTCCTTAAAAGAGTAAAAACTCAGGTTAATTTGAATTTCCTGAAAAAATACGGAATGGATGAGGAGCAGATAGATACCTTTCTCCTCTATGCAGAAAAGACACGCTCACTGGCCAAAAGATACAGGAAGGATTTTCAAATAAGTGTTGTAGAATACGAGCTTAAAATAGCATTCGGGGAATACAGTAAAATGAATAAATTAGAAGGAACTAAAGAATAATAAAAGTTGGGGTATATGACAGAAAATATTGAAACATCTGGGCAGAGAAAATTTTTTCTTTTCCTTATGCTTCTTTGCAGTACTTTTATTTTTTCTCAGCAGACAGTAACAGGACGGATAGTGGATGATAATGGGGAAAACTTGAGTAAAGTGATTGTTATCAACATGTCTTCCGACAAAAAAATATATTCTGATTCAGAGGGTGTGTTTTCTATAGAAGCCAATCCTAATGATGAACTTCGGTTTGTAAAAGAAGATTTCAACAGAACATCCAGAAGAGTTCTTATCAATGGTATTAATCCTCCCTTATTCATTACACTTTATCAGATTCCGAGAGATGTAGGGGAAGTCAAGATTGTAAAAAAACTTACAGGAGATCTGGAAACAGATTCAAGGATTGTGGCAAAAGTAGATAAAGGAGAACAGGTGAGAGATGCTGTAGGACTTCCGCAGCCGGTGGGAAAAATGAGAGAAAAGCCGGCCGAAGTGAAAAGTGTTCTTTTGCCGATACTCTTAGGAAATCTGAATGTTCAGGGAGTGTATGATCTGATAAGCGGTAAAGCCAGAAGACAAAAAAGACAATATAGATATGATGATCTTCAGGAACATGTGGCCTGGATTCGGGAGAGGATTGATGATGACTACTTTGTAAAAGCAGGAATTCCTGCCGACAGAATTTCAGAATTCATTCAGTTTTCATTTTTAGCTAAGCCTCAGGTACGAACGTATGTAAAAGCAAAAAATCTTTCCGGTGTAATGCTGAGGTTAGAAGAAACAGCACCTCTTTTTATACAAAGATTGGAAGAGAATCAAAAGTAGTTCAAATGTTAAAAAAATCTTAAAATATTGGAATGGTAATTGATACAAATCTTTAATGTAACAACAACCCAAATTCACAAATTTTATGAATAAAAACATTTTTGCAGTAGCTATCGCCGCGCTGGGTTTCATAATCGGGCTCGGGTTTTTAGGAAATGCCATTAAAAACAGAAACAAATCTGAAAATACCATTTCCGTAACAGGTCTCGGCACAAAACAGTTTACATCGGATCTGATCACCTGGTCCGGAAGTTTTTCAAAAAATAATGCTGATCTGAAATCGGCTTATGACGAGCTGGCGACAGACAGAAAAGTCATCAATGACTATCTGCTTTCAAAAGGAATACAGCAGAAAGAGATTGTATTTTCTTCTGTGGATATTCAAAAACAGTTCAGAAGTTATAATGATGCCAACGGAAACTATGTCCAGGGCGAATTCTCCGGTTATAATCTTACCCAAAAAGTCTCTATTGAAAGTAAAGAAGTAGGCAAAATAGAAAATCTTTCCAGAAATATTACAGAAATTATCAATCGCGGAATTGAATTCACTTCATCTTCACCAGCTTATTTTTATACCAAACTGGCTACCGTAAAACAGGAAATGATTGCCAGTGCAACAAAAGATGCCAAAGAACGTGCTGAGAAAATTGCTGAAAACTCGGGAAGCAGCTTGGGAAATCTAAAGAAAGCAACAATGGGGGTGATCCAGATTACAGCACCCAATTCTAATGAAGATTATTCCTATGGTGGCACGTTCAATACTTCATCCAAAGAAAAAGAAGCCAGCATTACAATAAAACTGGAGTACGAGGTAAATTAACAGAAAAGTTTATACAGCTCCAGATTAAGAATTAAGCTTAACCCCAAAATACTACACAACCATCTGTGAAAATCTGTGCAGATCTGTGGTTAAAAAAATAAACGCCGGAGAAAGATTCCGGCGTTTTATATTTTTAATGATAAACAATATCGTAAATTTCCTTTTTCGCTTCCTCCATATTTTCAGGAGTATAATTGGCGAGCAGCCATAATTTCAAAGACTTTTTTCCCTCACCATAGCTCGGCTGAATATGAGTGTCATCAATCAGACTAAAATCATTTCTCTGATAAAAAGAATAACGTCTTGCAGCATCTTCACTCAAATCTGCAGGTTCAATTTCTAAAATAACACCCGGATAGTTTTCTGAGATATGATTGATGATATGAGAACCCAGTTTCTTACTTCTGAATGCTTCAAATACTTCAAAATGCTCCACAAAAACAAAGTTACTGAGCTCCCACAAGATGAGGTAGCCAATAGCCTCCGACTCATGAATAACAGACATAAACTTTACTTGCGGATTAGAAAATAAGCTTGTAAACTGTTCTTTATCTCGTTGCTCATCTACGGGAAAAGTAGTGGTGTAAGAAGTATAGATTTCCTGAACTCTATGATCTTCAGCAGTTGTGATTGGTAAAAATTCCATAATTTATAAATCAAAGACGCTAGGTCTTCTGGTGATAAAAATATCTTTAATCCAAAGGGTAAATGCCAATCCCAAATAGATCAGAAAGAAGAAGCCGGCTGTGGCAAAAGTAGAGTAGATGAAGAAAATTCTCAATTTTGAAACTGGAATTCCCAGCTTGGCGCCCGTTCTTGTCAGTACACCAAACCACTCTCTTTCCATTTTATGACGGATATTACTCAGCATTTCCAGATTGTTATTTAAAAGTTTAAATCCAATACTGCAAGTTAAGGAATTTTTTTGATAAGGTTTTTGTATGATACTATCTATGAAGAACTATTCTTTTAAAAGTTTAAATCCAATCCCACATGCTAAACAGTTTTTTTCTTCACAATAAGTTTTATGATGATAGATCAGACTTTGACTTTCCAAAGCATTAGTAATATTGAGTTCGAGTTTTTTCCATCCTGTAATGATGGTGTTTTTTTCAGGAGAAACAGTTTTATATAGCTCAATAATTTCATCAGCAATTTCTTCACGATGATATCTGTGATAAGTATATTTTAAAGGAAGAACAGTATTCAAAATAAGAAGATCAATGAAATCCTTGCTCAATGTTTTGGGCTGTTCTTTTGAAATATTTCCAAAATTAAAATGAAAATCCCAGTATTCAGAGGCTTTTATAGATTTAAAGATATCATACAGCTGATCCGCATTTCTGGCCTCCATAATCTTAGAAAACAGATTTTGATGTTTGTAAAGGTCCGCCAACTGAGACAATCGGATGGTAGGAAAGTTTGGAGGTCTTAATCTTAAAAACTTAGGATGAAACTTCAGATCTGAAATCGAAAATTTGGCTTTAATGAAATCAAATTCCCTTTTCCATATTTTCATCTGTCCATCTTTCGGATCCTCGAGCCATCCCGAAATTCCAAATAATAAAGCTTCCAGCTGAAGGGGATTCTGGCGGATTTTATTGATAATACTGTAATCCAGACTTTCAGCAATCTGCCGGAAAATATGGGCATTGACTTTTAATCCGAATGAATAAGCAAAACTGTGAAATAGAACGGCTTCAAAATTATTTTTATACCGGATCAAACTCTGTTCAAGTTCTTCAGATTTTTCGTCCAGTTTTTTCAGGATATTCTCTTCATGGAAGTTGACAGGTACTTTTTTAGGATCAAAGATTTTTTCACAGGGAATAAATTCATTTCCATTAATGAGATCTTCATATTTCAGGATGATATTTTCATTGATATGATTTTTCAGTTCCAACGTTGGAACCTGCTTTCCGGTAAGCTCTTGAATGTCTATGTCATGCTGAAGTACAACATGCAGAATGATATTCTGATAATTGGGATCCTGAGAATGATTGTGGAAAATCCAGTCTGAGGAACGAACATGCAGTTCTATGTTTCCTGCGAGAAGTAAGCCGTTGATTTTGATTTTAGCATCCAGAAAATCGGGGCCGGCATTTTTATTCCATTTTCCGAAATGGGTAATCTCAACGGAATTTCCTTCAATATCCTTGAAGTCAAAATTTTTGAAAACCTTGTAGTTCCAAAGATATTGAAGTAGTTTTTCCGTCATAAGTGTGACGATAAATATAATAGAAATATTATACTTTCGTCAGCTCCTTATTAAAGTTTTCTATAGTCGTTCTATACATTTTCTCATAAATAGGAAGAATGTTTTTCAAATCGAATTTTATAGCCTGATCTTTCGCGTTTTGCTTCATTTTGGTTAAAAGTTCATCATTGCTCAACAATTTGATGGTGTAGTTGCTCATAGCCTCCACATTTCCGATTTCAGCAAGGTATCCTGTCTCTCCCTGAATATTCACTTCAGGAATTCCCCCTGCGTTGGAACTGATTACCGGAGTATAAGCGGCCATTGCTTCCAAAGCTGCCAGACCGAAACTTTCCTGCTCGGAAGGAAGAAGAAATACATCAGAAAGCTGTAAGATTTTATAAAGATCATTCACTTTTCCTAAAAGACGGATTTTTGAGATAAGATCCGGGTTTTCTTCTAAAAACTGATTGACTTTTTCCATATCAGGACCCTCACCAATGATAATCAGTTTGGATTTTACCTTTTTTTCTACATTCTTGAAGATCTGAAGAACTTCATCCACACGTTTTACAGGACGAAGGTTGGATACGTGAATCAGGATTTTTTCATCAGGATTGGCAAACTGTGTTCTCTGGCACTCAGAGCAGTCATCAAATTCAGAATTGTCAATAAAATTGGTAATCACCTGAATCTCTTTTTTGATGTTAAAAAACTGAAGGGTATCTTTTTTCAGACTTTCAGAAACCGAAGTAATAGCATCTGACTGGTTGATGGAAAATTCTACAGCATGTTTATAACTCGGGTGCTGGCCTACAAGGGTAATATCTGTACCGTGCAGTGTAGTTACCAGTGGAATATCATTATTGTCTTCCTGAAGCATTTGCTTTGCTGTAAAAGCTGCATATGCATACGGAATGGCATAATGTGCATGAAGAAGATCCAGTTTATATAGATTAACAACTCTATAGATCATTGAACTTAACGCAATATCATAAGGCTGATACTGGAAAAGCGGATAAGTCTGAACATTTACTCTGTGGAAGAAAATATTCGGGTTGGTAATGTCTAATCTTGCAGGAAGTGCAGAACTGATGAAATGTACCTCATATCCTTTATTGGCAAGAGACATTCCTAATTCTGTTGCTACAATTCCGCTTCCTCCATATGTTGGATAGCAAAGTATGCCTATTTTCATTAGATTATTGTTGTTTGATGTTGTATTATTTGGTATTTGCTGAGGTAACTGCATTCAGATCAATCCCTATTCCTGGTTTCAGCTGATCATTAACCAGCACAGGAAGTTTTCCCCATATTTTTGTTTTTCCGTTTAAAGCATCAGCTGTAGCGTTCATAGAGTCATCATTGTTTTCATAAGAAACAAGAACCGTTGAAACTTTTGAAATATCAATATCCTTTAATGCATAAGCACTTCCGAATACATTCAGAATTACATTTTGATTTTTGGTAAGATCAGAAAGCACCTGCTTAGATTCTGCTGAAACTTTATAAGGTTTGTAAGCTGTTGAATTATCTTTATGGAAACCTACAATTACTGTTGATCTCGCTGGAATAGTATTTATTTCACCCGCTTTTTTGATAATTACATTGTTACCCAATCTGCTGGCGAAAGTCTGATAAGGGGCTTCTTCCAAAGGAACATAGTAAATCTGCTTTCCTGTAAGAGGAAGTAATTTCTTCTCATCCTTTAATAAAGTCAGTGCATTGGAATAAAGATTCTGTACCAGCTGGATATGGGAATTATTATTTAAATCAGCATTGATGTTTTCCGGATTTTTTGGTGTGTATTGCGTAAGGCCAAGGAAATACTTGGTCAACAAGATTTTTTTCACACTTTCTTCTACTCTGGATTGAGGAATTTCTCCCTTATCAATGGCTTTCTGAATCAATTTTTTACCCTCAGAAACGCCTTGTGAGAAAAGCATAATATCATTTCCTGCTTTAAAAGCCATAGCATCCAGTTCGCCTGGTTTGTATTTATTGGCTACAGCACCCATGTTTAATGCATCGGTAATGATTAAACCTTTATACCCAAGCTTGTCTTTCAATAATCCTGTAATAATATTTTTGGAAACAGAAGCAGGAATTCCTTTTCCGGATTCTAAGCTTGGAACGTATAAATGGGCAACCATTACTCCTCCGATTCCTTTATTCATCAAAGCTTTGAAGGGTGCCAGTTCTATTGTGTTAAGCCTTTCCATAGAGTGGGAAACCACAGGAAGATCAAGGTGTGAGTCTGTGCTGGTATCTCCGTGTCCCGGGAAATGTTTAATTGCCGCTAAAATATTGTTATCCTGAAGACCATTGGAATAGGATAGGGCAGAGCTGATTACATTATCTACTTCAGAACCAAAGCTTCTGTTGCCAATAATCGGATTATTAGGGTTGGTATTTACATCCACTACAGGAGCAAAATCCCAGTTGATTCCCATTCTGTGACAATCCTCAGCAATTTTTGCGGCCATCTGATACACAAGGTTTTTATCCTGGATAGCGCCCAATGTCATTGCCCATGGAAATTTGTGAGCAGTGGCTATTCTCTGATACAGTCCCCATTCTGCATCCATACCAATCATCAAAGGAATTTTTGATTTCTGCTGAAATTCATTGACCAGATTGATTTCCCTTGCGGCATCGTCCTGCATTAAGATCAGACCGCCTATTTTATCATTTGCAACAATGTTTCTTACCTGGCTGATATAATCTTCACCTTTATTGGTATAAAGTGCCACAATAAAAAGCTGTCCTAGTTTTTCATCCTGAGAAAGATTTTTATAGGTTTTATCAACCCATTGCTGAGCCTTTTTCAAATCTTCCTTAGAAGAATTTTTAGGCTGATATTGGGCGTTCACCTTAGGACTTATCAATGCGACAATAAAGAGTGAAGTATATAATAATTTCTTCATGACTTTTTGAATAAGAACAAAAATACAATTAAAAAAATGAGGAAAACAAAGTTTTTGAGATTTTTGGTATATGATTTGAATACGCAATATAAATAATAACTAAACTTTAATAAGAAATGAAAAAAATACTTCTCTTTTTATTCCTGGGCGCTGTAGGGTTTACTGCTTATAGCTGTGATAATAGTGATGACACTGTGGTACAGGGAACAGATTATGATACTATAAACCAGTCGTTTGATATAAGTCCTAGTTTTACTAGAGTCGATGATAATCTTTACAGATGGAGCGATGATTTTAACAGCCCATTAGTACAGTCCGATATGGTTCTTATTTATATGCAGATTGGAACTGATGGAGGTTCTCCTACTTGGAAACTTCTTCCATATACTCGTTATGTAGGGAATACAAATAATGATGCTGTAGATTATATTTTTGAATTCAGTAAATTTGCTGCTACTATTAATATTAATTCTACTGCTGCATTTAGTTTAACAGCTAATCCATCTTACTATCAGAATAAAAATTTCAGAGTCCTTATTCTTCCTGCTAATGGAACGGGTACTGGTGGTGCAAAAGCAGCTAAAGGTAATGTAGTAGATTACAATGATTATAAGAGTGTAATTAAATATTACAATATCGATGAGTCTAAAATCAAGACTAAATAATTTAGAATATCTTTTCAGTTTTTTATAATTAAAAAAGCTCCGGGAGAAATCTTGGGGCTTTTGATTTTTAATGACCGGTTATGATTATAAATCGATGAATGATTTTAACCGTATAATTCAGTATTTGTATAAAAATGATGTAAGGTTGTGGATAGCCAATTGAAGACCAATTTGAGTACTTTACGTGCGATCAGTAATAGTAAAAATAAAAAGCTTCAGAATTTCTGAAGCTTTTGTTGTATTTAGTTATCATTGTCATCCAGAAGATGTCCAAAGAAATCTTTTTTTGTTTGCAGATATCCTTTGCTTATTTCGTTTGCAGGAATCTGTAGCGGTACTCTTGAATTAAGGTGAATATTGCTGTCTACCACATATTTTACCTTTTCAGGATTATTGGTGAGAAGGTTGATATCTTTTACATTCAACAGATTAAGGATTTCAATGGCTACACCAAAGTTTCTGTCGTCTGCAGGAAGTCCCAGTTCAAGATTGGCCTGTACGGTGTCCAACCCTTTTTCCTGTAGGGAATATGCCTTCAGCTTGTTGATGATCCCGATGTTTCTTCCTTCCTGACGAAGGTAGATGATAATTCCACCGTTTTCATGGATGTATTTCATGGCAGCATCCAATTGCTGGCCGCATTCACATTTTTTTGAATGGAAAACTTCTCCGGTAATACATTCTGAGTGGAAACGAACATTTACTGGTTTTGAGAAATCTGTATTTTCTGCAACAATAGCCATATGAGGCATCCAGTCGTTGACGTTTTCGGAGAAAGCTATCATTCGGAAAGTACCGTGTTCTGTAGGAACATTGGCTTCCGCCTGAATTTTAATCATTGATAGTTCAATTAGTTTTTAACTTCCTGGCAAAGCATCTTCAATAACAGAGATATTGGTTTTTAAACGAACCAGATATCTGTTGAGAACTTCATCGTCATCTCTGTCAAGATTCTGTCTTAGCTTTTGAATTTTTTTGTATGATTTTTCAAAGCTTTTAAGGGCTCTGCTCTTACCGGCAGAATTACTGGCATCAATAGCATATAAATAATTCTGAAGGCTGTATTTCAAACTGGTAATCTCATCATTCAACCCATTGTTTTTAAACTTGGGAAAAGTGGAGATCATATTTGAAATTTCAGAAGCATTTACATTTTCTTTAACATTGATATTAAAATTCTTCTTTGAGCCTCTGTCGGAATCAGAACCTTTGGTATCACTATAAAAATTATTTGACAACGGGGAAAGGTTTAGTTTTTCCGTTGCGCAGGAAGATGTTAATATGATAAGTACTCCAAGAAAAATTAATCGTTTCATTTCTGTTGCCCTTTTTGATAAAGGATTGGGTTAAGACTTTCATCGTTATACATTTTCATTTGTTTGTATACTTTCATCTTAACGTTACCGTTTTCAATATCAGCAAGCAACTGATTAATAGAAGTTGAAAGGTCCTCTTTCTGAGTAAGCAGAACATCCAGTTTAGCCTGGCAGTTGTTTCTGTGTTCTTCAGAAGCAGATTCTCTATTCGCTTCTAACGACATATGATAAACCTTTAATGCAAGAATTGATAATCTGTCTACTGCCCAAGCGGGAGTTTCTGTATTTATTTTTGCGTCAGATTTAGGAGTTATATTTTCAAACTTAGTAAGGAACCAGCCGTCAATATATTCTACCAGATCAGTTCTTTTCTGATTGGAAGCGTCTATTGTTCTCTTGAGTTGAAGAGCTTCAGCCGGATCAATATTTTCATCTCTAATTATATCTTCCAGATGCCATTGAACGGTATCAATCCAGTTCTTTGCATACAAAATCCGTTCCAAAGTATCTTTTTCGAACGGGTTATTAATTAGAGTGTTAACGTCATCAGACACGTGATAGTCTTCAATAGCTTGATTGAAGACTTTCCATGCAGTCTCAGTAAATTTCATTAATTCTAAGGAATTTTAGTTGCTTGGAGAATTATTATCGTTCGAAGTTGGTTTTTTTTCAGAACCAGGCTTGTCTTCTTCTTTTACTGCATCTTTAAATTCCTTGATTCCTGAACCTACTCCTCTCATTAATTCCGGAATTTTCTTTCCTCCAAAAAGTAATACCAAAAGTATTGCTACGATAAGGATATGTTGCCAAGATAAGGCAAGTATTGTTAGTGTATTCATCTCTTAAAATTTTTGCAAAGTTACACTTTTTTTAATATGAAATCCAACCTAATGGATCAACTGGTGTACTTCCGTTCCATACTTGGAAATCAAGGGTATAAGCGCCATCAAAATCCTGAGCTATAGTGCCTATTGCTGTTCCAGATGAAACCTGCTGTCCCTTGGAAACATTGGCATTGGATAAGTTGGAATAAATAGTAAAATACCCTCCGTGTTTGATAATAACGGTTTTGGTACCATCACTGCTTGCTACAACCGAAGATACAGTTCCCGGGAATACAGATTTAGCACGTGTACCTGAAGGTACAGAAATTTTAATACCTGTATTGTCTTCAGATATATTTTTGAAAACCGGGTGCTGCTGTCTTCCGAAACGGTGGGTGATTTGTCCGGCTCTGTCTGCAGGATAACCAAGTCTTCCTCTATTATCTGCAAAGCTGTTTCCGGTAGCGGTGGAAACTCCGTAGCTTGTCATTGCCTTTGTTTCAGCAGCCTTTTTCTCTTCTTCTTTCCTTTTCGCAAGGGCAGCTTCTGCGGCTCTGGCAGCTGTCAATTTATCAGCAGCTTCCTTAGCTCTTGCATTGGCTTCGTCTGAAGCTTTTTTAGCTGCGATTCTTCTGGATTCATCTCTTGCATTAGCCTCTGCTTTGGCTGCATCTTCACTACGTTTTCTTTCTTCTTCAGCTCTTTTTGCTGCCAGCTCTGCTGCTCTCTTAGCTTCTGCTTCTGCAAGTCTTCTTTCTCTTTCAAGGGCTTCTGCTCTTGCTTTAGCTTCAGCTTCAATTCTTGCTTTTTCTCTTTCAGCGGCTAGTTTTGCTAAACGTATTTTTTCTGCTTCTGCTTTTCTTCTTGCTTCTTCCTCTGCTTTAGCAATTCTGATTTCTTCAGCAATAATAGCTCTGATCTGTCCTTCCAATGCTTTAGACTGAACTTGTTTTTGTTTAAGTTCAGCGGTAAGTTTGGATTCGTTTTTCTTAAAATCAGTTACCAATTGCTCTTTTTGGGCCCTTTCAGCATTTATCGTCGCCAAATCCTTCTGTTGGTTTACCAGAAGGTTTGCTTTCTCTTTTACAGAGTTTTGTCTTTGTGCAATTGTTTTTTTGATCAGGTTGGCAGCATCTGTAATTTCAGCAGCTTTTTTATCCTGATAATCTGAGTATTGTTTAAGGTACTGTACTCTACGTATAGCTTCCCCTAAATTCTTGGCAGATAGAATAAAAGTTACTTTGTTCTGTACGCCTTTATTTTTATAAGCATTCACCAAAACCTCAGCATAGTTTTTTCTCAACACAGCCAGTTCTTTGTTCTGACGATTGATTTCCAGCTGACGTAAATAGATATCATCCTCAATGAATCTTTTTTCTTTCTGAGTATTATTATACACTTTCTCTCTTAAAACCAATTTTTGGTTCACATTGGAAAGGTAGGCTATAGAAAGCTTAGATTCACTTCTGGTTTTGGCTAAATCTGAATTTATTTGTGCAATTTGTTTTTTAAGTTCGGCATTCTGCTTCTGCAGCTGTTCTTTGTTCTGCTGTCCCTGGTGCAGTCCAAACATCAAAACACCTATTAAAAAGCTAAATTTTCTAATCATTTAATCTCAATTTTCTTATAACTGGATGGTACAGAATAAGGTGTTTCCATCCTCGAAAAGTCAAATTTCGTATTTTCCATTAAGATCTGACTAGATTTTGAGCCTTTTATAATTATTTTAACATTTTTTGGAAGGCGAATTCCTTCATACTCATTCCAATCACTATACGAAACATCAAGTTCGTCTGAGGACAGAATATCTTTTAAGTTGACGGACAATAAATCGTAATTAGTGTCGTATTGAAGTGCAATTTTATACTCTCTGTTTTTTTCATCCGTCATTATTTTCTGATTGATATTAGAAACCATTTTGAAGCCTTGTGCATTCTGTGTCAGATCAAATTGTCTGTCATTTATTTTGACAAAAGTTCTTCCTAAAAGGATTTTCTCCAAAGATTTATAATCAATGAAATTAACATTCAGTAAATTATTAAGATAATCAAAGTCAGAATCTATATAGGTTTTATTGATCTTATCCTGACCTTTTATCCCTTCCGGAGTCGCAATACCTCTGGCCGCATTGATGAATAATGCTCTCAGATTCATCCACACCTTTTTATCATTTTCGATATAAACAGTGGCATCCAGGGTAGGAACATAACTTCCTGTTTCTACACGGACTTTACTGTCAATCTTGATCTGCTCAAATTTGGGTGGAATCAATACATGTTCGAAAAAAGTGAGTTTGTCTCTCACCGGCTGGTTTACATCTTTTGGATTTCCATTGTCTTTATCTGATGTTGTAGCAATGCTGTCCCGTGTCTGATCTGTACCATTTTGAACTTTGGTACGGGTCTTACAGGATGATAGGACAAGAAGCAGTAAAAGAAGGGGAATCCAATTTTTCATGTATTTATATTTAATTAAAAAATACGGTGCAATATTAACGCCAAACCACACAAAACATTTTGTGTGGCCTGATGATATCTTGTTTAAGTTAAATAATTTCTACTATTTTATTTAGATAGAAAATCTAAAACGGAATAATCTCCCAAAGAAATTTCTCTGGCTACTCCGAAATATTGTGCAGAATTACCGATCATAGAATTGGAAAGGTTCCCATGATTAATTCTGGTGTTTTCCTGAATCAGGGAGTTTTCAATATTAGAATTAACAACCGTTGTATTGTTTCCTAATGAAACTCCAGGTCCTACTTTTGAATTGGAGATTTTTACATTTTCACCAATGAAGCACGGCTGAATAATCAATGAATTTTCAATTACAGCAGAAGCAGGGAAATTTTTCATTTCCTCTCTTTCATATTCAAGGATTTTGCTGTTGGTTTCTACAGTGGCATTTTTGTTACCGCAGTCCATCCAGTCGTTTACTTTTCCAAGAGTAAACTTCGCTCCCTTAGATCTAAGGTTCTCAAGTGCTGTTGTCAATTGATACTCACCTCCGTTTTTAATATCATTGTCCATGATATAGTTGATCTCTTCCATTAGTTTTTCAGCACTGTTGAAATAATAAATACCGATGATGGCAAGATCTGAAACGTAAGTCGTTGGTTTTTCAACAAAATCTGTGATAAAACCGTAGTTGTCTAATTTTACAACTCCGAAAGCAGATGGATCTTCCACGCTTTTTACCCAGATCACTCCATCAGAATTTTTGTCTAATTGGAAATCTGCACGGAAAAGAGTATCTGCAAAAGCAATAACGATATCTCCCTGCATAGACTGTTCAGCACATTTAATTGCATGAGCCGTACCAAGAGGGTCGTTCTGATAATATATGCTTCCTTTTGCTCCCAGCTTTTCAGCAATCTGAATAAGGGATCTTTCGATCTCAGGACCAAAATCTCCGATGATAAAAGCTACCTCTTCAATATTTTCTCCTGCAACTTTAGCAATATCTTCCACCAATCTCTGTACGATAGGTTTTCCTGCAATAGGAATAAGCGGTTTTGGAACTGTCAGTGTATGTGGACGTAATCTGGAACCACGTCCAGCCATTGGGACAATAATTTTCATAAATTATATGTATAAAAGATGTTTTGTTAGTTGTTTTTAATATTTAGGTTAAAGATAATAATTAAAACCTTTGAGGAGTTATGATTTATATCTTTTTAAATAATTGTTTAAATTAACAATAGGTTTGTTTACAAGCAAAATAAAGACCAAAGTTTAATTCTTCCTGATTCTCGATAAAATCAGGTTTTTTTCGGAATAAATCAAAATTCCGGTAAAGGTCAAAAAGAGTAAATTACTTGTTAGAATATTATAGTTGAGATACTTTACAATGATGAAGCTAAAAACACCAAGCAGTATCAGAAAGAAAGACATTTTCTTCATTCTGTAAGGAATAGGATAGTATTTCTGGCCCAGCAGATAGGATACAATCATCATAATGACATAGGCTCCGAACGTAGCCCACGCAGAACCGATCATACTGTGATAATAAGTTAGGGCTAAAAGATTGAGGCCAATATTTATTCCTGCTCCAAGCCACGAAATAACAGTTCCTACACTGGTTCTGTCCGTTACTTTATACCAGGTGGAAAAGTTATAATATATTCCGAAGCAGAGATTGGCAATAACAATAATAGGGATAATGTCTATAGCGATCCAGTAAGATTTGTTGGGAATAAAAACCTCTTTCAGCCAGGATATATTGGCGATAATTCCTAATGCTACGGCACAGGCAAAAAAGGAAAAGTATTCTGCTACTTTAGCATATGTTTTTTTAGCATCACCTTTATCCATTTGTTTAAAAAAGAAAGGCTCAATACCCATTCGGTATGCCGTGACAAATAAGGTCATCAGTACAGCCAGTTTATAGCAGCCGCCATAAGCACCAGCTTCTTCATCTGAAATGTGATTTCTCTGGATGGATTTATCAAAGTTTTCATTGACCATAAAAGCCAGACCAGCCAGCATGAGCGGAAAAGAATATTTGATCATACGTCCGAACAAAGAGGTCACAAACTGAAACCTTACTTTTAATATAATAGGAAGGAGTAATAAAACCCCTAAAGCACTTCCTGCCAGATTACTGAAGAATGGATAATCCACATTTTGGTCCAAGCCAAAACTTTTGGATATGTTTTCCGGAATCCAGAAGAATAACGCCGCTGTAAAAACAGCCTGAAATATAGCCTGAACGACTCTTACAGCTGAGTATTTGATAGGTTTATTATGAAAACGAAGCCATGCAAATGGAATCACAAGTAAGTTATCAAAAAAAGCAATCAAAGCAAACCACCTGATATATTCAGGATTATCATGATAACCTAAATAATCTGCAATAGGCTGATTGAGCAAATAGCACAAGGCAAGAAAAACTGTAGACGTTGAAAACAAAAACCAGAATGAAGTATTGAAAGTTCTTTTTTCATTATCCTCTTCCGCTGAAAAACGGAAATAAGCAGTTTCAAAACCGAAGGAAAGAATGATATTAACAAAAGAAATCCACGCATACAGCTGGGTGAAAATCGCAAAACCTTCATTGGGAATTTTATAGATCAAAAGTGGATTCAGGATGAATAAAATAATTCTGGGTGCTATAGCCCCCGCTCCATAGATGATTGTCTGCCCTAATAGTTTCTTATACAAAGTCGAAATTTTTTACAAATGTAAAACTTTAAGTATTCGTTTGGTGATTTTGGGGTGAATTAAAACATAAAATCTTAATTTTACGGGGAAATAAATTGAAATGAAAGTTCTTATAAAAAACGTAAATATCGTCAACGAAGGAAAAGTCTTTGAAAGCGATATCCTAATAGAAAATGACTTAATCTCCAGGATAGCTGCTGATATTTCTGAAGAAGCAGATCAGGTTATTGACGGTTCAGGAAAGTATCTTCTTCCGGGTGTGATTGATGATCAGGTGCATTTCCGTGATCCGGGACTTACACATAAAGGAGACATTGAAAGTGAATCAAGAGCTGCTATAGCCGGTGGAGTAACCAGCTTTATCGATCAGCCTAATACAGTACCAAATGCTGTTACTCAGGAACTGTTAGCAGATAAATATGAGATAGCTTCCCAAAAAGCGTATGCCAACTATGGTTTTATGATGGGAGGAACCAATGATAATCTTGAGGAGGTTTTAAAAACAAATCCAAGAAATGTTCCCGGAATCAAACTATTCTTAGGTTCATCTACAGGAAATATGTTGGTGGATAACCCGGAAACCCTGGAAAATATTTTCAGCAATACCCAAATGCTGATTGCTGTGCACTGTGAAGATGAAGCCACCATCAGAGCCAATACTCAAAAATACATGGATGAATATGGGGATGATATTCCTGTAAAATTCCATCATTTGATCAGAAGTGAAGAAGCATGTTATATTTCTTCTTCCAAAGCTATTGAACTTGCCGAAAAAACAGGAGCCAGACTTCACGTTTTCCACCTTTCGACAGCAAAGGAAATGGAACTTTTCAGAAATGATATTCCTTTAAAAGATAAAAAGATCACTGCTGAGGTGTGTGTACACCACCTGACTTTTACTAATGAGGATTATGAAACAAAAGGCGGACTTATCAAATGGAACCCGGCTGTTAAAACTCAAAATGATAAAGATGCTCTTTGGGAAGCATTGTTAGATGACAGAATTGATGTTATCGCTACAGACCATGCTCCACATACTGCAGAAGAAAAGAATAATGTATATACAAAATGTCCTTCAGGAGCTCCTTTGGTACAACATTCATTAGTTGTGATGCTTGAAAACTATAAAAACGGTAAAATCTCCCTTGAGAAAATCGTTGAAAAAATGTCTCACAATCCTGCTATCCTTTTCAAAGTTGAAAAAAGAGGTTTCGTGAGAGAAGGTTATAAAGCAGATCTGGTTTTAGTTGATTTAAATGAAAACTGGACGGTTTCCAAAGATAATTTACTGTACAAATGCGGCTGGAGTCCATTAGAAGGAATGAATTTCCATTCTAAAGTTACCCATACATTTGTCAATGGACATCTGGTGTATGATAATGGTACAATTGCAGAAGAGAAGTTTGGAGAAAGATTGCTTTTTGAAGCTAGAAATTAATAAGATATAATCGAAGAATATAGTCTCAGATTAACCAGAGATTGTCAAGATAATTCAATAGGAGCGGGCTTTAGCCTGCTCTTTTATTTTAAATCATCCATTGGCTTTAGCTAAAACTTATTAAGTTCGCAGATTATACAGATTGACGAACGATTGAGCTAAGTACTTTTTTGAACTTTTTTAGATTTCCAGGTAATTAAAATTTATGTAGTTTCGCGCAGAAAAAAAATTACAATATCTATGTATAAATTCTTTTTGATTTTATTTTTATCAGTTTCATTACAGCTTAGTTCACAAATCAACACACAGTTGCTTTCAAATTCATCCTGGACAAGTGTAAAATCCAGCATGTTGGATGGAAGCAGGGATTTGTTCCAAAAACCATCCAGTTTTTTAGTATGGAAAATTAATGGGAATAACCTTTGTGAATATATTGATCCTTGGTATTCGGAGAGGAAAAGTTGTGTGAATGTTAAGATCGAAAAAAATGCAATAAGGGTAGCTGATAAACCAATTTATGAAATTGAAAAGTTGACATCCGATTCATTAATTGTTATAGAAAAACCAGAAGGTATTACTTTTCCTGATAAAATAAGAAAGAGGTGGTTTGTAAAAACCTCTGAGGTTTTAAAAGATTTTACGGATAAGGCAACTGGTGATTCGATTATAATTACTTCCCGAAACGCAATGCCATCATTGAAAAGGGGGATAAATTTTGAAATTCTTGAAAGTTATTCAAAAAAGAAATATACTCTGAATTTTGAGACAGTAGGAGAAATCAGAATTTTCCCTAAAAAACAAAAGGTTGAAGTAACAGTTGACTCTAAAAAGCAGAATAAAGATAATCAGGCAGCTATTGAATTTTTCAAAACTACGCTGGAAAAAGATTATAAAGTATGGGATCTGACAGGCTTTGAGAGCTTTGAAAAAATTATTATTCCATACTATCTCAAGGTTAAATTAGAAGATGGTGATGCCGGTAGTATTGCTTTTTTTGGCAAAGTTTCTTTTGAAAAAGATGAAAAAACTGTAGTGAGAGTAAAAGATAAGTTTGTGTCTGCAGAAAATTTTAATAAAGGTTTAAAAGCAATCAACAGTCAAAAATTTGATAATGCAGTTTACTTTTTCAATAAGGCTCATGAAGATGATAATACAAATACGGAAGCGTTGTATAATGTAGCCTCAATTTCAATAGCTCAAAATAAAACAGACGTTGCATGTACTGCATTAAAAAAATTAAAAGATCTGGATCAAAAGGAAGGGATCAAACTATACAACGAAAAATGTTCAGGAAAATAATCAATAGGAGCGGGCTTTAGCCCGCTCTCTTATTTTATATACCTCCATTGGCTTTAGCCAAAACTTATTATTTCAATCTTCGCCTTCTTACTTCTTTGCTTTACTTCCCATATAAAATGTAAGCTTTCCGCCATTCATAATCTCAGAATGCTTCAAAGTATAATTCTTGATCTCTTTTCCATTCAGAAGAACTTTCTGAACATACACATTTTTTGGACTTTGATTAATAGCTTCAATTTCAAACGTTTTTCCGTTTTCCAGATTCAGTACAGCGTTATCAATCGCAGGACTTCCTATTGAATAATCTTCCGATCCTGGAGCTACAGGATAAAATCCTAATGTGCTTAAGATATACCAGGCACTCATTTGCCCCGCATCATCATTTCCTCCCAGTCCGTCTGGTGTTGCTTTATACTGCATTTCAAGAATACGGCGGATTTGTGCCTGTGCTTTCCATGGCTGTCCTGCCCAGTTATAAAAATAAACAACATGGTGAGCAGGTTCATTTCCGTGAACATATCCTCCAATAATACCTTCGCGGGTAATATCTTCGGTGTCTGCAAAGAATTCATCTGGTAAATGCATCGTGAACAGTTCATCAAGTTTTGAAGCAAATTTCTTCTTTCCGCCCATCAAGTTGATCAATTCATCAGGATTTTGCGGAACAAAGAAACTGTAGTTCCAGGAGTTTCCTTCAATAAAACCTTGTCCGTGGGTACTTAAGACATCAAAATCTTTTTTGAAACTTCCATCTGCCAGACGTGGACGCATAAATCCGATGGTTTTGTCAAAATTATTTTTCCAGTTTTCAGACCGCTTGATAAACTGATTGTAAATTTCTGTTTTGTTCAAATGTTTTGCCAGCTGAGCAATGGCCCAGTCATCATAGGCATACTCCAGTGTATTGGAAACTGAAGTTCCGTTTTTCTCAGCCGGAATATATCCAAGATCGATATATTGCCCAATACCTTCATAATTTCTTTTGTTGGCCGTTTCTATACATGCTTTTAAGGCTTCTTCAGGATCACCTTCATAATTTCCTTTAATAATAGCATCTGCAACAACGCTTACACTGTGATAGCCGCTCATACACCAGTTGTCGTTGGCATAATGAGACCAGATAGGCAGCATTTTCATAGAAAAATGATTATAATGAGCCATCATGGATTTTACCATATTACTGTTCCGTTTAGGCTGAATAATATTAAAAAATGGATGAAGTGTACGGTAAGTATCCCATAAAGAGAAGGTCGTATAATTGGTAAATCCTTCTGCCTTGTGAACATTTTGGTCTAATCCTTTATATTCTCCATTCACATCCATATAAGTAGTAGGATTGATAAAGGTATGATACATTGCCGTATAAAAATTTGTCTTCTCTGTATCAGAACCTTTGATGACAATTTTGTTCAGTTCTTTATTCCAGTTGCTTTGAGCTTGAGCCTTAGCCTGATCAAAATTCATACTTCCTGCTTCTTTTTCGAGGTTTTCCAGAGCATTGGTCTGGCTTACGGGAGAAATAGCAAGTTTTACTTCAATCGCTTCATTTTCGTTGGTGTTAAAATCAAAAAACATTTTCAGGTTCTTTCCGGCAATCTCAGGGAAATTCTGATTCTGGTCAAATTTCCTCCAAAATCCTTTGTAAACCTGCTTCTCATCATAATTTTTCTGCCCATAAGATTTAAAAGGTTTTGAAAACTTTATCGCAAAATAAACCGTTCTTGTTCTTGCCCAGCCATTAGTCTGACGATAGCCTGTGATGGTATTTCCGTTTTCCACACGCACATAGGTCCATACATTTTTCCCGTCGTAATTATAAATACCAGCCATCAGATCCAGAATAATATGTGACTGATCAGATTTTGGAAAAGTATAGCGGTGGATTCCCACTCTTGGCGTTGCTGTAAGCTCTGCCAGTATATTATGATCATCCAGTTTTACTTTGTAATATCCTGCTTCTGCTGTTTCATTTTGGTGAGAAAACCTGCTTCTGTAACCATTTTCAGGATTGGTTGCTGTTCCGGGATTCAATTGAAGTTTTCCTACAGTAGGCATAATCAGAAAATCTCCGAGATCAGAATGTCCCGTTCCACTGAAATGTGTAGAACTGAAACCCACAATGGTTTTATCTTCATAGCGGTAGCCGGCGCAGTATTTATAAACCTCGCCATTGTATTTTCCGTTAAGTTCATAAGAAATAGTATCTGTTTCAGGGCTTAGCTGTACTGCACCAAAGGGAACCGTAGCTCCAGGATAAGTATGGCCCATCTTTTCAGTACCGATCAGCGGGTTGACATATTGTATTAATTTTTCAAATTTTTGAGCATGAAAGTTTGCACTTAAAAATACTAGAGAAAGAAAAACAATAGGTTTGTGATTTTTCATTAATGACAATTTTTCAAAGTTTAAAATTAATTAAAATCATCATTTGCTGTTGTGTTTTAGAGAAATTCGGGTACTATTTATTCTTTTTCAGAAAAGCGAAAACCTATTCCATGCAGATTTTCTATTAAAACATTCCGCTCTTCGGCAAGTACTTTTCGCAATCGGGAAATAAATACGTCAAGACTTCTCCCCATAAAGTAGTCATCATCGCCCCAGATTGCCTTTAAAATGTCCTGTCTTTTTACAACCAGGTTCTTATGACAGATAAAATAGAAAAGCAGATCAGATTCTCTCTGGGTAAGAGTAATGCTGTTTTCCAGGCCTTGCAGCGTATAGTTTTTAGGATCAAAATCATACTTCCCAACCTTATATTTTTGAGGAGATGTGTCTGTTTTTTTAGTACGCTTCAGGAATACTTCAATTTTCAACATCAATTCCTCAATACTGAAGGGTTTTACCAAATAATCATCGGCACCTATTTTAAGCCCTTTAATTCTGTCTTCTTTTAAAGCTTTTGCGGAAATAAAAATAATAGGAATCTCAGAATTTTTACTGCGGATATGTTCGGCTACTTCAAATCCGTTCATGCCAGGCATCATAATATCCAGCAGGCAGATGTCAAAATTTTGACTGTTAAATGCTTCCAATGCAGATTCGCCATCAGAATAGCAACTGATATCATAATAACTTTCAAGACTATCCTCAACCAGGAAAGCTATTGTTTTGTCATCTTCGGCATATAAAATTTTAGATTTCGCCATACTTACACATGATTATTTGAAAACGGGAAAAAATAGGGTAGTCGTAATTCCTTTATCTTCATTATTCTCCACAGAAATTTTCCAGTGATGCTGCTGAACTACTTTTTTTACATAAAATAAACCCAGCCCAAAACCATTCACTTCTTCACTTCTTTTGGTGTGTACCCTGTAAAATTTTTCAAAAATATGAGGAATATTTTTAACAGGAATCCCCATCCCGTTGTCTTTAAACTTTAAATATAAGCCTTTTGAATCTTTATCAGCTGAAATTTTAATCACAGGATTTGTTTCACAATATTTAATGGAATTATCCAACAGGTTGTAAATGATATTCGTAAAGTGAAATTCATCAGCCATCACTGAAGTACTGTTTTCAATATCAATCTCGATGCTGAGGTCTTTGTTTTTGTGCTCTATACTGTCTGCAATTTCCTGAATAAAAGGAAGTAACAGTATTTTCTGAGGCTTTAATGACAATCCTGCAGCATCATTTTTAGCAATATTCAGTATTTTCTCAATGTGATTGTTGAGCTTATGACTTTGATTGATGATAATAGAAGTATACGTCTGCAGTTTGGTATTATCCTGCACCAGATCTTGTTTATTAAGAGCTTCTGAGGCCAAAAGTATAGAAGACAAGGGCGTTTTAAACTCGTGAGTCATATTATTGATAAAATCACGCTGCAACTCCGAAAATTTCTTTTGCTGAATAATGGTGTAAATAGAATACACATACACCAGAAGAATGATGATCAGGGCAAATGTAAGAAGATACCAGAACCTCAATGAGCTGATCAGATAAGTTGTTTTATCCGGAAAACGTATAGAGAAATAATAGATCAGATTTTTGTGCTTCGGGAAATTGATCACTTTATTACTGGGACTTTCCTGATGCGAAGTCATATACTTTCCGTACACCATTTTATCACTGTGGCAGTTGTATAATGCATATACATAATCTGTATTGATCTGGAAGCGGGTAAATTCTGTTTTCAGGTAGTATTCCAGAACTACAGGATGGAATTCATTATTAATATTAACCACATAATAATCATTGGCAATATTTTGTACAGGATTTTCAGTATAGGACGTTTTTCCTCCGGAGAGCTTTTCCGCAACTTCCATTAAGGCAATATTGACCTTCTGATTAAATTTTTTATCTTCAAGATTATAAGCCTGCCGGGTCCACATAAGCTGAGCTATTAAAATTCCGATAATAGCTACGAATCCCAGCGTTATTATAATATTGAGTTTTTTTATTTTCATTTCCTGAAACAATATTATCCAAAATTATCTATTTATCTTTTATTATTAACAACTCATTAACAAATGTTTGACAGCGGTTAACAAGTTGTAATCACGGTCTGTTTTACATTTGCTATATCGAAAGAAAATAATCAGTTTCTAACTATTAAAATTTATACTCATGAAAAAATTAAAAATCACAGCTCTTTTGGCTGTTTTAGCATTCTCTCCTTTCTATGCGAATGTTCTTACTGCAGATGCTCCATCTATTGTGAAAATGGTTGCAGATGCTATTAAATGGAAATCAGAATCTATAGATGTAGGAAATATTCCTCAGGGAAAACCAAAATTGATCAGATTTGAATTTACGAATACAAGTTCAAAACCAATCATTATTCAGAATGTAGCACCTTCTTGCGGATGTACTACAGCTGATTATACAAAAACGCCTATCCAGCCAGGAAAAAAAGGATTTGTAGAAGCCAGCTACAACGCAGCGGCAGCAGGTCCGTTCATGAAGACTGTAAACGTTACTACAAGTGACAGCAAAACTCCTAAGACGCTTTCTTTCAAAGGAGTAGTAGCTTCTTAATGCATCGTTTTAACAAATAAAAAATAGCCTGGTAATTATTATCAGGCTATTTTCTTTTCAAATATTTGATTTGTTTTTAAAATAATCTAAAGAATAATTATTTGTAGCATTATTTATCGGGTTATTTTAAAGGATTGCATTTCAATATTTATTATTTTTAAGAAAAAATAATTTATGAGTCTATATACACAACCAATGCTGCGCGAAGGTGCACTGAAAGATAAAGTAGCAATTGTAACAGGAGGCGGAAGCGGGCTTGGAAAAGCGATGACGAAATACTTTCTTGAACTGGGCGCTAAAGTAGTGATTACTTCCAGAAATCTGGAGAAGCTACAGGCAACAGCTAAGGAACTGGAAGATGAAACAGGTGGTAAAGTACTTTGTGTAGCTTGTGATGTAAGAAACTGGGATGAGGTGGAAGCAATGAAAGAAGCTACCCTGAAAGAATTTGGAAAGATTGATATTTTATTGAATAACGCTGCCGGAAACTTTATTTCTCCAACAGAAAAACTGACTCACTCAGCTTTTGATTCTATTCTGGATATCGTTTTAAAAGGAACAAAAAACTGTACACTTTCTGTAGGAAAGCACTGGATAGATTCTAAAACTCCGGGAACTGTTTTGAATATCGTAACAACATATGCATGGACAGGTTCTGCTTATGTAGTACCATCAGCCTGTGCAAAAGCAGGAGTTCTGGCGATGACCAGATCACTGGCTGTAGAATGGGCAAAATATGGAATCCGCTTCAATGCGATTGCTCCGGGACCTTTCCCTACAAAAGGAGCCTGGGATAGACTTCTTCCGGGAGATCTCCAGGAGAAGTTTGATATGAAGAAAAAAGTTCCGTTGAGAAGAGTAGGAGAACATCAGGAGCTTGCCAATCTTGCAGCTTATCTGGTTTCAGATTATTCCGCGTATATGAATGGTGAAGTAGTAACCATTGATGGTGGAGAATGGCTTCAGGGCGCCGGAGAATTTAATATGCTTGAAGCAATCCCGAGTGAAATGTGGGATGCTTTGGAAGCCATGATTAAAGCAAAAAAATCAAATTAATTAAACTTATATTAAAAAAGCTCCCGGATGTGTAACAAATCCGGGAGTTTTTTTTACCTATACAGTAAATAATATTTTTCAAATGAATTTTAAACTTCCAACTCTTGTTTCCACCGTTGCAGTGTTGCTGTTTTCAGGCTCTGCATACGCACAGGAAAAACCGAAATATGATTATGTAGAAGCATTCAAACCGTTTTTCTATCCGCAGACAGGTACGGCAACCCGTTCTGCAAGCGGACAACCGGGACATGCGTATTGGCAGAATTCAGCAGATTATAAGTTAAATGTCAGCCTGAATGAAGATAAAAAAGAGATTACAGGTACTGCGGAAATTACTTATACCAACAACAGCCCGGATAAACTAGGTTTTCTGTGGCTGCAGCTGGATCAGAACCTCTTTGCAAAAGATTCCAGAGGAAACGGAGTAGTTCCGCTTTCGGGGAGCAGAAACGGAGCTCATGGTGAAGAGTTTAATGGCGGGTATAAGATTAAATCAGTAAAGCTTGACGGAAAAAGAGAGGTGAAATATACCATTACCGATACAAGAATGCAGATTGATCTTCCACAGGAACTCAAAGCTAATGGAGGGGTTGCCAAAATAGAAATTGAATATTCTTTTGTTTCTCCTGACTACGGTTCAGACAGAATGGGAATTCAGGATACTAAAAATGGCAAAATTTTTACCATCGCACAATGGTATCCAAGAATGTGTGTATATGATGATGTTCTGGGATGGAATACACTTCCGTACATTGGAGCTTCAGAGTTTTATTTGGAATATGGGGATATTACAGCCAATATTACAGTTCCGGCCAATCATTATGTCGTAGCATCCGGAGAACTTCTGAATGAAAAGGAAGTCTACAGCAAAGAAGAAATCAACAGATGGAACCAAGCAAGAAACAGTGATAAAACGGTGATGATTCGTCCTGAGTCTGAGATTGGTAAAAATAAAATTTCCGGAACAAAAACCTGGAAATTCAAAATTAAACAAACAAGAGACTTTGCATGGGCATCATCTGCCGGATTTATTTTAGATGCAGCGAAAATTGATCTGCCTAGCGGAAAGAAATCTCTGGCTATTTCAGCTTATCCGGCAGAAAGTGCAGGTGAAAAAGCATGGGGAAGGTCTACAGAATATACAAAAGCAGCTATAGAACATTATTCAAAAAAATGGTATGAATACACGTATCCTGCAGCAACCAATGTAGCAGGAAATGAAGGCGGAATGGAATACCCGGGAATTGTATTCTGTCATATGGATTCCAAAGGAGAAGATCTTTGGGGTGTTACAGACCACGAGTTTGGGCACAACTGGTTTCCTATGATCGTTGGATCTAATGAAAGACTGTTCGCCTGGATGGATGAAGGATTCAATACATTTATAAACGGACTTTCCACCGAAGCTTTCAATAAAGGAGAATATTATCGTAAACCGAATCTGGCAAGATCAGGAACTTATCTGCTGACCGACAGTCTGGAACCTGTAATGGTAGGACCGGATAATATGAAAGAAAGAAGCATCGGAGCGTTGGCTTACTTTAAACCAGGAACAGGATTAGAGGTTTTAAGAGAAACGATCCTCGGACCTGAAAAATTTGACAAAGCATTCAGAACCTATATAGACCGTTGGGCATTCAAGCATCCTACACCATGGGATTTCTTCCACACGATGGAGAACGTTTCCGGAGAAGAGCTGAACTGGTTCTGGAGAGGATGGTTCTTTAATAAATGGAAAATTGATCAGGCCGTTAAAAATGTAAAATACATTAATGGTGACTTTAAAAACGGAGTTCAGATCACAGTTGAAAATCTTGGCCAGTTGCCAATGCCTACCACCGTACAGTTGAAATTCAAAGACGGAACGGCGCAAACAGTGAAAATTCCTGTTGAAGTTTGGAAAAGAAATACAGAATGGACATTCAAAGTAGATTCTAACAAGGAAATAGATGAGGTAAAGCTGGATCCGAATTCGGTAGTTCCTGATATCAATCTGGAAAACAATAGCAAAAAACCAGAATAGAAATTCTGCTGTATATATCAGCAAAATATACCTGTTACAAAAGCCTGAGCTTACAATCGTAAGTTCAGGCTTTTTGTTTTAGGGTGTTTTTCCGGGGTAAGTAAAGGTGTTTCCCTACAATCTTTTGGGCATCAGTGATCTACTTTTGTCTCACCATATTAATCAAAAACAAAACAACATGGAAACATTAAAATCGGTGCTTGAAGCAAGCCACGTAAAAAAAACAAAAAATGAGTTAATCGACCTTTTATCAGGAGTTGAAAAAGTACTTACTCCTGCAGTCTATGAAAAAGTATCAGGAATTGATACTTCAGAATTGAGTGCATTGACGAACAAAGAATTATTGGGTATTGTAGAAGACTTCAAAAAGAACTACGATGCAAAGTGGGAGAAATCTTTCTCTGGTGCTTCTTCAGAAATTATGAAACTGATTGCCGGTAAAATTGCTGCCGATGAAGAAATTTTTAAAACTTCAGATGCTGCCAGTGCAGATTTTGCTGCAGAATTAGGAAGTATTGACTTTGCTACCATTATTGGCGGACCTTTGGATGCGTGTGTAAAAGCACAGTCTAATGCCTCTATTGCTACCGTTAATTTCATCAATGAAGTTGGGTTTGAACTTACAGATCCTGCTAATGCTGCCAGTCCTAAAAAACTGAGAATGGCGGAATTCAAATACAAAAAAAATATTCCGAATCCGGATTTTAAAGAAGATGAGCCAGTAAGTGCTACCAACCCTAAAACGGTTCCGAATGATGTAGAAATTTCTGTGCCTTTTATTGCACTGCTGAATGTTCCAAGTTTCAGAATTGAAACCTGTGAAGTTGACTTTAATGTTAAGCTTAATTCTACATACACCAAAGATGTAAGTGATGAATTTGGAATCAACGCCGGAGTTTCCGGAGGATGGGGACCTGTAAAATTCAAAGTGGATGTATCGTATAAAAGAACTTCCAGCACAGGAATTAAAGTGGAAAAAGAATATTCTTTAGGCGTAAAAGTACGTGCAACCAATGACGAAATGCCTGCAGGGCTTGAAAAGGTACTTGGACTTCTTTCACAATAATCTATTTTACGAAAGATGATAAAATTATCAGACTACCTGGATTATCTCAACAACGAGATAATTCAGGCTCGTAAAAAAGCAGACGAAAATGCAGTTCTTATTGCAAAAGAATATGCCCGTCATGAATACCTTAAATATTTTAAGGTTCCGAGATATGCGCTGCCCAGTGTAAAGATGGATATTCCGATCAAGATTACAGATATAGATTCTGCTCCTAAATATAATTTTAAACTGAATCAGGATCAGTTTGTTACAGAAATGAATGAGAGAATCCTTCTGGTGAACAAAGAGAAAAGGATGAATATCCCTGAAATTACGAAAAGGCAGCTCCAGACCGAAGAGTTTAAAACACTGTTTAGTAAACTGGAAAAAAACGACCAGAAATTTGGAAAACTTCCTGCCAATGAAGTGCTGAAACTGGATCTTAGAAATAAAATAAAAATTCTTAATTCCGGGATATTCAGACCTCAGGATGGAACTACAGAAGAAGAAACCGATGAGCTGAAAGAAATTTTTTCAAAGGTTTTACTGAATAAATACACTTTGGTGAACGCAAAGCTGAACAGCATTTACATAGATCCTAACACCAGTGCAGCAGAAGATAAAGATAAATTATTCATCAATCTTCATGTAGAAATGGAGGAAGAAGGAATCAGGATTGTCTCCTATAAAGATAAAGACGGTAATGAAATAGAACAGATAACTTTTGAGTGATGCAGGAACTTATTCACTTTACGGTACAGAAAATTAAAGAACTGCTGGAGCATTTCAATGATGTTCAGGCTCTTTATCTGTCAAAATCTTTTGACTTTGATGCCCGGCTGGATGTATTTCTCAACGACGTCCTGGAATATTTCCGTACCAAAGGAAACACCAGCCACGAATCTGAAGTGTTGAAGATTATGAATATGATTTCCACGGTGAAAAGAGGTTTTAACCCTATTAAAATGGAGAAAATAATGACAGGAAGACGGGAACTTCTCGGAGGATTTTCATTCAATGGAATGGAAAGCATGTATGGTATTCTGATGGAAATCTACGCAAAGGAAAATAAAAAACTTGACGATGCGGAAGAACTTATTTCAGGAATCATTGTGTCATTATACCAAAATGGAATTTTAGATGATGAAAAGCTGAAAGACATGAATTCTATTCCTAAAATTGAACGTTTCTGGACTTCACTCGTTGAGCAGAATACAGCCATATCAGGAATTAATAAAAAGCTCAGACTGACCATTATTCCTGAGGATATTTTCCTTATTCTGGAAAAAGTATTTCTGAAATTAATTTAAAAAATAGCATTATGGAAACCGGAAGATATATCGTTTTGCTGAAAGATCAGCAGAAGACTGCACTCAAAAAAATAGAGAAAGAGCTGGAAGTGAGCATTACTTCTTCAGAACTTCTTTCCAAAGAAAACCGATCCTATGAAATTATTGATCAGGATAACGGAGTGCTTTACAAAAACCTGGGCATTCTTGTGGTGGATAATATGGATGAAGATCAATTGAAAAGTGCCGTGAAAAATGAATCAAATTCTATCGTTTACTACGAAAAAGAACGGGAATTTTTTCCTGCGGATGAACTGCAGTTGATTAATGAGCTTAAAAAACAGTCTGCCGGGCTCTCAGAAAAAATTTCAGAACTTGAAAAATACATAACCAGCAAACCTTTACCTCAAAAATCATTCATTGAAATGGAATGGGGATTACAAGCGATTGGTCTGGAAAATACTCACTATTCAGGAAAAGGTATTGATGTCTGCATTCTGGATACAGGACTTGAAACTTCCCATCCCGATTTTTCCTCTGAAGAAATTGAAGGTAAATCCTTCATAGACGGTGAAGACTGGAACAGAGATCCCAATGGGCACGGTACACACTGCGCAGGAGTTGCTGCAGGAAATATCAGAAGTGATAACGGAAAACGCTATGGAATTGCCAGAGATTGTAATCTGAAGATTGCAAAAGTACTCGCTGATAACGGAAGAGGAACTACCAGCAGCGTGATTGATGCCATAGACTGGGCGATTACGAAGAAATTCAGAATATTATCGCTGTCTTTAGCATCTCCTGTGAAACTTGATGATCAGCCTTCCGTACTTTTTGAAACCATTGGAGAAAGAGCACTGGAAAATAACTGTCTTATTATAGCGGCTGCAGGAAATGACAGCAACAGACCGCAGATTCCACAGCCTGTCTCAATGCCGGCCAATTCAAAATCTATTATGGCGGTAGGAGCTATTGACGGCCAAATGAAGATTGCCAGGTTTTCAAATGCTGGAATCAATCCGTCTACAGGAGGAAATATAAATGTCTGTGCTCCGGGAGTAGATATTATCAGTGCCTATCCTAAAAACGCAAAGAACAAAAAGAACTTTTACTATACGATGAGCGGTACCAGTATGGCCGCACCACATGTTTCCGGACTTGCAGCTTTGTATATGGAACAGTTTCCCGATAAATCAGCAAAAGAAATTTGGGAACTTATTGAAAACAAGGCAAGGCCTATTGAAGGCATAAAATACAGAGATATAGGAAACGGATTAATACAGGTATACCTATGATTACTTATCTCGCCGTTTTAAAGAAAGATATAAATTTAAAAAAGCTTGAAGCTCTTCTCAAAAATAAAAAGATCAGGATGGCTGCTCACTATACAACCATTGGGGTGGTAAAACTTGAAAGCAATATACCCGTTTCAGAAACTGAGTTTAAGGAGTATTTTATATCTATAGAAGAAGAAAAAGATAATTTAACAATATAATCACATCAATAAAGCTTTTCTGTCACAGAGAAGTTTTATTTTTGTCTCTTACTGATAAAATAACATATGAATTTAAGATTTTCAATGGTGTTCCTGATGTTTTTTGCATTAGGATTTTCACAGGACCTTACCGTAATGAGTTTCAATATCAGACTGAATGTTGAATCCGATAAAGACAATGCATGGCCGAAGAGAAAACAGGATGTTGCAGATTTACTGACCTATTATCGTCCAGATTATTTCGGAGTACAGGAAGCCCTTCCGGAACAGATGAAAGATATTAAAACAGGATTAAAAGACTATGATTACATTGGAGTAGGAAGAGACGATGGTAAAGAAAAAGGAGAATTTTCAGCTATTTTCTATGATACCAACAAACTTGAAGCGGTAAAATCAGGAACATTCTGGCTGTCTGAAACCCC
This sequence comes from Chryseobacterium sp. S90, assembly GCF_047444895.1. NCBI lineage: Bacteria > Pseudomonadati > Bacteroidota > Flavobacteriia > Flavobacteriales > Weeksellaceae > Chryseobacterium > Chryseobacterium sp. S90. The sequence goes on along the minus strand of NZ_JBLGCX010000011.1, from coordinate 88,822 downwards.
GGAAAAACCTTCAAAAGGCTGGGATGCTGCACTAAACAGAATCTGTACTTACGCTATATTTAAAGATAAAAAATCAAAAAAGGAATTCCTTGCGATGAATCTTCATTTTGATCATGTAGGAAATGTAGCTAGGGTAAAATCTTCCGAACTGATCCTGAAAAAGATCAAAGAACTGAATCCAAAGAACCTTCCGGTAACTCTGAGCGGCGATTTTAACCTGACAGATGATTCGGAACCAATTAAAATTCTTTCCCAGAATATGAAAGACACTTTTTATCATTCCGAAACGAAGCATTACGGGCCGGTAGGAACTTTCACAGGCTTCAATGTAAATGAAGTTCCGAAAGACAGAATCGATTATATTTTTACACAAGGCTTTAAAATAAGATCTCATCGACATATCAATGACAGAAGAGAAAATCTGTTGTATCCATCAGACCATTTCCCTGTGATTGTGAATTTGTCTCTATAAAAATCAGTTGGTTGGAAAATCAATTTCAAATCCAATTCCTCTCAGGGATTGGATTTTTATTTGAGGATCGCTGTTGAAATACTTGCGGAGTCTGCTGATAAATACATCAAGGCTTCTTCCGGTAAAATAATCATTCGTTTCCCAAAGATTATCCAGAATATTATCTCTGGTAATGATCGTCTTATTATGCTTCAGAAGATATAATAAAAGCTCCTGTTCCCTTATGGTCAGCCGGTTGTTTCCGTTAGGATGTGATAACAGAAGTTTGGTGGTGTCCAGTGAAAATGCTCCGATTTTTATTTGGCTTTCCGTACTGGCTGGAAGCGTTCTTTTCAGAATGTTTTTAATACGTAAAACCAGTTCTTCAGGATCGCAGGGTTTGGCAATATAATCATCAGCACCTATTTTTAATCCGGTCAGCCGGTCTATTTTTTGGTTTTTAGCCGTTAAAAACAATAGCGGGAAATTGCTTTTTTCTTTTAAAATCATTTTAGCCAGAGTAAAACCATCGAGATTGGGCATCATTACATCCAGAATTCCCATTTGAAAAGGAAAATCAGATTGAAGTAAGGGAACAATATCTTCCGGATTCTGAAACCAGCTGACTTCAAAATCTTCCAATTCAAGATACTGCTTCAGAATCATTCCGAAATCCGGATCATCTTCTGCCAGAAGGATTTTAGTTTTCATAAGGAATTGATATTTTAAAGGTACTTCCTGCCCGAGGTTTGCTGGAAACTTCTATTTTACCTCCGTACTTTGTAATAATTTTTTTAACGAAGTAAAGTCCAAGTCCAAGCCCTTTGCTGTTATGGATGTTATTGTTCTGAATTCTGTAGAATTTTTCAAAAATATGATTCAACTCTTTGGGTTCCATGCCTTGCCCGTTGTCTGAAACTTCAATTTCCAGATGTTGAGAATGGCTGCGGGTATTTATTGTAACAGCAGATGCACCATATTTTACACTGTTTTCACAAAGATTTTTATGACGGTTTCCATCAGGTTTTTATCAAAAGGGAGCTTTTGTGAGATGGTATTTTCAAGGTTAAAATCAATGTTCGGGTAAGTAACCGCAAGATCCTGAATGAAAAAATCCCAGTCTTCAGGTTGTATCTCAGCCATTTCATCCGGTATTTCATCCTTATGAAGTTGAACCATCAGACTTTCAAGGCGGGAAATCTGGCGGTCAATAAGAGGCAGTGTTTCCGGGTTCCATTCTTTTTTTAATGCTTTGGAAGCTATTTTTAAAGTGGCAATCGGAGTTTTAAACTCATGTGAAATGTTATCCACAATGGTGTGGAGAACTTCCACCTGCTTCTGCTGCTGAATCAGGTTTCTGATCGTGAAAATATAAAGCAGAAGAACGCCCGAAAGAAGTATAATGCAACAGATAATCAATAAAGTAAGCTCCTTGAAAACAATACTTTTTATATTTTTAATCTCGAAATCAGTCCGCGTTTTAACCAGAAAACTATTCTTTTTTTCAACCTGCCCATTATCCGTATCATCTCTTTTGGTTGTTGAGGTTTCCCAGCTTCCATTACTGGCAATGCGTGGATTTTTAAGCTTATCCTGTGTCTCAAAAATAACAATAGGCTCGGTAATTACTTTTGCGCTGTCTGGAAGATGAACAATGGAAAGGTATCTGATTCTTGCAGAAATTTCATACCCGTCTTTCTGATAGCGGCTGTCAATATAATGGACCAGTCTTTCTCTGGCCGATTTTCTGTTTTCTATGAAGTGATTTAGAAAATCCTTTCTGTTGATCTCCTTGTTATGGTACTTGATAATGATTTCCTGAAGAGAGTCATCATTCCTTTCTTTCACTTCCTGAATGTCTTCAAGGCTGTCTGTGAAATTAGTAAGGCCGTCATTCACAGATCTGTAGATATCCCTTTCCTTCACCTGATAGGTCTTGTACATAAAATAAACCTGTATTCCCAGTAAAAGCAGGAACAGTGCAGCAAAAACCGAAATCAGAATTTTACTCTTGGCTATCATTGAAACAAAGATAAAACTTTAACATTTTACTGAAATAGTATTTTTGTCATTAACCTTTTATTAACCTGATGGTTAATGTGTTTTTGGTAATTTTAGAAAATTAATGACCATTTAATGAAAAAGATACTCATTCTTCTGATTCTGATGCTTGGGATGCATATCAATGCCCAAACCCATCGCTTTATATATGAGCTTCAATACAGATTTGAACCTAACGGGACAAATTATGATAAAGAAGAAATGGTGCTGGATATCAATCCTGATGAAGTGAAGTTTTATGAATCTGAATTTTTAGCAAGCGATTCCCTGAACATTCTTCACGGGGGAATTTCTTCCCAGCATACCAGCCAGTCCGGACAGACTATTATCCGAAAAAGAAATTCCAATAAAAATAAAAACTTTGTTCAGATCATGATGATGCCCTATTATTATGTTTTTGAAACCGAAGATAATGTTCAGTGGAAAATAGAGGCTGATACTAAAAAGATCAATAATTATAATTTACAAAGAGCAACTGCTGTATTTGGAGGAAGAAACTGGACCGCTTGGTTTACGCCTGATATCAACATTCCTGAAGGACCTTATAAATTCAGAGGATTGCCGGGATTGGTTTTGTATGTGGAAGATGATAAGAAAGATTTTGTATATTCTTTCTCCCGAAATAAAAATCTGCCTAAAACATACGATACAAAAAGCTTTCTTGAAAGACATTATTCACTGGATGCTATTGCCATTGACTTAAAGAAATGGGTGAAACTGAATCTGGAGTTTTATAATGATCCATATGCCAGAATGAGAACCGAATTTCAGCCGGACTGGAATGTCCGCATTAATGGACGGCAAATCAAAAGTAAAGAAGAGTTTGCGGGTTTGACTAAACAAACACAGATAGACATCAAAAAATATTATAATCCGATAGAACTGGATAAAGCTATTCCTTATCCATAAAAAAATATACTCTATTGATTTTAAACCTGAATTACCGAATTCAGGTTTTCTTATTTTAAAGAAAAGACATTAACCTATCATTAACCCACCGTTAACCGAAATTCTCCCTTTCAATACAGATTTTTGTAGCCATAAACAGAACAGTGTTTTTGTTAGGATAAAAAAATAACCATGTATAAAATTCTTTTTTTTCTGTGTTTTCCAATTTTACTTCTTGCCCAGAAGCAAAAACTTGAAGGAACAGTTACGAACACTGAAAATGAAAAGCTTTCATTGGTAAAAGTAGAGCTGTATAATTCTCAGAATACATTAATTAAAGAATTAAAAACTGATGAAAACGGAAAATTTATACTGGAAGGAATAGCAGAACAGGATGTAAAACTGGTAGTTAAAAACGAGGGATACTCTTTATTTGAGAAAAAACTTGATCTGAAAGAGCTTGAGCCACTGAATATTATCCTTAAAAAAGAATCTCAGGAAATAGAAGGAGTGGTAATGACGAAACGCAAGCCCTTGGTGAAAAGAAAAGTGGACCGTCTGGAATTTAATGTTGAAAACAGTAATATTTCCTCACTTAATGCCTGGGAAATTCTAAAGAATACACCAAGTGTTACCATAAACAATGATATACTCGGGGTAAAGGGAAGTACTGCAATTTTGGTGACCATTAATGATAAAAAGATAATGCTGACGGGTGATGAACTCAAAAATCTTTTGGAAAATACACAGGGAGATGATGTGAAGTCGGTAGAAGTGATTACCAATCCGCCGGCAAAATATGAAGCTTCGGGAAGTGCAGTCCTGAATATTGTTCTGAAAAAAAATAAAATTGAAGGCTACCGCGGAATTCTCTCATCCAAATATGTACAGACACAATATGCGAAAGGCGTTTTTGGTCTTTCCCAATATTATAAAAAAGATAAACTTTCCGTTATGGGAAGCTATTATAGAGGGCTGGGAACGTACTACCGGGAAGGAACAGACTATGTGAACTACCCGGAAAGCCAAACCCGATGGGTCAGTACGATGAACAGGAAGGATAAAAACTATAACCAGAATACCCTGAATTTTAATGTGGAATATGAATTGGACAGCTTGACCAATGCAAGCCTCAACTACTCAGGGTATTTTTCTCCAAAATCCTTCGGAACCTACAACGTTCCTACATTAATCTATAATAATCAGGATGTTGTAGAATCTAATTATACCACGATCAACGATCATCGCTCACGTTCCATTAATAACTCTGTAAGTTTTCAGATAGACCGGAAACTGAATAAGAAAAGCAGTCTTTCATGGATTAATTATTTTACCGGAAATAATGCCGATAAATATCAGAATGTTATCACCAATCTGAACTTTGCAGGCCAGCCTCCAAAAGAAGATAATTTTCTTACTAAGAACAAAGCCGATGTTCAGCTGTATTCCACTCAATTCGATTATCAGTGGAAAAATGATAAACTGGAACTGGAATCCGGAGCAAAATATAGTTTTGTAAAGACAAGCAGCGCACTTGATTTCTCTGATAACGAAAATGGAATATTACAATACCGCCCGGAAAAGAGCAGCATATTTGATTATAAGGAGCATAATGTTGCCCTGTATTCTTCATTAGCCTACAATATTGGAAAATGGAATTTCAAAGGAGGTCTCCGTGCAGAAATGACAGACCTTGAAGGCGTGGTCTCTGAACCTTATGAATTGAATAAAACCAACTATTGGAAGTTTTTCCCCACTTTCTACGCACAATATACCACAGAAAATAAGCAGGAATTCGGTTTCTCTTATGGGAAAAGGATCAGCAGACCTTCCTATTCATGGTTGAACCCTGCAAAATCTTATTACAATCTTTTTTCGTACTATCAGGGAGACCCAAAGTTAAAGGCAACCATTACCCATAACCTTAATCTTACCTACTCATGGAAGGAATGGAATGTGGATCTGTATTACCGGAAAGAAATCTATCCGTCTATGGAAATTTCATATCAGGAACCAAGTACCAACAGTCTCATTTATTACTTTACCAATATTGAAAAAGGAGAAGCCTTCGGATTGAGCCTGTACAAAAATTTTCAGGTCAAACCATGGTGGAACATTATTATGTCTGAAAACCTTGAACACAATGAAAATTATTTCAAAGGAACAGATGGAATGCTGTATAAAAATAAAGTCTGGAACTGGGTTTCCAATATCTCAACAAGTTTTACCCTTGATAAAAACACCGATTGGAAAATGGAAATGGGACACCGTTACTACTCTCCGGGGATACAGGGAACTTTCAGGATCTCGGAATCTTCTTCCACATATCTGGTTATCAATAAAAAATTCTTTAATAAAAAATGGGAAGCGAGCCTTTTGTTCAATGATATTTTTAAAACTTCACAGGAAAAAATAAGTACCAAGTATGCCAATCAGGATAATTATTTTATAGATTATCGGGATGCTCAGAGTTTTACAATTTCTCTGAAATTCAACTTCGGAAATCAGTCTGTAAAAAATGCCAAAACAATAAAGAAGACTGCAGAACAAGATAGGTTGTAGAATAATTTATTATAAAACGAACTATAATAAAATATTATTGCAAAAGAAATGATCCCTTGATGTCACATTTTCGCTATTTTTGACACCTATCTTTAAAAAGGTCATTATGAAGAAAATTTTTTCCGGAATGCTGATGGTAGTTTCCTTGCTGCAATTGTCTGCACAGGAACTCTATATGCCGAGGAATATTAAAAAAGCGTATGAAAAAGGGACCCGCGATATCTCCGGAGCACCAGGTAAAAACTATTGGCAGAATAAGGGAGCATATAATGTGGATGTGAAAGTGGATGCCAATACGAAAATGGTTTCCGGAAAAGAAACAATTGTCTATACGAACAACAGCCCGGATAGTCTGAATGAACTGGCTATTCGATTTGTGAATAACCTTCATAAACCGCAGTCACCAAGATCGGGATTTGTGTCTAAAGATTTTCTGTCTTCAGGACTTAAGATTAAATCTTTCATTGTAAACGGAACAAAATATGACGTCAACAGTGACGATTGGAGTACTGTTGAAAAAGTAAAATTAAAAACAGCTTTAAAGCCTAAATCAAAAGCTGAAGTAAAAATTGAATGGGAATATCCGCTTTCAGTACAGAGTGGAAGAGAAGGTCAGATAGATCCGGAAACATTCTATGTTGCTTATTCTTTTCCAAGAATTTCCGTGTATGATGATTATAACGGATGGGATATGCTTCCACACTCAGACAGACAGGAGTTTTACAATGACTTCAACGACTACAGTTTTGCCATCACAGCACCTAAAAATTTTGTAGTCTGGGCAACAGGAGATTTCCTGAATCCGGAAGCAGTACTTCAGCCGGAGTATTTAAAAAGATATAAAGCTTCATTAAAAAGCGATAAAGTAATGCATATTGCTACAGAACAGGAAATGAAATCCGGGAAAGTAACCAAACCCAATAAATGGAATGTCTGGAAATTTAAAGCCAGTCACATCACGGACTTCTGTTTTGCAATGAGCAACCATTATGTGTGGGATGCCTCAAGTGTTCAGTTAAAATCGAAAAGAGCAAGCGTTCAGGCAGGATATAAAAACGGTGCAAAAGATTTTGAGCATTATGTAGACTGGATGCGTTATAACATTGATTGGTTCTCTAAAAACTGGCCGGGAGTAGAATATCCTTATAACGTAATGACCGCTATTCAAGGATTTGCTGATATGGAATATCCAATGATGATCAATGATACCAGTATTCCTGATGATCTTCAGGATGCAAGACTGACGGCAGATCATGAAATTGGTCACACCTATTTCCCTTTTTATATGGGAATCAACGAGACGAGATATGCATTTATGGATGAAGGCTGGGCAACTACTCTGGAATATCTTATAGGAATTGATGAAAATGGTGAAGAAGCAGCCAAAGAATTTTATAAAAACTTCCGTGTTAAAAAATGGATTAATGACCCATCTGCAGAGCAGGATCAACCGGTGATTACGATGAGTACGCAGGTGAGTGGTTCCGGATATGGAAATAATTCCTATGTAAAAGCTTCTTTGTCTTATCTGGCGTTGAAAGATTATTTAGGAGACGAACTCTTCAAAAAAGCATTACATCATTATATGGACAACTGGAATGGAAAACATCCGGTTCCATGGGATTATTTCAACTCTATGAATACAGGGGCAGGAAAAAATCTGAACTGGTTCTTCCAAAATTGGTTTTATACCAATAATTATATTGACTTAAAGGTAACAGGTGCATCCCAGATTAATGATATGCTTACTGTAAACATAGCCAATGTAGGTGGATTTGCCATCCCATTTGATGCCCTGTTATCATATGAAGACGGGACTACAGAAAAGCTGCATTTCTCTCCTTCTGTCTGGGAAAAAGATCAGAAACTGACCGATCTTGTGATTCCTATTAAGAAGAAAGTGAAATCTGTAAAGCTGGATGGAGATCTGTTTATGGATTATACTCCGGAAAATAATCAGAAAAACTTATAAAATGAAAGCCTTCAGATTCTGAAGGCTTTTGTATTCTAAAAATAGGCAGTTAATCTTAAACCGACTGTAATATAATTAATTTTTTCTTTGGCAATCAGGTTGTTAAGCTCCTGATCCAGCTCAGCACTTTCCTTGATCTCATCGCTGAAGTAATATCGGATTGTAGAGTTGATCTGATTGTAATCTGTATAGAAAGTGAGCCCCAGTCCCGGATTGAACTTATAAGTCATCGCTGCTCCTGTATTCCAACGGAAAGCCGGTTTAGGCTTGTATCGGGCTATCTGAAGTTCGTGGTTAGGAGCATCTATATCGTCTCCTTTTACAAAAACTTTTCCACTGGCAGTAGCAGCATATCCTCCGGTTAACTTTAAAGTAAGCTGCCATTTATCTGAGAATTCATGAGAAAAATAAGGTCCAATTCCAGCAGCCAGGAAGCCCATGGATTGTGTTTTAATTTCATGGTTGCCAAAATCCTGTCCGTCATCAAAAGTTATTCTCTGAGATTTAATAGGGAAGCTGCTGAAGGTAACATCTGCACCCACACCCCATTTTTTTGCAAAAAAATAGGCCCCTTCCAGTCCGCCTTCAAAACCTACTTGTTTTTTGTCATCCAGTTCAGATTCCCTCAGGAAATTGGTTGTACCCAATGCGGTTCCCATCTTCAGAGTAAGAAAAGACGGATAATCATTTCCTTGTATTCTGGATAAGATACTTAAATTATCCCCTTTATTCTTATAAATTTTATCAATAAAAAAATACCCGAGCTCTGTGGATATAATCCCGATACCAGCTCCGGCAAGAATATCCGGAACCCAGTGTCTGTTATTTAAATTCCGGCCAAGTCCGGTAATAGCTGCAGAACCATACCCTGCAATACTGTAGGCTGGATTTACCATACCATATTCCTTATGTAAAAAACTTGCATTGGTGAAAGCCATTGCAGCATGTCCTGATGGAAATGAATTGTTTTTGGAACCATCCGGACGCTCAACTTTTGCTGTATACTTAATAGAATTAACTAAAATAGCCATGATAGCTAAACTTGTTCCGTAAGACAAGGTTGCCCGTCCAATATTATTCCGGCCTTTTACACCTGCCAGTTTTAATCCGTAAACCGTTGCAGCCGGAGCATACTGAAGATAATCATCAAATTTGACTTTGAAGTTAGGAAGATAGCGGTTTCTTACTTCACGGATATTCTCTTTTTCTCCCCATGTTGCAGCAGCCGCCGTGAAAAGAAGGGCAGGAGCCACTGACTTTTTCACCCATTCCTTTTTGAAAAATGGTGTTTTCTGCTGAAATACACAACCGGTGGAATTGACAAGCACAATATCTTCCATAAGATTTCGGGATCGGATAGTATCCTGTGCTTTTATACAGTATAGATGCAATAGTATTCCTGATGCTAATGCTAATTTTTTCATCGTAGTGGTGCTGAAATTTTAAGTCGCGTAAAAATATTAAAAAAATCTATCCCAAAAATTGAGATAGACTATTTTAATGTTTTTATAATATTCAGCTGATTGGCTAATTATCTTAAGCCAGATCTTGGCCCTGATGCTGCTACTACAGCCTGCATTCTTGTTTTTTGATTAGCTGAGAACATTACCATAGATTTGTCATCTACATAATCCATATAGTTCATGAACATCTGAGAACGGCTTACCCCTCCACAAACTCTGTTCAGAGGATAAGTAGGATTCCCGTAGTTAGGACCTGGAGATACCGGAGTGTCATTGGAGTAATCTGTTTGGCATCCTGTATCAGATGATCCCCAAAGGTGTGGCAGATTCAGGTAGTGTCCTACTTCATGAGTTACTGTTCTTCCTAAGTTGAATGGAGCAGAAGCACCGGTTTTTCCGATATATTGGTATCCTATTACAAGACCATCATACCATTGTCCTGCATTTTCAGGGTAATATGCATAGCCTAAAGTTCCTGGTTGGTTATTTTCATCAAGGATTGAGTTAACAACCCATATATTCATATTTTTAGTTACATCAGTAGCATCAATTCCCCCTGTGCTTGCCTTTTTCATTTGCTCAAGATCAGATCTCCAGCCTGTTTTTGTACTTTGTTTACGGTTGGTAGCTACTAATTTGAAACGGATTTTTACGTCACCTGCAGCCGAAGGTTGAAATGCTGAAGGAATTTTATTAATGTCAGAATTGGTAGCACCATAATCAGCATTCAGTACTGCAATTTGTTCTGCGATTCTTGCATCAGAAACATTTTGAGCAGAAGTGTTGTAAATTACATTAAAAACTACCGGAATCTCAACGGTTCCATCTGCCAGAACTTTTCCTAATTTAAGATTTTCAGTAAATTTTTCAGTACCGAATTCAATATCGGCCATTTTTTGTTTTAGTGCAGGATTTTTCAGAAGCATTGCCTGTCTTATTCCTTCCGAAGGACAGCTTCTTTTAAGAGCGCTTGGAGCAGAAGCTTCCTGATCCAGGGGCGTTTCATTTTGATTACTTAAGTTGTCGGAGTTACATGCCGACATAAAGCCCAGAACCAGGGCTCCGAATAAGAATTTTCTCATATCGTTATAATATAATTTGGTTGAGGGTGTGAAATTATATTTTTTAAAATTGATATGCAAATAATTTTACAAAATATTTAACAAATGTTTATTCAAAGGTTGTTTTAATTATGTTTATCGTAACTTATTATAATATTTATTATATTTTAATCAATTGCATTGATTTGTTTTATATTTCACGCATAAGTGTGTTTTTAAGTGTAAATAATTTTATACTCTATATAATTTGTAGGATATTTTTCATTGAAAATCTGTTAATGAAAATATCTTAAGAATATAATTAAAGTGATGTGTTTCATGCATTATTCTCATTTTTAGTTTTTTTTACTGGATTATATGTTTTTGAAATAAAATAATATAGTTTATTCCAGGCTTTTTATTAGATAAATTACTGAGCTGGTAATAGAATGGTATTCTGAATTTTAATCTATAAAGGGGTATAAAAAAGTCTATCCCAAATTTGGGATAGACTTTTACAATATAATTTAAACATATGTCTTAATACACTCTTAATCCGGATCTGGCACCAGTAGAGGCTACTACAGCCTGCATTCTTGTTTTTTGTCCTGCCGAAAACATAAACATTGCTGCATCATTTACATAATCCATATAATTCATAAACATTACCGATCTGTTTTTACCACTACAACGATTGTAAAGTGGGTAACTTGGAGTGTTGTAATTCTCAGAAGTCTGTGTAGGAGTATCAGCTACAAGATCATCTCCGCATTTTGCATCCCCCCAGATATGTCTTAGATTCAAATAATGTCCCACTTCATGGGTGGCAGTTCTTCCAAGATTGAAATTAGTTACCGCTCCGGTTTTTCCAAAGTATGGTGCAGGAATTACAACTCCATCATTCCATAATCCGGCAGACTCAGGGAATGTAGCGTAGCCAAGAATGGTTCTTCCATCAGTGCTTACTACTTTACCTACGATCCAGATATTTAAATAATTTGAAGGGCTTGTGGCATCTATTCCTCCGCTGGAAGATTTTTTCATGGTGTCTCGCACCCAGCTTGTGGTTGTGGTTGCCTTACGAACAGTATTAGCTAGTCTGAATTTTATTTTTACATCACCTGCCTTTACTGATTGAAACTCTGTTGGTATTTTGCTTACATCTGTATTGGTTCCGCTATAATCAGCATTTAATACATCAATCTGCTCAGCAATTCTTGCATCAGAAAGATTCTCGGCATCATTACTATATAGAATATTGACAACAACAGGAATCTCAACGGTGCCGTCAGTAAGAACTTTTCCAAGTTGGGTATTTTTGGAGAACATTTCTGTGTTGGCTTCCAGTTCTGTAAACCTCTGTCTTAGTTCCGGGCTTTTTTGTAAATCTTCTTGTCTTATTTCTTCCGAAAAACAATTTCTATTTAACTCAGCTGTTACAGAAGGTGTTGTAGCTGGATCTATTTCATTTTGGCTGGACATGTTGTCATTATTACATGAAAACATTAATCCAAGAGCAAGAACTCCAAATAATAGTTTTTTCATATCAAAATCATTTTTGTTTACGATGTGAAATTATATTATTTGAAATTAATATGCAAATTATTTTGTTGAATTGTTGGTAAATAATTATATAAAACATATTTTGTTTAATTATTTATTATCTAAATATGATTTGTTTTGAATTTTAATCAATTTTGATTAATTGTTTTATGCTGAACATTCATATGTGTTTTTTAATGTAAATAATTTTGTTTTCTTCATGATTTATAGAAGGCTTTTTATAAATTAATCTAAGAATTGATCTTAAAAAGTAGTTGAACTGATTCGTTCCTGTATGATCTTTTATAATTTTGTTTGGGCTAAATAGAATATGAATAAAAAAATCTATCTCAATTGGAGATAGATTTTAAATATTTTAAAGGGGTTTAAATTTTAATACACTCTTAGTCCTGATCTGGCACCAGAAGAGGCTACTACAGACTGCATTCTTGTTTTTTGTCCTGAAGAGAACATGAACATAGCTGCGTCATCTACATAATCCATATAGTTCATAAACATTACAGATCTTTGTACACCGCTGCAAGTATTGTATAGAGGATAGGAAGGTTTTCCGTAATTTGCCGTAGTCTGTGTAGGAGTATCACTTACCAGGTCGTTTCCACAATTAGCATCTCCCCAGATGTGTCTTAAGTTTAAATAGTGCCCTACTTCATGTGTTGCTGTTCTTCCCAGGTTGAAAGGTGAAGAAGCTCCTGTCTTTCCAAAATATGGAGCAGCAATTACAACACCGTCATTCCATAAACCTGCAGATTCAGGGAAAGTTGCATATCCGAGAATTGTACGTCCCTGGCTGGTCATTTTGCTTACAACCCATAAATTTAAATAATTAGTAGGATTGGTCGCGTCAATTCCTCCTTTAGACGCTTTTTTCATATCATCATTGGTAGCCCAGCTGGTTTTTGAAGTAGACTTTCTAACAGTATTTACTAATCTGAATTTTACTTTTGTGTCACCAGAGCTTACGGTCTGGAATTCAGTTGGAATTTTGCTGGCATCACTGTTGGTACCGGAATAGTCAGCATTTAATACTGCAATTTGCTCAGCAATTCTTGCGTCAGAAACGTTTTCAGCTGTAGTCTTGTAAATGACATTCACTACAACCGGAATTTCTACAGTACCATCAGCCAGAACTTTTCCAAACTTTATATCATTGGCGAATTTTTCTGTATTGGTTTCTAATGCCGCAAATCTTTGCTGAAGTTCAGGACTTTTTTTCAATGCTTCCTGTCTGATTTCTTCAGAAGCACAGCCTCTTTGAGCAAAGCCTGCTGTAGTTACTGCTTCGTCAGTTGTGTTTTCATTTTGATTGGTGATGTTGTCATTGTTACATGCAGTCATTACACTGAGCATAAAAGCTCCAAATAATAGTTTTTTCATATCAAAATCATTTAGGTTGAGGATGTGAAATTATATTATTTGAAATTAATATGCAAATATTTTTCTTATTTTATTAATGAATTGATAATTATTTACGTATTTATTTAGTTTTAATTCATTGTTGTTTTAAATGTTTTGAATTTTAATCAATTCTATAAAATATGTTATTGTGTTTTCTGTTTTTGATTATTTTTCGTGAATACTTTTCGTTTAAATTTATTTTAAAAAGAATTTTTTCACGGTAAATTTTAGTTTGCAAAACCATTTTTAATAGCAAATACAGCCAATCCGACACGGGTTTTTAAATCCAGTTTTTCACAAAGCTGATCGCGATAACTTTCTACAGTTCTTGGGCTGCAGCACATTCTGTCTGCAATTTCTTTATAGCTGAGTTCCGTTACAGTATACTTCAGGAATTCTTTTTCTCTGTCAGAAATTCTTACGGCAATTTCGGATTCCGTTTCTTTATTAAGGTTGGAGAAAATAATTTTAGAAGCCCAGTCCGGATAAAAGAATCCATCGCTGTTCAATCGGGTAAGCGCTGTTTCCAGATCTCTTGGGTGGGTGTTTTTTAAAAGGTAACCTTTTGCTCCGCTTTTGATCATTTTAATCACACTGTTGTCGTCACCCTGCATACTAAGTGCCATAATTTTAATGGCAGGATGATTTTTTGTAAGCCAGACAGCAGTTTCAAAACCGTCCATAATCGGCATGCTGATATCTAAAAGAATGATATCCGGAATGGTATTTCCTTCTTCGATTTTTTGGATAAGGTCTTTTCCATTTTCACATACATAGATGACTTCAAACTCGTTGAAATTACCAATAATGCCTTCCAGGGCTTTTGCGATAAGTATATGATCGTCAACAATTACAATAGATTTCTTCATGACTGTTTTTTTAAGATAATATTGATTCGGGTTCCCGTATTTTCCCGGCTTTCCATATGAAAATTTGCTCCAATAATTTCGGCTCTGTTTTTCATATTCGTAAGACCTATTCCGTTGGATTTGATCTGTGAAGTATCAAACCCGATTCCATCATCGCGGATGTCAAGTTCCCAAAGGATATCTTCGGAAGTATTCAGGCATATAAAAATATTTTTACAACGGGAATGTTTTATGCTGTTCTGAATAAATTCCTGTGTGATTCTGAGCAGCATATTTTTATGAACAAAACCTAGATCCAGCTGCTTAAAATTATGTTCAAAGCTTACATGGCACTTTTTAAAAGAATTGGTATTGTCTACTTCTTCCTGTATTAAAGTTACAATTTCCTTTTGATTGATGTTGTCATCTGTCAGTGTTTTAGATAAACTCCTGAGATCCTGCAGAGACTGATTGATAATCTGAGAAACCTGGTCAATCCTTTCACTGGCTTCCGGAGCTTTATTCTCGTAAAGCATCTGTTGTACATACAGACTCACCAGGGTTAGTTTCTGGCCGATATTATCATGCAATTCCCTTCCGATCTGCTGCATGGTGGCCTGCTGGATTTCCAATTGGGTGGCCAGAAGCTCTCTCTGATGAAGTTCATTTTTCATCTCGATTTCATTCAGATATTCTCTTTTCCGCTGTCTGTAATTTCTGATATAAATAAATACGGCTATTACAAACATCAGAAAAAAGATGTTGAATGAAATAATGGTTATTAAGAGCTCTGTTTTCCCCATATGAATGAACTTGCAAATAAAATATACATCACTGCTCCTGAAACCTGAAAATATATAAAATAAATATCCCAGATATCTATATATTTCCACAGAAAAGAGTTAAATGTCATAAATGGCTGATTAGCGATATAAAAAAGCGTTATTCCCAGATTAATATAAAACATTCTGTTTTTACTGAAATTGAGAATCTCAGATGAATTAACCTGTTTGTAAAACTCCATAATAACAAGACCCATTAAAAGTAAACAACCTATGTTGTAATTGAAGGAAAATACTACTTTCTTTTCCGGGAAAAAAAGTGCCCTGAGAATATATGATAAAATATATATGCCCGTCAAAATGTAGAACAGTTTTACTTTCTTTAGAGATTCTTTTGCATACAGCCAATAAAAAAATATAAACTGTAATGGAATCACAAAGTAGTTGTAAAAATTTATTCTGTCTATTTTTAGTGGTTTTTCTCCCCATTTTACAGCTGATTCACACAGAAAAATAAGAATGAGATAAATTGCCAGATATTTCCAGTGTTGTTTTTTTACACGGTTATAATAAATTATGGAGATTAAAGCAGCAAAGGCTTCTCCCCAATACATAAATGACGAAAAAATTTTTTGAATCTCAGTCATACTGTGTTTAAGAATGATAATTAATAAGAAGTGCCCATAGGTGGAGCTGGTGGAATAAGTGTTCCACTGTTTTCTCCAAGGCCTGTGTCAGGGTCTTCTCCTTTGTCTTTAGCTTTATGTGCATTTAACGCTAAGGATTTTCCTTCAACAGTATGAAAAGGATTAAAGTCAAAATCAACAAGCTCTCCTGTTTCACTGGCTTTTTTCACGGTTGGAATCATCACTAAAGTATGTTTTCCGGCGTATTCTACCGGAACAGGATGTGAATCCATAATAGACCAGTTTTCCTGTTTCGGATATGTAGCATAATAAAACCTGATTCCCAGATCTTCGTCAGAAGTTGCAGGGTTTACTTTGGCAGCCTCTTCTTCAATCTTTGCAATAAAATTTTTCAATTTTGGAAGATCAAACCAAATAGAATGAGCGTCCTGAATACCTAAAGCAGTATTAATTGCACTTAAATGGTTTTGACGGTAATTATCGATCAGAGCCTGGATAAGGCTATTTGACATTGTTCCAGGTTGCAGCGGATTGTTTGATTCTGTATTCATAGCTTAACGTTTTACGGATGAAACTCAATTAATATGCAAATCTCGGAAAAAATATGGTAGAAAATGTATTCGCGAATAGGGAATTATACTGTTATTTTTACCGTGTTTTTACGGATTGTATGTTTTGTAAAGAATAAGCGGGTGCAGAAAAAATCCTTCAATATAAATCCTGTCTGAAAGAAGGAGGGCTTTAAAATAAAAAGATCGCTTGAAGAAGCGATCTTTTATTTTTTTAATTTTTTTACAGAACTCTTAATCCTGCACGTGGACCTGATGCTGAAACGGATGCTTGCATTCTGTTGTTTTGTTGTTGTGTAAACATGAATAACGTTGTTTCATCTGAATAGTCCATGTAGTTCATAAACATTACAGAACGTGAAACTCCGCCACATGTTTCGTATCTGGGATAGGTTGGTACACCAGAGTGTTTGGTAATCTGTTGAGGAGTATCACCTACTAAATCATCTCCGCAATTTGCATCTCCCCAAATGTGTCTGAGGTTCAAATAATGCCCTACTTCATGTACGGTAACTCTTCCTTGGTTGTGAGTGGCATCAGGGCCTCCTTCTCCTACATAGTCGTCCATCATAACAACACCATCGTTCCAAAGCCCGGCGTCTTCCGGAAAAGTAGCGTATCCTAAAACATATCCGGTCTGATAAGGCATATAATCTACCACCCAGATGTTTAAATATTGGTTAGGGTTAGTAGAATCCATTCCTCCGGTAGATGCTTTTTTCATTTTATCATCCGGTGCCCATCTGGAAGTCTTTGTGGATTTTCTGTTAATGCCTGCCAATCTGAATTTAATTTTGGTATCACCCGCATTTACAGATTGAAATTCTGCAGGAATCTTGGAGATATCAGCATGAGTGGATGCAAAGGCTTTATTAAGTACATCAATTTGAGAATTTATTCTGGCATCTGAGACATTATTAGATGCTTTCGTATAAAGAACATTAAATATTACAGGTATTTCTACACTTCCGTCAGGTAAAATCTTACCCATTTTTTTCTGCTCAATAAAACTGACGGTTTGTTGTTCTATCTGAAGCATTCGCTGCATGGCTGCCGGATCTTCAGCAAGATGTTTTCTTCTGAGAATATCAGAGCCGCAAAAAGCTTCTTTGCCAGCTGTAATATTAGTTTCTTCAACATTTGTGTTTTCTGGAGTAACATTTTCTGTCTCATTGTTGTTACATGAAACCATGAGTGTGATTAAAACTCCTAAAATTGTTTTTTTCATAAAATCTCGTTTTTTTAATACAAACGAATATATGAGAAATAACAATGCGATATATTTAATTATTTACATATTATTTTATGTTAAATATAACTTATTTCTGTTTTGTGTGTGAAGTTTATGTTTTCAGTGTTGTTTTTTAATGAATGTACTATAGATTGGATTTTTTAATAAGAATATTTTTTCTAAAAATATGAAATTGGATGAAAATCATTATTTATCAAAAATAAATTGCTTAAAGGTCCTGGTGTTAAAAATAAGTGCTGCAAATCACTTTACAGCACCTATTCACAAAAATAATGTATATGAAAAAAACTATTTTATTGTTCAGTAGGTCTGAAAACCAAACCTGTTTCTACGAAATAATCCAAAGTAATTCTGTCTCCGTCATTTACCTTTCCTGCAAGAATCTCTTTAGACAGTTTGTTTAATACTTCCTGCTGGATTACTCTTTTCAATGGTCTTGCTCCGAACGCAGGGTCGTAACCTTTTTCCATCAGATAATCTACTGCATCCTGAGTGAAAGTCATGATAATGTTTCGTTTAGATAACATTTCATTGAACCCTCTCAACTGATACTGAACGATTTTTCCGATTTCTTTTTTTCTTAAAGGCTGGAATAATACAATTTCATCAATTCTGTTCAGGAATTCCGGACGTAGTGTCTGTTTCAGCAGATCAAAAACTTCTACTTTTGTTTTATCCACAATTTCATCCTGGTTTTCCTCAGTAAGATTCTCAAAATTCTCTTGAATAAGGTGGGAGCCTAAATTCGAGGTCATAATGATAATTGAATTCTTAAAATTAACCACACGGCCTTTATTATCAGTCAGACGTCCATCATCCAAAACCTGTAGTAAAGTGTTGAAAACGTCCGGATGTGCCTTTTCAATCTCGTCCAAAAGCACTACGGAATATGGTCTTCTTCTTACCGCTTCAGTCAATTGCCCGCCTTCATCATATCCTACATATCCTGGAGGAGCTCCTACCAATCTTGAAACACTGTGACGTTCCTGATATTCACTCATATCAATTCTAGTCATATTGTTTTCATCATCAAATAAGAATTCTGCCAATGCTTTTGCCAGCTCGGTTTTACCCACTCCGGTTGTTCCCAGGAATAAGAAAGATCCGATAGGTTTTTTATCATCACTAAGACCGGCTCTGTTTCTTCTGATCGCATCAGCAACCGCCTGGATAGCTTCATCCTGTCCTACGACTCTGTGGTGCAGTTCAGATTCCAGATTTAATAATTTATCCCTTTCCGATTGTAATAATTTGGTTACAGGAATGCCTGTCCATTTACCAATCACTTCAGAGATATTTTCTGCAGTAACCTCTTCCTTGATCAGTTCGTTCTGATGGTTCTGCATTTCCAGCTCAACTTTGTTGAGTTCTTCTTCTTTTTCACGAAGTTTTCCATATTGTATCTCCGCTACTTTTGCATAATCTCCGGCTCTGGAAGCTCTTTCTGCTTCATGTTTCAGAGATTCAATATCTTTTTTGATCTGGGTAAGATCTTCACTTTTCTGCTTTTCTTTCAGCCATTTAGCATTGATCTCATTTCTTTGTTCTGAAATTTTAGCAATATCTTCTTTCAGATGATCAATTTTGGTTTGGTTGCCTTCTCTTGAAATGGCTGCCAGTTCAATTTCCAGCTGCATCAGCCTTCTGTCCAGAACATCCAGTTCTTCTGGTTTGGAATTGATTTCCATTCTCAGCTTGGCAGAAGCTTCATCAATAAGGTCGATTGCTTTATCCGGTAAGAAACGGTCTGAAATATATCTTTGCGACATTTCTACAGCTGCAATAATTGCCTCATCTTTGATTCTTACCTTGTGGTGAGCTTCATATTTATCTTTAATACCACGAAGGATCGAAATTGCAGATTCAGTATCTGGTTCTTCCACCATTACTTTCTGGAAACGTCTTTCCAACGCTTTATCTTTTTCGAAATACTTTTGATATTCGTTCAAAGTGGTTGCTCCAATCGCTCTCAATTCACCTCTTGCTAAGGCTGGTTTTAAGATATTGGCAGCATCCATAGCTCCTTCACCACCACCGGCACCTACCAAAGTGTGGATTTCGTCAATGAAAAGGATAATCTGTCCGTCAGACTTAGTAACCTCATTCACAACGGATTTCAGACGCTCTTCAAACTCACCCTTGTATTTAGCTCCGGCGATCAAAGCTCCCATGTCCAATGAGAATAAAGTTTTATCCATCAGGTTTTCGGGAACGTCACCGTTGATAATTCTGTGGGCAATTCCTTCAGCAATGGCTGTTTTACCTACACCCGGTTCCCCGATAAGGATTGGATTGTTTTTTGTTCTTCTTGAAAGGATCTGTAAAACCCTTCTGATTTCTTCATCACGTCCGATTACAGGATCCAGTTTTCCTTCTGCTGCTAATTCATTGAAGTTTTTAGCATATTTATTTAAGGATTGGTAGGTTTCTTCTGAACTTGCAGAAGTTGCTTTACTTCCTTTTCTTAATTCTTTTATAGCGCCTTCCAGCAGATTTTTGGTTACGCCCATATCTTTCAGCATTTTGGAAACTTCTGAGCTGGTTTCAAGAAGTGATAGCCATAAATGCTCAATCGTTACATATTCATCGCCCATTTTTTTGGCAATGTTGGGTGCGTCCAATAATACTTTGTTGGCAGATTGTGAAAGGTAAATATTTCCTCCCTGTACTTTTGGAAGTTTTTCTAAATTTTCACGGTTGCGCTCTCTTACTAAATTAGCGTCTGCTTCAGATTTTTTAAGTAAAAAAGGCGATATATTTTCATCCACCTGAAAGATTCCTTCAAGGAGATGTTGAGGTTCAATACTTTGATTGCCCAATTCCATAGCAAGCTGTTGTGCTGCCTGGATGGCTTCCTGTGATTTTACTGTATATTGGTTTAAGTTCATATTTTATATATTTTTGGTATTGTGTTCAAAGTTTTGTTTAAAAAACATCAAGAAACCAAATTTTGAGGCTCAGTTTCTTAATGCCATCAATTATTTAATCATTTATTCGATGACTATATCGCAAAAAGTATTCAATTATTAAATTTACAAAAAAATAGGACAAATTTTCCGGATATTGTATTTTTAACGGAAAATTAACTTGACAAAATTTCCGATTTCGTAATTATTTCTTTGAAATCCATGACCAAATAGTCATACTGTGAGAAGGAACTTCTAACGGGCAGATATGAAAATGGGAGAATTTATTTGATGTAAGTGTTAAAATTCAGCTTTTTATTTTAGAATAATTACTTTTGCATTTTACCAGATGGAACTAAAAGAAAAACAGAGAAAAATATTAGACGTAGCAGTAGAGCTTTTCAAAGAGAAAGGGTATATGGGAAGTTCAGTAAGAGACCTGGCTACGAAACTCAATATCAAGGCAGCATCGCTGTATGCACACATCCGTTCAAAGGAAGAAATTCTGGAATGGATTTGTTTTGGCATTGCGCAGGAGTTTTTCGATGAACTTCAGGAAGTGAAAAATACGGATATTGCTCCAAGGCAAAAACTGAATCTGTTACTGGATAAACATTTATCCGTTGTCCTTAAAAATCGTGATGTTACTCATATTTATTCTAATGAATGGAGACATCTGGAAGAAAAGCTTCCTGAATTTGTAGAGCTGAGAAAAAACTATCAGCAGGAAGTTGAAAAACTGATTTCTGAGATCTATATTGCAGAAAATTGGGAACTTAAATCACCATCATTTACTACAAGATTTATTCTCCATACTTTAAACAATTCTTATTTCTGGTTCAAAAGAAGCAGTGATTCTACTGATGAAATTACCGATGAAATTAGAGAGAAAATCCTATATGGTCTGCTGGGAAACCAACATTGATAGGCCCTAGCAAGGAAAATCATTAATACATTTTACATTTTCAAAAGAAAGCATTAAGCTTTTA
The DNA here is from genome assembly GCF_047444895.1 of Chryseobacterium sp. S90. Taxonomy (NCBI): domain Bacteria; kingdom Pseudomonadati; phylum Bacteroidota; class Flavobacteriia; order Flavobacteriales; family Weeksellaceae; genus Chryseobacterium; species Chryseobacterium sp. S90. The sequence continues at coordinate 67,431 of NZ_JBLGCX010000011.1, read as the reverse complement.
TCTTGTTATTTAGAATCATTCAAAATATGACAAAAGTCATAAAAATTTTGCCAGCTTATAAAATCTTTTTAAATTTACACCTAACAAATGTTAGTTAGTTTTATGGATTTTGCAGTTGAATATCTGGAGCTGGGTCAGTTGAGACAGCTTCAATCCGACCGGTTGATCAGTTTGATCAGCTACTTGGGAGAAAAATCGGAATTTTATAAAAAGAAATTTGATGAATTACAAATATCTCCACAGGATATAAGGTCGATTGAAGATATCAGGAAACTCCCTATTACTTACAAACAGGATTTAAGAGATAACTATCCATTTGGTTTATTTACCGTTCCTAAGAATGAGCTTCAGCGCATTCACTGTTCCAGCGGAACAACAGGAAAACCAACAGTGGTAGGATATACTAAAGAAGATGTAGACCTTTTCAGTGAAGTGGTGGCAAGATCTTTACATGCTGCAGGAGCGAGACCGGGAATGCAGCTGCACAATGCGTATGGTTATGGAATTTTCACAGGAGGATTAGGACTTCATTACGGAGCAGAAAAACTGGGGATGAGTGTTCTTCCTATTTCGGGAGGCATGACTGCGAGACAGGTAGATCTGATTGTAGACTTTAAGCCGGAAGTGATTTGCTGTTCTCCATCCTATGCTTTGACTATTGCGGATGAATTTGCCAAAAGAGGAATTTCCGCAGATGAAATCAGTCTTAAATATGCTGTGTTAGGCTCAGAGCCATGGACAGAAATTATCAGAGGTCATATTGAAGAAAAATTAGGTGTTCATGCAACTAATATCTATGGGTTGAGCGAAATTATCGGTCCGGGAGTTTCAATGGAAGATTTTGAAGAAAAAGGAGGTTCTTATATCTGGGAAGATCATTTTTACCCCGAAATTTTAGATCCGGTTACCAAACAGCCGGTTCCTTTCGGAGAAGAAGGTGTATTGGTGATTACAACATTAACGAAAAAAGCAATGCCGCTTCTTCGTTACTGGACCAATGATATTACAAGCCTTTATTATGATGAAAATGCCAAAAGAACAATGGTGAAAATGAAACCCATTGTCGGAAGAGCAGATGATATGCTGATCGTAAGAGGAGTAAATGTCTATCCAAGCCAGATTGAAGATGCTTTTTCCTATGTGGAAGGAGTGGTGCCCAATTACTATCTGACGCCTGTTGAAAAAGAACATATGTGTGTCGCTTTGGATATTGATGTTGAAATTGATGATGAGCTGGTAAAGACACAGAAAATAGAAGCAAATACCGATGATTATTTTAATTTTGTCGGGAACTTTGGAAAAAACATAGAAAACGAAATAAAAAAACGGGTAGGAATCACTACGAAAGTGAAAGTTCATGCCCAGGACAGCCTGCCGAAGTGCGAAGGTGGAAAAATTAATAGAATACTTAAAAAATAATGAATTCATTTTATAAACTTAAAACAGTTAAAGTTCAGAAAGATACTTCTGAGGCCGTTAGCGTGGCCGTGGAAATCCCTGAAGAACTGAAAGATAAGTTCAGGTTCAAACAAGGGCAGTATCTGAATTTCCGAATGATGATCAACGGAAATGAGGAAAGACGTTCTTACTCTATCTGTAATGCTCCGAGTGAAAAAAGCAATACCCTGGAAGTATTGGTGAAATTGCTTGAGGGTGGAAAAGTATCAGGCTATTTCAATGAGCATCTTCACATGGATGAAATTCTGGAAGTAATGCCTCCGATGGGTGGTTTTAATACTTCTTATCATCCTACAAACGTAAAAACTTACGTTGGTTTGGCTGCAGGAAGCGGAATTACCCCTGTTTTATCCAATATTAAAGAAAGCCTTTATCAGGAACCTAACAGTAATGCTTACCTGTTCTATAGTAACAGAAGCATGAATCATATTTTAAGAAAAGCTGAAATTGATAGGCTGGTAGAACATTTCAATGGCAGACTGAAGGTGATTTATCTGGTAAGCCGTGAAAAACATGAAGATCCTGTTTTTGAAGGAAGAATTTCTTCTGAAAAACTAGAGCAGCTATTTGAAAGATACACAGATATTGATGTAAGAGAAGCTACTTATTTCATTTGCGGACCTGCAGAAATGATTAAAGGCATCGCAGACTACCTGAAGAAAGATAAAAAAGTACCTGCTATTCAGGTTTTATTTGAATATTTTACCGCTCCGGATGAAGAAAATACGGAGGAAATGAGTGATGAATTCAAAGCAATTGCCAATATAGAAAGTATGGTGACGGTAATTATCGATGATGATGAATATTCGTTCCATCTTAATTCTAAAAAAGAGAGTATATTAGATAAAGCATTGAAAGACAATCTTCCTGTGCCTTTTGCATGTAAAGGAGGAGTGTGCTGTACGTGTAAAGCGGAAGTTTTGGAAGGAGAAGTTTTTATGGAGAAAAACTACGCACTTACCGAAGAAGAAGTAGCCAGAGGCTTCGTTCTTACCTGTCAATGTCACCCGACAACCAATGTGGTGATGCTTAATTATGATGTTTAAATTGTATTAACGATTGAATGTAAATTGTATTCATGAATACATTAATACTTTTTACATTTTACAAAAAAACAAAAAAATGGACTTAGAAAAATTTGTACAATACGTACATGACGAAAATAAAGTAGAACCAAAAGATGTAATGCCCGATGATTACAGAAAACTATTGGTTCGTCAGATTTCACAGCATGCCCATTCTGAAATTGTAGGAATGCTGCCGGAAGCGAACTGGATTTCAAGAGCACCTTCATTGAGAAGAAAAATGGCTCTTTTAGCTAAGGTTCAGGATGAAGCAGGTCATGGATTATATCTTTATTCTGCAACAGAAACTTTAGGAGACGGAAGCATCAGAGCAGACAGAGATGCAACTTATGATGATATGTTGGAAGGAAAAGCGAAATATTCAAGTATTTTCAACTATCCTACCTTAAGCTGGGCAGATATCGGTGCAATAGGTTGGCTGGTAGATGGTGCAGCTATCATGAACCAGGTAATGCTGATGGGGAATTCTTACGGTCCTTATTCCAGAGCAATGGTGAAAATCTGTAAAGAAGAATCTTTCCACCAAAGACAAGGATATGAGATTTTAATGGCACTTTGCCGTGGTACCAAACAACAGAAAGAAATGGCTCAGGCTTCACTAAACCGTTTCTGGTGGCCGGCTCTGATGATGTTCGGACCTAATGATGACAGCTCTCCAAACTCGAAGATCTCTATGAATTACAGAGTAAAAAGAGAAAGTAACGATAGTCTTCGTCAGAGATTTATCGATGTTACTGTTTCTCAGGCTGAATTCTTAGGATTAACTGTTCCGGATAAAGATCTGAAATGGAATGAGGAAAGACAACATTATGATTTCGGAGAACTTCCATGGGATGAGTTTATGGAAATCTTAAAAGGAAACGGCCCTTGCAATAAAAAGCGTATCGAAACGAAGAGAAAGGCTCAAAGAGAAAATTCCTGGGTGAAAGAAGCTGCGATAGCTTTTGCAGAAAAACAACAAAAAGAAGTAATATAATAATGTAACAATATACCAATGTAGAAATGTAACAATCATTGTCATGCTGAGCTTGTCAAAGCATCTCATTGTTAAGCTGGTACATTGATACATTGTTAAATTAATTTGACTATGGCAAATTTAGATATGTGGGAAGTGTTTATTCAAACTAAACCGGGATTATCTCACAAACACGTTGGAATTGTACAGGCACCAACAGCAGAAATGGCTTTGCAGAACGCAAGAGACGTTTATACAAGAAGAAAAGAAGGAACTTCTGTTTGGGTAGTTCCAAGTAAATATATTGTGACTTCGGAAGGAATTGACAAAGAAGCATTCTTCGATCCGGCTGATGACAAACTGTATCGTCATCCAACTTTCTACGACATTCCAAACGACGTAAAAAATATGTAATAGGACTTTTGAGATAATAGACGGCTAGATAAAAGACCTTAAGGTTTACTTGTCTATTTTCTATCCATCTATCATCTATCAGTCTTCAAATTGATAAAACAATGAACCCATTATATAATTATTTATTAAAACTCGCAGACGACAGTTTCATTATGGGACAGCGTTTGTCTGCATGGTGCGGTGAAGGTCCTTATTTAGAGGAAGATATTGCATTGACAAACATTGCGTTGGATGAGCTGGGGCAGGCTAATAACTTTTATGTTTATGCTTCAAGAGTAATTGACAACGGTAAAAGTGAAGATGACTTAGCCTTTCTAAGATATGAACACGAATATGTAAATGCACACTGGACAGAACTTCCAAATGAAGACTATGCCCAAACAATTCTGAAAGTGTACGTTTTTGCTGTATATCAGAAACTGATGTATGAGGCATTGTCCAACTCTGCAGATCAAGAGCTTTCAGCCATTGCTCAGAAATCATTAAAAGAAGTAAGATATCATTATACCCATGCTGCATCATGGATGAAAATTTTCGCTCAGGGTACAGAAGAAAGCAAATCCCGTGTGGTAAAAGCCATTGAAGATATCTGGGAATATACAAAAGGTCTTTTTGCTAAAACAGAAGGTGAAGATGATCTTATTGCCTTGAACATCGTTCCGAATGCAGATGCTCTTTACGAAGAATTCATTGCCATTACGAAGAAAGATTTTGCAGATTTCGGGTTGGAATATCCATCAAATCCTTTTATGCAGCCAAAATCAAGAACAGGATATCATACCGAATATTTCGGATTTATTCTTTGTGAGCTTCAGTATATGCAGAGAGCGTATCCGGGCTGTACTTGGTAACAAGTATGAAAAAGTTACTTCTGGGAATATTTGCTTTTTTTCTTATCGCATATGTGATGTTATGCGTGGGAATCTACTTCTATCAGGAGAAAATTATTTTTTATCCTGAAAAGTTACCGGAGAATTACAAATTTAAATTTGATGGTGATTTTGAAGAAATAACGGTTACAACACAAGATAAAAAACATTTAAACTCCGTTTTATTTAAAGCTCAAAACCCTAAAGGAGTAATTTTTTACCTTCATGGGAACGGAGGTTCATTAAAAGAATGGGGTGAAGTAGCTGAACTGTATGCCAATATGAACTATGATACATTTATATTGGATTACAGAGGATACGGAAAAAGTGAAGATAAGATTAAGAATAAAGATCAGCTTTTCTCGGATGTTGAGAGTGCTTACAAGGAGCTCTTGAAAAGATATCCGGAGAACAAAATTATTATTTTAGGATATTCTATAGGAACGGGCTTAGCTGCAAAATTAGCATCAACGCAGAACGCAAGATTATTGATTTTACAGGCTCCGTATTATAGTATGGAAGATGAAATGACTCAAAAATTTTCATTTCTTCCCAAGTTTTTACTGAAATATAATTTTGAGACTGGTAAATATTTAAAAACCGTTAAGTCGCCAGTTGTAATTTTTCACGGTGATAAAGATGAGGTTATTAATTATAAGTCATCCTTAAAACTAAAAAATAGCTTTAAAAAAGGTGATAGCCTGATTGTATTAAAAGATCAGTATCACAACGGAATAACAGATAATTTGGATTATCAGAATTCAATGAAAATAATTCTTGATTCTGGTAAAAAGTAAAATATGAATCAGCTTTTAGATTTATTAAAAACAATTCCCGATCCGGAAATTCCCGTGATTGATATCGTGGAATTAGGAATCGTAAGAGATGCACAGGTCACTGGTGAAAATACTTGTGAAGTGATCATTACGCCTACTTATTCTGCCTGTCCTGCCATGTTTACCATTGAAGAGGATATTATCAAAATGATGAAAGAAAACGGTTGGGAAGCAAAGGTAGTAACCAAGATGTTCCCAATTTGGACAACAGACTGGATTACTGATGAAGCGAGAGAAAAACTTCGTGTCTACGGAATCACCCCTCCCGAAAAAGGAGCTGACGAACATCACATCGGGAAACCGAAAAAATGTCCGCGCTGTGGTTCTGAACATACCAAGCAGATCAGTAGATTTGGGTCTACCTTATGTAAAGCCTCTTATCAATGCTTAGACTGCCTGGAACCTTTTGATTATTTCAAATGTCATTAAGTGTAACTATAGATTATGACCCAATTTATCAATAGAACTGACGAATATGCAGAGCATAACGATGCTGTTGTTAGATTGTTAAAATCTTAGGTTGTTACATGAATTTATATTGTTAAATTAGTGCATTGTTAAATAATAAATTAATAAAAACTATGTATACACAACTCGATATTGAAACGCATTTTGACGGGAAGCTTAAAATCGCATATCTGAATCAACCAGACACAATGAATGCCCTTACAAAACCGGCTTTAGGAGATCTGAAAGATTTTATCAAAGAATGCAACGAAGATGAAACTGTAAGATGTGTTGCTATTTCCGGAAGAGGAAGAGCGTTCTGCTCAGGTCAGAATCTGGATGAAGCTTTTGTGGTAGGCAAAGAGCACCATGATCAGGATATTATCAGAAAAATTGTGGTAGATTATTACAATCCGCTGGTGACAGAAGTTACACGTTGCAGAAAACCCGTTATCGCATTGGTGAATGGTCCTGCAGTAGGAGCTGGTGCTATGTTGGCTCTGATCTGTGACTTTGTTTTGGCAAGTAATAAAGCATACTTCTCACAGGCATTCTCAAATATCGGTTTAATTCCTGATACAGGAGGAACATACTTCTTACCGAAGCTTTTAGGCAGACAATTGGCAAATTATTTAGCGTTTACAGGTAAAAAATTATCTGCTGAAGAATCTAAATCCTATGGTCTTGTTGCTGAAGTTTTCTCGGAAGAAGAATTCGCTCCAAAATCAATGGAAATTCTTGAAAGAATGTCGAACATGCCAACCGCGGCAATTAAGCTTACCAAAAAAGCTTTTGCACATTCTTATACCAATACGTTGAAAGAGCAGCTTGAGCTGGAAGGAGATCTACAGCAGGAAGCAGCAGAAACAGAAGACTTCATCGAGGGTGTAAACGCCTTCTTACAAAAAAGAAAACCTAATTATAAAGGAAGATAAATTTCGTATTAATGTATTCATGTAAAATGTATTAATGATTTTTAAACGATTTACATGAATACATTTTACATTAATACATTGTACAAATAAAAATGAATATTGGAATTATCGGTGCCGGAACAATGGGAATCGGCATTGCACAAGTAGCCGCTACGAACGGATGCAAAGTTTGGGTTTATGACGCCAATGCAAAACAAGTAGAAACGGCAACAGTAGGTTTGGAAAAAACACTGACCAAATTAGTTGACAAACAAAAAATTTCAGGAGAGAAAATGACTGAAATTTTAGCTAATATTTCCATTGCTACTGAATTGAAGGATTTCAAAGATTGTGAACTCATCATTGAAGCCATCATAGAAAACAAAGACATCAAAACCAAAGTGTTTACAGAGCTTGAAAATTATGTTTCAGAAAACTGTATCCTTAGTTCCAATACCTCATCTATTTCTATCACCTCTCTGGGTGCAGAACTAAAGAAACCGGAGCGTTTCATTGGAATTCACTTTTTCAATCCGGCTCCGTTGATGCCTTTAGTGGAAGTTATTCCATCCTTATTAACCGAAAAAACTTTAGCAGAAAAAATCTATAACCTCATGAAAGAATGGGGGAAAACTCCTGTTATTGCCAAAGATATTCCCGGATTTATCGTCAACAGAATTGCCAGACCTTATTATGGGGAAGCACTTAGAATTGTTGAGGAAAACATCGCAACACCGGAACAGGTGGATGATGCCATGAAAACTTTGGGGAATTTCAAAATGGGTCCTTTTGAATTGATGGATCTCATTGGAGTTGATGTCAATTTTGCAGTAACAACAACAGTTTACAAAGATTATTTCTACGACCCGAAATACAAGCCGTCTCTATTACAGCAAAGAATGTCTGAAGCAAAACTTCATGGAAGAAAAACAGGAAGAGGTTTCTACGATTACAGCGAAGGAGCAGAAAACCCTGTTGCTCAGAAAGATGATGCTTTGTACCAGCAGATCTTTTTAAGAATCATTTCAATGTTGATCAATGAAGCGGTTGAAGCAAAAAGATTGGGCGTTGCGAATGATGAAGATATTGAACTGGCAATGCAAAAAGGAGTAAATTATCCAAAAGGATTATTAAGCTGGGGTAAAGAAATCGGATATGCAAAGATCTCCGAAACCTTACAAAACCTTTACGAAGAATATCAGGAAGAAAGGTATAGACAAAGTCCTTTACTGAGGAAACTATAAAAATATTTAAATCTGCTAGTGTATTGTCATGCTGAGCGAAGTCGAAGCATCTCTCAAGTAGATTATTATATCAAAAAAACTTCATGAATATAGAAGAATTCAGAGCTGAGCTGGAAACCAGACTTTTGATTGAGAAACAATATTTAACTCAGGAAGCTTCTTCTGTCAATGCTGAAGAAAGACTTGAGCTTTTAGGAAAGTTTAATGAGAAATATAAAGAACTGATCAAAAGATTAGCCAACGAAAATGGAATTGATTTAAATGAATCCTATCCCTCTGAAAATTCATCAGACTCAGAAAGTCTTTCATACGAGCAAGTCATTCTGGGCAAAACAATGAATGTTTACGACAGGTTATCCGATGAGCTGTATGAAGAAATAACAAACATATAATTAATAGAAATGAATCCAAGACAAGTAGCAGATTATATGTTCAATCAGGATTATTTTTCCCAGTGGATGAATATCAAAATGATTGAAGTAAAAGAAAATTACTGTTTAATAGAAATGCCCATTAAGAAAGATATGATTAACGGGCTTAAAACAGTTCATGGCGGAGTTACATTTGCTTTTGCAGATTCTGCATTGGCATTTTCATCCAACAATACAGGTGATGCTGCTGTCGCGTTGAACTGTATTATCAATTTTACCAAAGCCGGAAAGGAAGGAGATATTTTCAGAGCCGAAAGTATTTTGGTGAATGATACCAGAAAAACGGCGGTTTATGACATTCAGATTACCAATCAAAACAGTGAGCTGATTGCAAAATTTGTTGGAACAGTCTATAAAATCGGGAAAAAAGTCACCGACTTATAAAAAACATTAACCAGACACCATAATAAACAAAATGAGAAAAATTTTTCTACTGCTTTTCGGGATTTCAGCTTTTCTGATGAATGCCCAGCAGAAAGTAAATGAAGCTTTGAAAAAAGAACTCGATGAGATTATGAAGGTGGATCAGGGATACAGAATGCTTTTCGATTCCGAAATAACTCCGGAAAAAAGAGAGCAGCTCCTGGCAACCCTGAATATTGACAAAGAAGAGTTCAAAAAGAAAGGCTGGCAGATGGTTGCAGAACATGATAGCCTGAACGTGCAGAAAATAGAAAATATTATTGCTCAATATGGCTATCCCGGAAAAACACTTGTAGGAGAACCTACAAACCAGGCCGCATGGTACGTAATCCAGCATTCAACCAAAATTGGAAAATATCTTCCTCTCATAAAAAAAGCTGGAAAACAGAAAGAAATTCCTTTTACATGGGTTGCGATGATGGAAGACCGATATCTGATGCAGGAAGACAAGGAACAGATCTACGGTACCCAGGGAAAAGGAGAAATGACAAAAGATAAGAACGGAAAACAAGTCTTTGTCAATTTTGTCTGGCCTGTTAAAGATCTCAAAAATGTTAATAAAAGAAGAAAAGAAGCAGGTTTTGATTCTACTATTGAAGAAAATGCCAAAAGAATGTACGGGCCGGATTTCAAATACGAACCCTATACTTTAAAACAGGCTTTAGAACTAAGAAATAAAAACAAATAAATAGAAAAAGGAAGTTTGATAATTTCAAATTATGCATTATCCTATTTTCAAAGTAAAATTATGAACAACGTATACATCATAGACTATGTCAGAACTCCCATCTCAAAATTACAAGGGGGATTATCAGAAGTAAGAGCAGATGATTTAGCTGCTATTGTGATCAAAGAAGTAGTTGCGAGAAATCCTGAAGTTCCTGTAGAGGAAATTGAAGATGTTATTTTCGGATGTGCCAATCAGGCGGGTGAAGATAACAGAAACATAGCAAGAATGGGACTTTTATTGGCTGGTCTTCCATATAAAATTGGAGGTGAGACGGTAAACAGACTTTGTGCTTCGGGAATGTCTGCAGTAGCGAATGCATTCCGTTCTATTGCTGCCGGAGAAGGAGAAATTTATATTGCCGGTGGAGTAGAGCATATGACACGTTCTCCTTATGTGATGTCAAAACCAAGTGCAGCTTTCGGAAGAGACAGTCAGATGTTTGATACCACTTTCGGATGGCGTTTTATCAACCCTAAAATGAAAGAATTATATGGTGTTGACGGAATGGGAGAGACCGCAGAGAATTTAGCAGATATCCACCAGATCAATAGAGAGGATCAGGATAAATTTGCCCTTTGGTCTCAGCAGAAAGCTACAAAAGCTCAGGAAAGCGGAAGACTGGCAGAAGAAATTGTAAAAGTTGAGATTCCTCAGAGAAAAGGAGATTCTGTTGTTTTTGAAAAAGATGAATTCATTAAACCAACGTCTTCTATGGAAGGTCTTGCAAAACTTCGTCCTGCTTTCAGAAAAGAAGGAACGGTAACTGCAGGAAATGCTTCAGGAATGAATGACGGTGCCGCAGCTTTGATTTTAGCAAGTGAAGAAGCGGTGAAAAAATATGGATTAAAACCAAAAGCCAGAATTTTAGGTTCTTCCGTAGCCGGTGTAGAGCCAAGAATTATGGGAATCGGTCCGGTAGAAGCCACTCAAAAGTTATTGAAGAGATTAAATCTTTCTCTTGAAGATATGGACATCATTGAACTCAACGAAGCATTCGCAGCACAGGCACTTGCTGTGACAAGAAGTTTAGGATTAAAAGATGATGACGCAAGAATAAATCCTAATGGTGGAGCTATTGCAATTGGTCACCCACTGGGAGTTTCCGGGGCAAGAATTGTAGGTTCTGCGGCAATGGAACTTCAGAAACAGGATAAAAAATATGCATTGTGTACCCTTTGTATCGGCGTAGGACAAGGATATGCAATGGTAATCGAAAAAGTGTAATCAATTAAAAAAGATAAAGATAGTAGAGTAAGAAAAATGTCTGGCCTCTGAAATCTATTATCTGATCTCTAATAAATATGAACATCTACTCATACCACGGGATTCGTCCCATTATAAAACCTTCTGCCTACATTCATCCGCAGGCAGTCATTATCGGGAATGTAGAAATAGGGGAGGAAGTATATATTGGTCCCAATGCGGTAATTCGTGGAGACTGGGGGAAAATTATTATTAAAGACGGAGCCAATGTACAGGAAAACTGTACCCTTCATGTTTTCCCGAATATAGAAACCATACTGGAAGAATCTGCACACATCGGGCATGGCGCAATTATTCATTCAGGACACATCGGGAAAAACTGTCTGATCGGGATGAATTCCGTTGTGATGGACAAAGCGTATATCGGCGACGAAAGTATCGTTGGAGCATTGGCTTTTGTACCGGCCAATTTCAGATGCGAACCAAGAAAATTAGTGGTGGGAAGCCCAGCAAAAATTATCCGTGACGTATCTGACGAAATGATTCACTGGAAAACAGAAGGAACAAAACTCTATCAGGAACTGGCAAGAGAAGGGAAAGAAGCTATTCTGCCTTGTGAGCCTTTTACAGAATATGTTCAGCAAATCCCAACCAAAATTGTTGATTACAGCATTTGGGATGATATAAAATAATGACCATTTAAAATTAAATATGATTAAAAAAATTGCACTTGTATGCAGCATGGTGTTGGCGATGAATAGTGTAGTATCAGCACAAACTGTTACGACAAAACCGCTTACAATCGGAGAAGTGAGGACTATTAAGTCCAAAACGTTAAATGAAGACAGAACGTTGAATATTTATCTTCCACAAGGCTATGATAAAACAAAATCATACCCTGTGATTTATCTGTTGGATGGAAGTATGAATGAAGATTTTATTCACGTGACAGGATTAGTCCAATTCTTTAATCAAATGTATTCCATGCCGGAATCTATTGTTGTGGGAATTGCTAATATAGACAGGAAAAGGGATTTTACCTTTCATACGGATTTAAAAGATTTACAGAAAGATTATCCTACGACAGGACATTCTGATAAGTTTATTGCTTTCCTTGAAAAAGAATTAAAACCTTATGTTGAAAGTCAGTTTAAAACCACAGACAAATATTTGTTCGGTCAATCTTTGGGAGGGCTTCTGGCAGCAGAAATACTTCTGAAAAAGCCGGAAATGTTCAACAACTATTTTATTATCAGTCCAAGTTTATGGTGGGATGATGAAAGTCTTTTAAAGCAGGCTCCTCAATTACTTTCAAAATCTTCAGATACTAAAAAGTTTGTCTATGTTTCTGTAGGGAAAGGAGAACATCCGGTGATGGTAAAAGATGCCGAGGCTTTCTACGATGTTTTGACAAAAGCAGGAAAGAAAAACTGGACATTGGAATATAAAATGATGGAAACAGATAATCATGCAACCATTCTTCACAGAAGCTTATACGAAGGATTGGTGAAAATGTTTCCCTATCAGGAACCCAAATAAATCAGTTCCAGTTGATGAGCATTCTGAAAAAATATTGGATCGTAATATTGATTTTTATAATCATTATGAATGCTCTAGGGCTTTATCTGGTAAAAGAGTCAATAGGAATTTCAGATGCTTTGGAACATGTTGAATCAGATGAGGTAATTGCTAAATTAAAGCAGAAAGACAATTTTTACATGTTGTTTGTTGAAATTGTCATCATTTTAGACGGCTGGCTGATACTATTTATCCCTTATTTGATTATTAGCAACTTTATTAAAAAGATTAATCTAAGCAAAAAGTAAAAAACTATATGGAAAAGTTAAAAAACTATATCTACGGACAATGGGTAGAAGGTACCGGAAGCGGAGTCCCTTTGTACAACGCCGTTACAGGAGAACAGGTAGCTGTTTCTGATACAGAAGGGCTTAATTTTGAGCAGGCTCTTGATTACGGAAGAACAGTAGGATACAAAAACCTTTCTTCAATGACTTTCTACGACCGTGGAGAAATGTTGAAAAAAGTAGCACTTTATCTGTTAGAAAGAAAGAAAAAATACTATGACTTATCATATAAAACAGGAGCTACACATGTTGATTCATGGGTGGATATCGAAGGAGGTTTCGGGACTTTCTTTACCTATTCCGGATTGGCAAAAAGAATGCTTCCCAATACTTCATTTTGGGTAGACGGAGATACTCAGAAAATTTCTGCTAACGGAACTTTTTTAGGAACCCATATTTTAACACCTAGTGAAGGGGTTTCTGTACAGATCAATGCTTATAACTTTCCAGTGTGGGGAATGTTGGAAAAGCTTTCTACTTCATTATTAGCGGGTGTTCCTTCTATTGTGAAGCCATCTCCTTTCGGGTCTTATCTTACGAATGCTGTATTCCAGGATATGATTGAAAGCGGAGTTTTACCTGAAGGTGCTGTTCAGTTAGTCTGCGGAGAACCGGGAAATATTCTGGATTATGTACAGGATGGAGACTCTGTGTTATTTACAGGTTCAGCCAATACAGGAAGAAAATTAAAATCACTTCCTTCCATCGCTGGTAATGCTGTTCGTTTCAATATGGAAGCAGATTCTCTGAACTGTTCAATCCTTGGATTGGAAGCCAAACCGGGGACTCCTGAATTTGACTTATTCATCAAAGAAGTTCGTAACGAAATGACAACAAAAGCAGGACAGAAATGTACAGCGATCAGAAGAATCATCGTTCCGGAACATTTAATTGGTGACGTTCAGAATGCTTTGTCTAAAGCTTTAGATCAGACTAAAATCGGAAACCCATTAAGCAGAGAAACCAAAATGGGATCTTTAGTGGGAAGACAGCAGTATGAAGAAGTAGTAAGAAAAGTAAATCTATTAAAATCAGAAACAGAACTTGTCTATGACGGAAAGCATGAGCTGGTAGATGCAGACTATGAAAACGGTGCATTTATGAGCCCGAAACTATTCCTGAACGACAAGCCTTTTGAAAAAAATATCTCTCATGATGTAGAAGCTTTCGGGCCGGTATCTACATTGATGCCGTATAAAGATGCTGAAGAAGCAGCCGCACTGGCAAAAAGAGGAAAAGGAAGTTTGGTAGGATCTATTGTTTCTCACGATGAGAACTTTATCGCAGAAACTTCATGGAAAATGGCTTCCCAGCACGGAAGAATCTTTGTTCTGAACAGAGATAATGCCAAAGAAAGTACAGGTCACGGCTCTCCACTTCCTACATTAATGCACGGAGGTCCTGGTAGAGCAGGCGGTGGTGAAGAAATGGGCGGACTAAGCGGTCTTCATTTCTTCTTACAGAAAACAGCTATTCAGGGATCACCGGATGTACTGAAAGCAATTACTAAGATTTATCAGCAGGGCGCAGAGAAAAAATTCTCAGACAAACACCCTTTCCAAAAGTATTTTGAGGAAGTGGAAGTAGGAGACTCTTTAGAAACAGCAGGAAGAACAGTTACTGATGCAGATATCGTCAACTTCTCCAATGTTTCATGGGATCATTTCTATGCTCATACCGACGCAACTAGTTTATCAGGAACTATCTTCGATAAAACTGTAGCTCACGGATATTTCATCCTTTCAGCAGCAGCAGGATTGTTTGTTTCAGGTAAAAAAGGACCTGTTATTGCGAATTATGGATTGGAAGACTGCAGCTTCTTCAAACCTGTATATGCCGGAGATACCATCACTGTTTATTTAACAGCAAAAGAAAAAATCAACAGAGGAGTAAAAGGCAGAAACATTCCTTCAGGTGTTGTAAAATGGCTGGTTGAAGTTGTAAACCAAAGAGATGAGGTAGTTTGCGTGGCAACAATCTTAACATTGGTTGCAAAGCAGTCTCCATTCATTGATCTGAATGTGAAAAATGTTCAGAAAATGTTGAATGGATTAACAGAAAGCACTCCTGCACTTTGGGGAAAAATGTCTCCACAGCAGATGATTGAGCATTTGGAACAAGCAGTTCTGGTAAGTTTCGGAGAACCTGAAGCAGAGAAATGTTTCACTCCGGAGGAAAATCTTGAAAAATGGCAGGATTCCCTTTATAACCACAGAGCAATGCCAAAAGAATTTACGGCTCCATTCCTTCCGCAGGATGGCTCACTTCCGGAATCAACACACAGAAATCTGGAAGCCGCAAAACAATCGTTTATGGATAACCTGAAGAAATTTGTAATCTATTACAAAGAAAATCCACAGGCAGAACACATGAATTATGTATTCGGAAAACTGAATAAAGAAATGTGGGAACTGATGCACAGAAAGCATTTTACTCATCATTTCCAGCAGTTTGGATTGATTTAATTCAAAATAAAAATAAATTATAGTCCCTTCCAGTAATTGAAAGGGATTTTTATTTTAAATGTGATCGGAAATATATAAATTCAGGAATATTTTTTAATAATGAAATCTTTAAAAATTTCCCTTGTCTTTGGTTCTTTTTTACTTTTACTCTTTTTTTCTTGTTCTGGAAATCCGAAACCTGATAAAAAAGGTTATTTTTCTGAAGAGAAATTTGTTGATAGCCTGAATGTTGGAAGGAAGGGTAAAACTAAAGTCGAGATTGAAAAATTTCGGCATGTCAATAATGGTGATGTGTTTGTTACCTTGAATTTTTATGATCTAAAAGATATCTGGGTGGAAGCTAAAGGTTCAATGTTTCATACCTGGGAATTAAAGAACAGTTTTAAATTTATCAAAGATGGAGTAACCGGTTTAGATGTTCAGATAAGTGACTTTAATAATGATGGCTTCAATGATATGACTTATCAAAGCGGAATTGCTGGAAGAGGAGGAAATACAGTGATGACTTTGTTTGTATATAATCCGAAAAATAAAGATTTTATCCACATCAAAAATTCAGATAATTATCCGAACCTAAGTTTTAATTCAAAACTAAATTGTATCAATTCTGTAATTTTAACAGGTTCTACCACAACGGCATTTTTAAAAATTAAAAAAGATTCCCTGGATGAATTTGCACGAGTAGATGTTTCTGATAAAATAGTGGTGGAAGAAAAAGATTCTACAGGTAAGTTTAAAATTATTGAAGAAAAACTGTTCAAAGGAAATGATGATGATCTTTATAAAGTTTTTAGAAACTACAAACCTTTAGAATATTAATTAGGTTTATTTTACATAGATGGGAATGTACATTATTTCAGTTAGTTATATTCTTTTTGCTTAAAAATGATTAACTTTAATAGGCGAAATCCGAAAAGCATACAGAGTAGGAGAGAATATCAAAACTGATTACTATGGAAAACTTAAAAAAACTTTCAAGACACGAGTTGAGATCTCTTAAAGGAGCCGGGCCAAACTGGTCTTGTGCCCTTAATCCTTGTCCTCCCGGAAGCTGTTGCCTCCCTGGAAGATGGCCTGATATTGCAAGAGCATGTTACATATGTGCCGATTCTTAGATTTTTTTAAACTTAAAACAATACATAAAGCTGCAATTACCTGTGATTTGTAGCTTTATTTTTATAATCTTTTGTTAAAAATCCTATCCTGTTTGATGTCCTTGGATTTATTCATTATTTTCAATCTTTTAATTCAAAAAAATAAACTATGGACCAAAGCTGGATGCAAAAATGGGAAGAAGTGAAGAATATTATGGTTTGTCCTACAGATCTGGAAACCTATTTTACTTCGGATGAAATTTTGGGAAAGAAAATGGAGACGATGGAAATTGGAAACGTTTCCCTTCCTTCTGGAAAAGTGGTGGTAAGAGATCCGCTGGTTTTTCTGAATGCGAATCAATCACCTTATTTTATTCAGGCTCCGAAAGGTAATTTTCCTGTGACTATTGCCGTAGTAAAATCTGAAGATTGGGGAGACAGATATGCTGTTGTAAAAGTAGAATTTACCAAAGAAAAGCCTGTTGTTTACAGGGAAGCTTTAGTTGGAATTGAAGAATTGGAGGGCGTTGCTGAAGATGATTATTTTGGTTTTGCCGTGGATGCTGGTTTAGGGTGTATTGCTGATAAAGAAGTACTCCCTTTTGTAGATAAATTTATAGATGAAATGGATGTCAGTAATATTTATGATGATTATTTCGCTGAGCTTTTCTCACAAAGCTATAAAGCTCATCCCAACAATCAGAGAGAGGCAGGAGACTGGATCAATTGGACGATTCCTGATACAAATTATCAGATTCCAATGTTTGCAAGTGGTTTTGGTGATGGTACTTATCCTGTTTACTTTGCTTATGATACTAACGAAGAAATTTGTGGTCTATACATTCAATTCATCGATATTGAATTGGCTTTAAGTGATGAAGATGAGGACGAAGACGAGGATGGTGAGGACGATCAACCTGAAAATTTTGTTTTCCTTAAAAATTAGGTATGAATACAACTTTTGCAGATCATGTCATCGAGTTCAATAAAAACCTTAGCTATAGAGGAAATCTTCCCGACGGCTTTGAAGTTCTGAACCCCTATCTGGATAATCCGGAAACATTGACGGTTATGCAGAAGTTTTATCACAAATATTATAATGATTCAGCCCAGAGAAAATTCATCATTGGAATCAATCCAAGCCGTCATGGAGCAGGAGTAACAGGCGTTCCGTTTACTGATACCAAAAGACTCGAAAGTATTTGTGGTATAAAAATGGAGACCGCCCGTACTCATGAAGTGTCTTCTGTTTTTATCTACGATATGATTGAAGAATATGGCGGTGCAGATCTTTTTTATGAAGATGTTTATATTAACTCTCCGTTTCCGCTGGCTATTGTAAGAAAAACAAAAAACGGATGGCTTAATGCCAATTATTATGATGATAAAGAACTGTTCGAGGCTGTGAAGAGTTTTATGATTGAATCTCTGAAGAAACATATCAGTCTCAATCTGGATACCTCGGAGGTCTTTATTCTAGGTAAAAAAAATGCTGACTTTATTTCAAAATTAAACATAGAAGCAAAGCTGTTTGATACCATGACTGTTCTGGAACATCCCAGATACATTCAGCAGTACAAATCAAAAGAAAAACAGCTGTATATAGATAAATATATTATGGCATTGAAAAAACAAAACCCTTAATGTTTGTATTAAGGGTTTTGTCATTTATGAATTAGAATCTTTATGGGATATGGAACTTATATATAATTTCTGAAATTAATTTTTAATTACCTTCGTTGATTCTGTTGGTGTTTTGATAATATAAACTCCTTTTGGAAGGTCTGAAATATTGATTTCATTATTTCCTCTCTGGGTTTGTATTGTTTTCAGCATTTTACCGTCTACACTGTAAATTTTAGCTTCACTCGCTTTCTCTGTTGCAATTGAAAGAGGTCCGTTGGTTGGGTTAGGATAAACTGTCAGGTCTTTTTTAATGCTTTTAGCTTCAGAAGTACCCAATACCAGGTTGCTGTCTTTTACCCAGGTGAAAGCATCCAGGCCTACATATCTGAATGCTCCGCTGACCGTTAGTTGCAGTTCATCAATAATGATATTAGAGTAATTTTGGCCGTTTAAGTTGGTAAGATCAATCAGAGTATATCCGTTTGTAGAACCTAAACTTGTTGCAAATCCAGTAGATTTTGTTTGGGTAAATTTTGTTACTCCGCTTAGTTTTCCTGTTACGGTAAGTGTTCCCGCTACATTGAGATCCAGATTTAATGCTGAAAGATACATCCAGAATCTGTTTACTTTAAATAAATTTGAAGTAGTTTTAATGCTGAATGACGGCGGAAATTGAGTATCATTTGAATTATCAATATATCTGTTGTCATTCGCTGTTCCACTCCAGCCTGTTCCCGGGTAATTCCCTTGAATATCAAAGACACTTACATGCGAAATGATATTGAAAATGACTCCATTGTCGGTGAAGCTTGTACTTCCGTGCGATTCCGTTTCAAATTGTTCTGTACTGGTCTGCCCGAATGAGAAAATTGAAATGAGCAGACTACAAATTGTTAAAAAAGTAGTGCTTTTCATGATTTTTTTGTTTTAAATATTAGGTTATTGTGAATATTAATCTCTTGGAGGATAAATACCTTCAACACAGATGATATAATTTAAGCCCAGATAAGGAGGCATATTATTCACTGGTAAATTTTGTCCTACAAAAGAAATACTTTGTCCGTTAATCACGGTGTCAGGGTTAGTATCATTTATAAAGCTGGACACCACATTGAAATCTCTTCCTACCTGTGTTCCTGAGATAGCAATAGATGCCGCTGCATTAGGGGTTGATGAGTTGGCATTCTTATTAGCAACTTTCAATTGAAATCCACCACCAATGCTTGGAAGATTTGAAGTTAAAAGGGTATTTTGTGTAGTACCGGCTACCACTCCCAAAGGATAAAACTGGTTAGCATTTACATTTCCAGCTCCCAAAGCCATACGTCCTTTTAAGTTAGGTAAAGCGAAAGTTGTAATACCGTCTCCACCATAAGTTGTTCCTAAAATAGAAAATAAAGCTGAATTTCTTGAAATAGCTATTAAACTTCCGTCACAAAACATCCAGCCTCTAGGCGCGAAATTTCCTGCAAATAATTTTACAATTCCAATGTACTCTTCCATGATAATGATATTTAGTTTTAAATCTCTTACTCTGTTGTGGGCTTTTCAGATTCCGCCTTTAGTTATTATTTCTAGGCCAAAGGAACGACTAATAATGAGGGAGTACTAGAGTAGAAAATACCAAATTAAAGATTCCGTATTTCTACGTAAAGGGAATCTTATAAAAGGTAACTCTATCATGGAAATTATTATCTTTAAGTTTCTCTGAAAGAGCTGTATTTCGTATTTTTGTAAGAATCCAATAAAAATAAAAATGAGCGAATTTGTAGCATCAGAAATTAAAAATAATATTGCCGAGATCAGTTTCGGAACACTCAAAAGTAATTCTCTTCCGGGAGCAATTTTAGAAAAGCTGGCAGAAACTATCCTTGAAGAAGGTGCGAAAGATGAGGTGAAAGCTATTTTGGTAAAAAGTGCAGGTGAAAAGGCTTTCTGTGCAGGAGCTAGCTTTGATGAGCTTTTAGCTATTGAAGAACTGGAAGCTTCCACCCAATTCTTTGGTGGTTTTGCAAAAGTTTTGAATGCTATGAGAAATTGCGGGAAAATCGTAGTGGTAAGAGTGCAGGGAAAAACTACCGGTGGAGGAGTTGGAATTGCTTGTGGAGCAGACTACTGTTTTGCAACAAAAGATTCAGCTTTAGCACTTACTGAGATCAATCTTGGAATCGGACCTTTTGTAATTGGACCTTATGTAGAAAGAAAAATCGGGAAGTCACAATTCTCTGCTATGGCAATTGATGCAGACTTCAGATCTGCTGAGTGGGCTGAGCAGCATAATGTTTATCATTCTGTATCAGATTCTATTCAGGAGATGGATGCGAAACTGGAGAAATTTTTACAGACCTTGGCGTCAAGAAGTAGTGATGCTTTAGCTTTAATTAAAAAAGTTTCTTGGGAAGGAACAGATCATTTCAATGAATTGATGCCAGCGAGAATTCATATGAGTGCAAGTCTTATCCTGGAAGATTCTGCCAAGAAAAATATTGAGTCCATTAAAGAAAAGTTGAGAGCGAAATAATTTTTTCTTTACTCTTAAAATAGGATTTTAATCTAAATATCATCCGGAGAAAAAGATGTTTCTCCGGATTTTTTTATGTTTTATGGTGTGTCAACATAGCATTTTTCAAAAAAATAATTTTTATGAATGATTAAATTTATTTGTCTTGTTATTTGATTTTTACGTGTGTTTTTATTAATTAATATGTGTTTTTATTTGTTTATTACTATTGTTTTAACATATTTTAACATATTTATTGCTTTTTAATAAACTTATTTAACTCAATTTTAACTTATTTTTTCAACGAAAACTAAAATATTTATTAATTTTTTTAATCAATTAAATTTAATTAATTAAAATGCTTATTTTGTTAATTTTTTGATCATTTTTATTGTATATATTTGCATTCATACTGTTAAAATATGTTAAATATGAAAATGAAATTAATATTGAGTACTGCTGTGCTGTTCTTCGTAGGAGGGGCTCTGGTGGAAGCCCAAAAGACTAAACGTGACACAATACCACAGGATACTAAGATTGATGAAATCGTTGTAGTGGCTTACGGAAGCCAAAAAAGGGAGACTATGGTGGGCTCCAATACAGAAGTTAAGGCAAAACAATTTGCAGACCGACCTATAACAAGTATCGGACAAGCTTTGGACGGAGCCAGTGCCGGGGTGAAAGTGAGTACCGGAACAGGGCAGCCGGGAAGTTCACCAAGTATTCAGATCCGTGGAATAGGTTCTTATGGTATTACAACCAACCCTTTATATGTCGTGGATGGAACCATATATACCGGATCTCTTGCGGCAATTAATCCCAATGATATCGCATCATTCAATATTCTGAAAGATGCTGCTTCTACCTCTTTGTATGGTTCTGCAGCAGCTAATGGTGTTGTTTTAATTACCACAAAATCAGGAAGAAAAGGAAAGGATGCTTTTAATTTTAGTATGAGTACCGGAGCGGTAGGGAGATCAATTCCGGAATATGACAGGGTAGATGTGTATCAATATTATCCTCTTATCTGGGAAGCTATCAGAAATGGGAGATTTGCATCTAATCCGGGATTAGGGCTGGCTGCTGCGAATAATTATGCTTCTATAGTTTTAGTTTCTGGAAACCCTACATTCGGAGCAGGGGTTCTAAAAACAAATGTATTTGACGTTGATCCTCATCAGTTAGTCATTGATGGGGTATTAAATCCAAACGCTAAATTGAAATATACAGATTTAGACTGGCAGAAGCCTTTGATGAATACAGGATTCAGACAGAATTATGAATTGAATTACAGTGGAGGAAGCAATACAACAACCTACTTTTCTTCAGTTGGATATACCAATGAAACAGGATATCTTATCAAATCTGATTTTGAAAGATTTACAGCAAGATTAAAAGTAGATTCACAAGTTAAAAGTTGGTTGAAACTGGGAACAAGTATCAGTGGAGTATCTTCAAACGGAAACAATTCTGTAGAAGGTGTGGATAATAATTCTGCTTATATTAATCCATACAGATGGACAAGAACGATGGGGCCAATCTACAGTCCTTATGCTCATGACCCTAATACATTTGCTACACTTTATGATGCTGCGGGGAATATTGTGTATGATGCTGGAAGTGCCAGGGGTGCTGATGCAGCGGCGGGAAGAAACGTAATTCAGGAAACCCTCTTAAATAAAGATCTTTCTAAAAATTATTACATCATTTCCAGAGCATATGCTGAGATTAAAGTAGATCCGTATCTTACTTTGTCTACTAATGCAGGGTATGATATCAGAAACAACAGAAGAAGTACCTATGGCAATAAAATTATTGGTGATGCCGCTCCTGGAGGTTCAGCAGAAAAATATAGTTTTACTGAGCAAACCTTTACATGGAATCAACTCTTGAATTATAAAAGAAAATTTGGAGATCATAATTTTGAATTCCTTTTAGGACATGAAAACTATAAATTCATGTACGAGTATCTATATGGATACAAAAAAGGTCAGATCGTAGATGATAATGACGAACTGGTAAATTTTGTTACTCCATCAACGCTTACTTCACGTACAGACAATTACAGAAAAGAAGGAGTCTTTTCAAGATTGAATTATGACTACAAATCAAAATATTTACTTTCAGGATCTATTCGTTGGGATGGATCTTCCAGATTTGCCAAAGATGTAAGATGGGATTCATTCTGGTCTGTTGGTGCAGGATGGAGGTTAAAAGGAGAAGAGTTCTTAAGCAATTCTAACCTTATCAGTGAATTGAAATTGAGAGGTTCTTATGGTGAAGTAGGGAATGACAGAACTGACAGTTATTATATGTACAAAAGTACTTATACCTTGGGATATAATAATGCTCAGGAACCGGGGATTTTATTTGGATTTTTAGCAGATCCTTCAATTACCTGGGAGGCAAACAAACAAACGGATGTGGGGATCGATTTTGGATTCTTAAGTAATAGAATTACAGGGTCTGTAGAATATTATAACAGAGTTACTGAAGATCTGATTTTCCCTGTTCCTCTTCCGGTTTCTGCAGGTGTTCCGGATAACACGATCAGCAGAAATGTCGGGACAATGTATAACCGCGGATTTGAATTCAGTATTAATGCAGACGTTATTAAAACCCAAAACTTTACATGGAATCTAAATGCAAATGCATCAACACTTAAAAATCAGGTTACAGAACTTTCCAACGGGATAACGGAAATTATTAACGGAACTAAAAAGATTTCTGTAGGACACTCAGTATATGATTATTGGTTGAGACAGTGGTACGGTGTAGATCCGACAGACGGTTCTCCTTTATTCCTTGTTGCTGATGCCTATGCCAATACAACAGCTGCTGATATCAGAACGGTGAATGGTGAAAAGGTTACTACCAATTTCAATAAAGCAAAATATGACTATTCTGGTACAGCAATTCCTGATTTGTTCGGAAGTTTCGGAACTACAATTACCTATAAACAATGGTCATTATCTGCAATGTTCACCTATCAGTTAGGAGGAAAAACGTATGATTCAAACTATGCTGCTTTGATGTCAAGCTATTCACAAGGAGGAGCTTTAAGTACCGATATTCTGGATAGATGGACAACTCCCGGACAGATCACAGATGTTCCTGCATTGAACTCTTCAACATATACAAGTTCAAATGCTGCTTCATCAAGGTGGTTGGTAAGCTCAGATTTTCTTACGTTCAGACAAGCTACTTTAAGTTATAGCTTTACTCCGGAAACTTTATCTCAGCTTGGAATTTCAGGATTAAGAATTCTTGTTTCCGGTGAAAACTTATGGAGTAAAACAGCAAGAAAAGGACTGGAACCTGCTCAGGCATTCAACGGTACTGCATCAAACAGATATACTCCGGCAAGAGTAGTAACAATAGGATTTAATGTATCTTTTTAAATAATTAAGTAATGAAAAATATCGCAAAACAATATATAAAATGGGCTGTTATGCTCTCAATCTTTACAGGGATGGTTTCATGTGAAAGTGATTATCTGGAAACAGATCCTACTACTGCTGCTTCTGAGGAAGCCGCTTATTCAAGTTCTGCTAACCTTATGGCCATTGTAAATGGGATGCATAGAGATATGTATTACAGACAAAGTGATCAAGGGCAGAATGGCCAGGGTGGAATAATGATTATAATGGATGCTTTAGCAGACGACCTTGTTTTTCCATCTACAGGAAATGGCTGGTACGTCTCAGCTGTAAGATGGCAGGATCAGGTAAATGATAATGCATCCAATGATCTTTATCCTTATCAGTTTTATTATGCCCTGATCAGAAATGCAAATCTTGTTATTGCTAATGGTCCTTCGGTTCCTGCACCTACCGCAGCTGATGCGACAACTATTAAAACAGCAATTGGCGAAGCATACGCATTCAGAGCTTTCTGTTATTATATGCTGGTTCAGATTTATGGTAAAAGATATGTTCCCGGGGCTAATAATACTCAACTTGGTGTTCCCATCAGATTGGTAGCGAATGAAATACCTTTAGCAAGAAATACAGTAGAAGAAGTGTATACTCAAGTCAACAAAGATCTTAATGAAGCATCAACCAGACTTACAGGAATTACCAGAGCTACAAAATCACATTTCAATGATAAAGTTATTTTAGGATTAAAAGCCAGAATTGCATTGACACAAGGGAATTATGCTGCCGCTATTACTGCTGCTCAATCAGCTCGTACAGGGTTTCCATTGATGGATAATGCTACTTATACTGCTGGATTTAATAATCTTGCAGGAAATGGTGAGTGGATGTGGGGGGCTACAATCATAGCAGATCAAGGAGATACATTTTCGAATTTTGGAGCTTATATGTCAAGAAACTTTAACTCAACTAATATTCGTCAGGCTCCGAAAGCTATTAACAGTAAATTGTTTCAATCATTCCCGAATACAGATGTTAGAACCCAGAATTTTGATCCAACCGGAGCGCACACCGCTCTTGGTCTACCTTCAACGTATTCTAAATTTCCATATACAAGCCAGAAGTTTATTGCTGCGAGTCAGGCTGATAGTAGAGTAGATGTACCTTATATGAGATCTGCAGAAATGTATCTTATTGAAGCGGAAGCTTTAGCAAGGTCAGGAGATGAAACTGGTTCAAAAGCAGTGTTCAATATATTTGCAAAAAACAGAAATCCTTTTTATACTGGAGCTACTACAACAGGGGCAGCCTATATTACAGAAATTCTTAACAGCAGAAGACTAGAGTTTTGGGGAGAAGGTTTTAGATTCCTTGATCTGAAAAGACTAAACCAAGGCTTGGACAGAACAGGAGCCAATCATTCTTCGGTAGTTACCAATAACTTAATGACAGTAGCCAATACAGATCTACGTTGGGAGTTCCTAATTCCAAGAACTGAGATCAATGCCAATCCATTGATTGTTCAGAATCCGTTATAAAAAAACAAATTTTAATATATTCTGAGAGCCTCGCTTCTAGCGGGGTTTTCTTTTTGACATATAAGTAATCATGAAAATTATTTTCAAAATTTAAAATAAATAATTGGCAGATTAAAAATAAATTATAACTTTGTAATTCAAAGTTCTTTTTATGGAGACAAAAAACTATCACGAAGACTTATCCCATATCCGTTCCATGATGGAGCGCTCTTCCAGATTCATTTCTTTAAGTGGTCTGTCAGGAGTTGTTGCCGGATTAACAGCAATTATTGGAGCTATATATGTTTTTTTTGTTTTTCAGAGGGAAGGAATCAGTTATTTTGATGGAGACAGAAATGTTCTGGGACCAGCCTTGGTTAAAGAACTTGTTCTAATTGGGATAGTTATTTTAGTGGTTGCTATTCTTAGTGGTTACATTTTTACCGCCCATAAAAGTAAAAAGAAAGGATTGAAGATCTGGGATGCCACTACAAAACGGCTTTTGATTACCTTTGCAGTTCCTTTGGTAGCAGGAGGAGTTTTTTGCCTTGCACTTCTTTATCATCATCTTTTTGTTTTCATAGCTCCGGCAACATTGATTTTTTACGGATTGGCACTAGTATCGGCAGAACGTTATACATTAACGGATGTAAAGTATTTAGGATATCTTGAGATCATTTTAGGACTTATTTCTTTATTCTTTTTAGGATGGGGATTATTGTTTTGGGCAATTGGTTTTGGAGTTTTGCATATTGTATATGGATTGATTATGCATAAGAAGTATAAATAATAAAGTGAATAGATTTTTCAAATATCTTCTGATAATCATTTCTGTAATTGGAGTAGTATTCTTGATTGGTTCTATTGTAACAGTTTTAATGATTGGTTGCGCCTTTGGAAGTTTTGACAAAAGTTATTCGGTAACTGAATTAAAGGATGAATATTATTCAAAAGAAGCTGAAATTAAAGATTTAATAAATTATTACAACAAAATCAAGCCTGAAAATTATTCTGTAGATATAGAATTTAAAAATGATAAAATACTTGAAAGACTAAGAATAATATATAAAGATTCGTCCAATGTGGTTTATCAAAACTGGAATGTAAATTCTAATGTTTTATTTACAGAAAAGCTTAAAGGTATAGCAGGGTGGAACGAAGAACAGATTGCAGTTTTAAAAAATAAATTAGATAAAGCAAACTGTATTTCTGTAGAAGATGGAGAACCTTTAAAAATAGGCTTTAAAAGAAGTGGCTTGGGAATGTTTTCTTTTAATGTTTTTCAAGAAATAAATACTGACCGAAGTAAATATAATGACGGTTGTGAATATATATTGGTAAACAGAAATTTAGCTTTTCAATATGGAGGAGGAGCAATCGGAAATCAATGTTTTCCCAATAAAAATTAAAAATTATGATCAAAATAAATCAACTCAACAAAGAATTCGAAAGCCGTGTAAGACTGGGCATTATGTCCGTTCTTATGGTCAACGACTGGGTTG
Source organism: Chryseobacterium sp. S90 (assembly GCF_047444895.1). Classification (NCBI taxonomy): domain Bacteria; kingdom Pseudomonadati; phylum Bacteroidota; class Flavobacteriia; order Flavobacteriales; family Weeksellaceae; genus Chryseobacterium; species Chryseobacterium sp. S90. Next base: position 40,476 of record NZ_JBLGCX010000011.1, on the reverse strand, counting down.
ATTTTTCTGAAATGAAAGGCTTGCTTGGAATTACAGATGGAAATCTGGCCAGTCACAGCAATGCGTTGGAAAAAGCAGGATATATTGAAGTGAAAAAAGAATTTGTCGGGAAAAAGCCCAAGACATCTTACCGTGTTACGCAGAATGGACGACAGGCATTTACAGAACATTTGGATGCTCTTGAAAAACTACTGGGACGATAGTCTTATATTTTTTTGAAAATTAACTTTGAATTACAAAGTACTTTATAATTTAAAACTTAAATAAAATGATAACACAAAAACAAAAAACAGTTACAATGTATGCCCTTCCATTGGTTTTACTGTGTATTCCATTGCTGGGAAATCTATTTTCTAAAGAAGTGAACTGGTCCGTTTCAGATTTTCTGATAGCAGCAGCTTTACTCTTTACAACAGCTTTTTTGGTCAACCTGGTCAGAAACAAAATCAAAAAACAAAGTCAGAAAGTTTTGATCTGCATTTTCATTTTGCTTGCTCTTGCACTGATCTGGATGGAGCTGGCAGTAGGGGTTTTTGGAAGTCCGTTTGCGGGAAGCTAAAATTGGTTTTTAATTAATTCTAAATAATAATGATAAAAGATTCAGAAATAATAGATCTAGGCAAGGCTGTATTTGGTTTTTTTTTTTTTCAATGGGAACTCTTTGCCTTTTAGGAGCACTCGTTACAAAGGATGATTGGTTTGCTGGAGCTGGCTATTTGTTAATCATTTTTGGAGTACCAGTCAACATATTATGCATACTTGGTTTTTTGACATATGGTGTTATAAATACATCAAAATTCAAAGAATGTATGATAGCCATACTCATTTTGATAGCCAACATTCCTATTGCATTCATTTACACTATTGTAGGTCTTAGTCTTTTCCATTAATATCCATAAATATACCAATACTATTATGAAAAAAATCCGCGTTCAGTTTCTGCTTTTTGTGTACGATAAAACTCAGAAATTATACAGAAAATACTTTAAAAAGAAAAAAAGACAATGGCAGTTCAATGAAAAACAGCTGCTGGAATTTCAGGAAGATTCTCTTGGAAGAAAACTGGGAGAATTCTACAGAAAGCATGGGTTTTCAATGATTCCCAAAATGGAAAATCATGATGTACACCATTTGATCACCGGCTGTGGAACCAACTTCGAGGATGAAATTGCCATGCAGTATCTTCTTTTAGGAAACGGTAAGCTCAATGCACATCTTTTGGCAGCAATCATTTTAGGAACAATTATTCTGCCTGAATATGCGAAAATTTATATCAAAGCCTATAAAAAAGGTCAGAATATGCGTGCTTTCCATCATTGGGATTTTGAAGAACTGCTGAGCCAGAAGTATGAACATATAATGGACTTTATTCAGCAGAAAGAAACCATTGTTCTTCATTAAAAACATTTATCTGATGGGAAAAATAAAATTCATTCCGCTTGGAAAAAGGTCTTTCTTCCTTTCGTTTCTGTTGGGAACGCTTCTGTTGGTCGCATTTTGGTTCATAAGAGCAGAATTTTTTATTGAACTTGGCTTTTATTATGTACTTGTAACCGCCGTGATTAATATGTTTATCCTTCTGCATGAACTTATTATCTATCTTACTGACGTTTCAGACCAGAAGGCATCCGGTAATTCAGTTCTCCTTTTGCTTGTCAATATTCCGATAACAGCCTTATACCTCTATATAATGACACAGTTCACCTGGATCGACGAGGTTCTCAAAATTTAATTCCTTCAATCTTTTAATTTTCAATATTTTAAATATTCAAATCTCATGAAAACACATCACTATATATTTCTTACCGCCATCCTGTTTGTCATTGTCTTCTACGATCAGGATATTGGACTGAACCTTGGAATTCTGGGAATCATTTATGCAGTATTGACCCTGTTTAAAACTACGGAAAAGAATAAAACCAAAACCCTATATGTTCTTTTGGGAACAAGCATTTTATCAAGTATTGCATTTGCATGGTATGGAGATTTTCCTTCATTTATTGCAGTAGTAAGCTCATTACTTTTGCTGGGGTATAAATCAAAGAACAGAAGGTTAAAAATCCTCTTTTTGATTCCGGTTTTTATTGTAAACTGTTGCACTTCATTCTGCCGCTTTTTCAGTTTTGATGAATGGCTGCCCAAAAAGAATGTTCCTGGATTATGGCAAAAGACATTAGCTTTCATTTTAATTCCGCTGGTGCTGGTTTCCGTTTTCTTTGGAATTTATTCTGTTGGAAGTAATCATTTTGCCGCTCTTTTCACAGATTATGAACTGGATATTAATCTATGGCAGGTATTCTGTCTCTTTGTATTAGGGTTTTTTATTGCCTTTAACTACTGGAATTATGCTGTGGAAAAACTCATCTATAAAAACAATCATTTTTTGGATAATGAGTTTCAAAAAGATTCCCGGATGCCAAAAGCTACCTATTCCTTTCTTGATCTCAATGCCGAAAGAATGAGCGGAGTGATCTCTTTTGTCTTGCTGAATATTTTACTGATCTTCTTTATCATTACCTACAATTATGAACAGTTTTATGAAGCCGTGAAAACTCCCGTTCAGCTTTCCGAAGAAACCCATGAAAGAGTGAATGCCGTCATCATGTCTATCATTATGGCAATTCTCGTCATCATGTTTTATTTTAAATCTGGATTTAATTTTGATCCGAAAGCGGGACTACTGAAAATCTTAGCCAAAATCTGGATTTTCCTCAATGCAATACTTGTCATATCAGCAGCTGTTAAAAATTACGAATATATTGTCAATTATGCATTCACTTATAAAAGATTAGGAGTTTTTGCTTTCCTGCTTTTATCATTGGTTGGTCTGGCTTTGACGTTTATTAAAATTCAAAAACAGAAAAGAAACATATTCCTTGTCAATACAATGGTCTGGTATTTCTATGGAACCATTTTAGTATGCAGTTATTTCAATTGGGGCGGCTTCATTACCTCTCAGAATATGAAAAGAAAAGATTTTGCAGTCAACTATCATTTAACTTCAATTAATTTCAGTGAAAAAGCCCTGTTGAGGTATGCGGGCGAAAAAAATGATCAGAAACTCAAAAACACTTTGCAGACGGAAGTGAAAAGAGAAAAGTCTAAAACACTCCTTTCAAAGATTATTTACTTTCAAACCATTCAATAGCCGGTCATGAAAACAATCGTTGCATCTTCAAGGTTTAAAATCAATATGCTGCTGATATTGATGACAGTATTTTGTTTCAGTCTCTCAGCTTTCAGATACTATATCAGTGATACAAAGGTATTTTTGTTTCTCAACTGGAATCTTTTTCTGGCATGGATTCCTTTATTACTAAGTTCTTTCATTCTTGCCTTTAATATCAAAAGCAAAATCTCACTGATCTTTATTATTATCGTCTGGATTTTGTTCTTTCCCAATTCACCTTATATTCTCACAGACCTTTTTCATCTGAGAGCGAGAAATTCAGTACCGATATGGTATGACCTGATTGTTATTCTTTCCTATGCCTGGACAGGACTGATCTGTGGTTTTATAAGCCTTAATGATATTGAAAAAAGCCTTTCCGAATATGGTAAAAGAAACAGTATCAATGCGGTAATTATTTTTTTTCTTTTCATGAGCAGTTTTGGAGTGTATCTTGGAAGATTTTTAAGATGGAACAGCTGGGATGTGCTTAATAATCCTTTCGGTCTGTTCTCTGATATTGTGGTACGGTTTATCTATCCGCTGGAATATACCAAGACGTGGGGTGTCACTGTTTTGATGGGAATTATGCTCAACTTTATGTATTTTACATTTAAATGGGTTGAAACAAATAATGATAGAGAATTGAAGCTGGAAAAATAAATCGTTAAAAGGATTGGAACAGTTTTAGCATTTAATAGAGCTCACCAGAATGACATATTGGTACATTCTTAAACTTAATTATTATGAAAAAAAGCTTATTGTTGATTCCATTGATTATTATTTCATGTAAAAAAGAACCTGCCGTGACAAGCGTGCAGGACAAGGATTCTACAGTGGTTACAGAAATGCCGGATTCTGTTGTAAAAGCAGATTCTGTAGCATTGAAAGAAAGAGATTCAATCATTAACAATGCTCCTGCCACTAAAGAAGTTCTGCGAAAAGGCGTAATGAGGAGTGAAAAAGAAGGGCAGATCATTAGAATAGCTGATGCTACCCAGCTTCCTTTTACTTTGGGAGAAGAATTTAAAAAAGATGATCAGGAGTTGGTTTTAAAACTAACCCATTACGACCGCCCGAATATCAAAGCAAAAATTTCAACCAAAGAGAAAGATTTCAATATCCGTTTCAATCAGATCAAACTTGCCAACGGAGACTATGACGGGCCTTTCGGAAGAGAGATTACTTACGATACCCCCGGGAAAGGTGAAGTATGGCTGATTATCGGTAAAAGTAATATGGCTTCAGGAAATACTAAGGGAAGCTTTACCATAACGGTAGAATAAGTTCAAATCAATTTGGTACAATTTCTGCAAACTAAACTCTAAGTTTAAAAATTTACAATTATGAAAAATATAGTTCTAACAGCAATGGCCGCTTCAGCTGTACTCGTAAGTTGCGGAACCGTACAGTCGCTGGTTCAGAATACATTTCCATACACCACGAATGTTTTAGTTTCCACAGGTGTTCCTGCAGATAAAGAAGTTTCTTCCACTGCAACCGCTACCAATGTACAGACATGGTTCGGAGGAAATAACAATGCAAAGATTAAAGACGTAAGAATTTCAGATGCTAAAATTTCTGTCGCATCTCCTTCCGGAGGAAATCTGAGTGCATTCAAAACCGTTAAAATATACGTTTCATCCAACGGAACAGGAGAAAGACTGATCGCATCACGATCCAATATATCTACCAACTCTTCCAGCTTAAATCTGGACCTGAATGATACCGGATTCCTTGATGAAATTGTAAAAAGCTCAGGATTGACGATAAGAACAGTGTATGAACTGAAGAATCAGACTTCTTCAGACATGAACATTAAAGTAGCCCTGAATTTCAGCAGCGTTCCTGCGAAATAACCGGATAAAAATTAATATTAAAAACCCTCTTCCAGTAGTTTGAAAGAGGGTTTGATGTGAAGTAAAATGTATAAAAATCGTTTTAAAGTTTTGTGAATTTCTCAACAACTCTTCTTTGGCCTTCATTGATATTGATGATATATTGACCCGTTGGCAGTTGTGAAATATCAATTTTTTCATCAGACAAAACAGAACTTTTGATCACAGTGCGTCCCTGAAGGTTGATGATTTCAAAATCCAGTTTTTTGTTTTCTGTACTTTGAATCGCAATAGTACTGCTGGATGGATTAGGGTAGATTTTAACCTCCAGTGGAGATAATGTTTTTACAGGGTTTGCAAATTTACTTTCCAGTTGCAGTATCGCATTTTTTACATTAGGAAGAGGCCCGATTTTCTGCCCCGTAACAGTACCTCCCTGAGGAATTCCCGTAGAAATTAAAAGGTTTTTCATCGCAGACGGTGTCAGGTTCTGACCCGTAGTCTGACGATAGAAAGACTGAATTAAAATAGCTGCAGATGATACTACAGGCGTTGCAGAACTTGTGCCGCTGAAATAATTATAGGTTCTGTTGTTATCATTGTCATATTTGGCATAAGAACCATAGCCAGCAGCAAGAACACTGCTTCCCCAACCCTGAACGTCAACCCTGTTTCCATAAGTACTGAAACTTAATTTTGAATGGGTTGTATTGGGAGATCCTGCTCCTACAATGATAGCTCCGCTATTTCCTCTGGCAAGATAAGTTGCATAAAACGGATCATCCAGATTCTGATTTCCGTTACCCGCAGCTGCAATGATAATAATTCCTGAATCAGTAGCTGCTTTCGTAAGATCCCAGATTACTTTGTCATACTCTGCAGGACAATATTGGCCATCTTTTCCTCCGGTCTGCATTTCATATAGAATAATATCACCTGCCTGAGAAGCATTAATAGACCTGCTCACGGCAGAAGCTCTGTTGTATCCCACAGTGGTCCACTCCATATATCCTTTTATTTCAGAAGTACTGTAAGCCGCTCCTGTAAGGCCGATATTATCTTTTATTGAACCTAAAATACTTACTACTGCAGTTCCGTGGTCACGGTAGTTATTATTGGCTAATCCCGCATTCGGAGAATATCCTGCCTCCAGCTGTATAGAGTTTTGGTTGCTAAGCATCTCATGAGTTTTGTAAAAACCATATTCTACATCCCTTACACGAATATTCTGTCCGGTGATTCCTCTTGACCAGGCATATTTTGCATTGATTCCCGGGTTGTCATTCAGATAAGTCTGAATGCTTTCCAGATCAGGTGTTGCTACAAAAGCATTAACCAAAGGAGGTTCAATAGGAGTTGCACTCATCACAGATACATATTCTATTTCAGGGAACCTTTCAAGGCTATGAATGATTTTCTGAGTGGCTTCCTCATTTTGAAGGGGCAGATCTGCCTTATAAATTCTTTTCAGTTTTTCTACAGATTCTGAAGAGTTTCCGATTGCTTTGCTGCTTCTGGCCATTTCATCAAGTTTATTATCTGTAAAATCCAGATCGTACTTGAATGAAATGTTGTTTTCTCTTGAAAATCTCTCCAGATCAGCATTTCTACTGAATGCGGTTTTTTCTGAATTAATGCCCTTTGAAAAGCATACATAGATGATGGAATTTTGATCCTGATTCTGTTTGGGCTGACTGTCCTGACCAAAAGACAGGGAAGAGCAGAACGCAAACAATGCGAAAAGGTTGATTTTTGTTTTCATACGATTTTGTTAAATGGTTGTAAATCAGTTTTGATTTCTACCAAAAATAATAATAAAATGAAAACAAATCACATTTTTGTGAATTTATTTTTTGTTTTTTTATTCCTTCCTTATGTAGAAAGACTTCATCAATTCTTTATAATAAACTGCACTGGTTTTAAAAAAGCTGTGGGGTTTGGAAAATATACTTTGTATGATTACAAAAACCATCCAGGATCACTGAATGGTTTTGTTGAGGTATACAGGTTTTAATTTTTAAAGATCATCAAACCAGTTTAATTTGTTCTTATGGTAGATTACTTTCTGCTTATTCATGATCCCATATTCAATACCAATACTGTCCTGATTGACATTAATGAGTTTTGCTTCCTGGATTGGAAGTTTTTTATCATCTAAATAAGTATCCTTAGATGGCTGTACTGTTTTTTCTATGATGTCTGAATAAGGAAATCTTGAGATTTGTTTTTCAAAAATACCTTCTTTCTTGTAAATCGTAATAAGCGGTCTGTAAAGTGCTCCCGGACGACCTCTTTCTATTCTGTAAGTATCATCCAGCTGAATTCTTTGCTCACAGCCAATGGTTGAAAAATAATGAATAATTCCAAAAAATGGAATCATCATGGGCAAAATACTAAGGATAATTCCTGATATCAAAAGACCAAAGTATACTTTTATCACTTTTTTCTTCCAAAACCGGATAATGATAAAAATGGTCATCAACAGCCAGAGCCAGTTAATTATTTTATCAATGTAATATCCGGCGAAACTATAATTATTAAGGCTTGAAATTATTCCAAACAGAAAAACTAAAGTCACTGCCAGATAAGCAATGACTATATTTTTGTTATTCATCTTCTATAATTTAGCTTTTGGTAACTGAATCCATTACGATTGTGACAGGTCCGTCGTTGATCAGGGAGACCTTCATATCCGCTCCGAAAATTCCGCTTTCTGTCTTTAATCCAGATTTAGCTATTTCTTCTTTAAAATAATCAAAAAGAGGAATAGCCTTATCAGGCTTTGCTGCTTTTATGAAAGATGGGCGATTGCCTTTTTTGTAATCAGCAATCAATGTAAACTGGCTGATGCAAAGGATTTCCCCTGAAATATCCTTCACAGAAAGATTAAGTTTACCCTCTTCATCTCCAAAGATTCTTAGGTTTAAAACCTTCTGTACAAGCCAGTCTGCATCTGTTTTTTCATCATTTTCGTCCACACCTGCCAGCAGCATTAATCCTTTCCCGATTTCACCAACAATTTTTCCGTCTACTTTTACACTGGCTTCAGAGACTCTTTGTATAACGATCTTCATTTTATATTCTAAAAATAAACATTTAAAGTTTTACTTGGTGCATCATAGTTATAAGGGTAGGTTTTAGGTGGCAGAGATGTTTTGGCTCCGGCCTCTGGCTGTCCTGTACTTAATATCCATCTTGTGTTATCCTGCGGGCAAATAATAGCAATATTGTCCTTTACTTCAAGGGTTGTATTGTTATCAGGACATATGTGGGGAGCGTTTCTGTCGTATACCTTAAATCCGCTTGCAGTTCGCACAATAATCAGTCCTCTGGTTCCGGATTGCTGTTCATTCACATAAATCCAACCGTTAATATTGTTCAAAGCGTAGTAGGCAGGCAGGTTTAGATTAAGAGATACATTAATGGGAGTATTGGGGAAGCAGCTCACAGTATCTTCTCTGCTTCCACAAGAGCTTATAGTTAAGTTGCTGAAAATCAATAAGCTGAAAATAGATATGATTGAAAAAGTTTTTTTCATTTCAATTTAAATTTTTATATATTTGTAAAAATTAAACGATTACAACACGAAAACATTGTCCGGCAAATGTCGGATTATTTTTTTATACTAAAACTAAATTTTGAAAATTATGGCAAGCTATGTAACTAAGGAGGGCCTAGAGAAAATGAAAGCTGAGCTGGAACAGTTGGAAACTGTAGAGAGACCAAAAATCACTCAGCAGATCGCGGAAGCAAGAGACAAAGGAGATTTGTCTGAAAATGCGGAATACGATGCGGCTAAAGAGGCTCAGGGGATGCTTGAAATGAGAATTTCTAAGCTGAAAGACGTTATCTCTACTTCTAAAATTATAGACGAAAGCCAATTAGATACTTCAAAAGTTTCCATCTTAACAACAGTGAAACTTAAAAATAATGCTACCAAGCAAGAGCAGGTATTTACATTGGTACCAGATAACGAAAGTGACCTGAAGACAGGAAGAATTTCTGTAAACACGCCTATCGCAAAAGGTCTGTTGGGGAAAGCGGTTGGCGAAACTGCCGAAATTACTTTACCGAACGGAAACAAACTGTCTTTTGAAGTATTAGACATTTCTTTATAGTCTGATACGGTTTCTATTTCTAAACTTCTAAATATCTAACCCTAACTTCTGATAAAATGAGCACTATATTCACAAAGATCATCAACGGCGAGATTCCCTCTTATAAGATTGCAGAAAATGAAAACTTTATTGCATTCTTAGATGCAATGCCTTTGGTGAAAGGACATACTTTAGTAGTTCCGAAAAAAGAAGTGGATTTGATTTTTGATCTTGAAAGTGAAGAATACAAAAACCTTTGGGGATTTGCCCAAGAGGTAGCCAAGAAGATCAAAACTGCAGTTCCATGTGTAAGAGTAGGAGTAGCGGTAGTAGGACTCGAAGTTCCTCATGCACACATCCATCTGATTCCTTTAAACAAGATGGAAGACATGAATTTTAGAAATGAAAGATTAAAATTAACGAACGAAGAATATACAGAGATTCAACACTCAATTATTAATTCTTAACAATCAGAAAATCGTAAAAAAGTAATTTTTTACGATTTTCTTTAACATATACATATATATTATATCATATGAACTCAAACCAATGTTCTTTCTGTGGCAGAAAAAGAAATGAAGTACAGATGCTGATTTCTGGCCAGAATGGTTTTATTTGTGAAAATTGTATAGAGCAGGCGCACGCAATTGTAAAAGATGGTGCATCCAAAACAGGATATTCACCTGCCGACAGTATGGCTGAACTTAAAAAGCCGAAAGAGATCAAAGAATTTCTTGATCAGTATGTGATCGGGCAGGATCAGGCAAAAAAACAGCTTTCTATTGCTGTATATAATCATTATAAGAGATTGCTTCACGCTCAGGATGAAAACAGAGAAGTGGAACTTGAAAAGTCAAATATCATCATGATTGGGGAGACGGGAACAGGTAAAACTCTTTTGGCAAAAACTATCGCCAGAGAATTAAATGTTCCTTTCTGTATCGTAGATGCTACTATTTTAACGGAAGCAGGATATGTAGGAGAAGATGTTGAAAGTATTCTGTCCAGACTTCTGATGGTAGCAGATTATGATGTGGAAAAAGCGGAGAAAGGAATTGTTTTCATCGATGAGATTGATAAGATTGCAAGAAAATCAGACAATCCAAGTATTACAAGAGACGTTTCAGGAGAAGGAGTACAGCAGGGATTACTGAAACTGCTGGAAGGAAGTATCGTGAATGTTCCGCCGCAGGGAGGTAGAAAACATCCGGATCAGAAATATATCCAGGTGAATACTCAGAACATCCTGTTTATTGCTGGTGGTGCTTTTGACGGAATTAAAGAGATTATCGAAAGAAGAATGAACAAGCAGGCGATAGGTTTCAGTTCTGAGAAAATCAATAAAACAGACGAAGACGAATATATATTAACAAATATTAATGCAATTGATCTTCGTACTTTCGGATTAATTCCGGAACTTTTAGGAAGATTTCCAATCATCACTTACCTCGATAAACTCACGAAAGAGACGCTGGTAAGAATTATGAAAGAGCCAAAAAATTCAATTGTGAATCAATTTGTGGAACTTTTCAAGATGGATGGTACGGATTTGGTAATAACAGATGGTGCAATTGAAAAAATCGTAGAGGAAACTATTGAAAAAGGATTAGGCGCAAGAGGGTTGAGAGGTACCACCGAAAAAGTTCTAGAAGACTATATGTTTTCAATAGGAGAGGACAAAGAGATCGTTTTGACGGAAGATAATGTTTTGATTAATAGATAAAATATTTTTTTTTTAAGAAAAATAATAATACCTTTGCGGGTGAAGATTGTATTAACACACAAATAATTTATACAATGAGAAAAAGTTTATTTGCTATAGGTCTTTTAGCAATTAGTTACTCTGTTCAGGCGCAGATACTATGTCATGTTGACACTAATGCTAATATGTATGTGAGCGAAGGCACCCTAGTTTATAGTGGTGGAGGTGTACAGACAAAAGGTAATGGTCTTTTGGATGTACATGGAAATATTATGGTGGTAGGATCTGCTACAGATAGTTTTAAGACAATTGATGGTGCCGGAGCTGATAAAACAGACGGTGGAAATATCATCTTAAGGCTTAATACTCCTGCTTCTTTTGCTACTTCCACGTACGGTCAGCTGTACATTGACGGACTATCCCAATCCAACATTTCAGGTATCGTAACCAAAGAATACAGAACTACAAGTAACGGTAGCGGTAATTATTTCCAGCAAGTTGCTTTGCCTTTCTCTGGTAAAGCTTATAATTCATTATCTACTGAGGTTGGTAAAACTTTCAATACTGGAAGATATGACAATCCAATTCTTAAGTGGGATAATGCTAATGCTGTTTCTATTACTACTTTGAATCTAGCTCCTACCTCGACTACTTGGGATGCTTCAGGTTATTATATGCTTAAGGTTAAAAATAACGACTGGAATCCAAGTACTCCTGCATCAGGAAACGTATTCAATATTAACGGGAAACCATATGCTCCATATGCGGGTGCTGTAACATTACAGAACGCAGGGAAATCTAATTTGGGAACCTCTAATGTTGTATTCGGAACGAATGGTAATGCTCTGAACCAATACAATGAGAAGTACAATACTTATCTTGATGATAGTTTTGAGTTTACTACAAATCCATGGGCTGCTACATTCGGTCAAAATTTCTACCAATTCGGAAACCCTTTCCTTACCAATTTAGATTTAGCTAATATTGGATATACTGAAAGTGTTACAGGATCTGACGGAAATGCAGTGAGAAATATCTGGGGTATTGAATATGATCCAGGTACCATCGTTACTCTTCCAAGTGGTTCTACTTATGCTACAGCTGCTAAGGTAGTTACTTTCTTACCTACTGGTGATGGAGTAGCTCCAGCTATTGGTGACGTAGACTTACTTGTAATCAAACCTATGCAGTCATTTAAAATAAAGTTGAGAGACAATACAGCTCAGACTTTAAATTTTAATACACTGAGAAGATTCAAGTCAACTGCAAGAACAGCAGGTATCAACTATGATGTAACAGCAGCTAAAATGTCTACTGGTAAGAATACAACCAATACTGTAAAACAGCTTGGTGTAATTGGTCTTGATGCTAATGGAAAAGAACTTTCCAGAACATACTATGTTGTTTCTCCAGGATTAACAACAGGACACCAGATTTCTGCAGCAACTTCAGTTCAGTCTTCAGCTGGTAAAAACATCATCGGTACTTTTGAAGAGTCATTGAATGGTGGGTATGATAATAATAATACTAACTATTGGTTATATATTAACGAAGCTAATGAAAATAACTTCCAGGGTAAAAATGTTAAGTTAGTTAACTATTACCTTGATCAGGTGAAATCTTATAAATTCGAGATCAGAGAAAATGCAGCGCTAATCCCAGCTGGTGCACACCAGTTATCTTCAGGAGTTGGATTCTATTATAAAGCCGAAAACGGAAACTTAATAGAAGCTAAACAAGGAGATGTTGTAGCGGTAACAAATGAGGAAGCTAATTTGTATTATGGTGAACCAAGCAATATTACTTTAGCAGTAGAAAATAAACCTACTGCATCAAGAACACTTGTAGTGTATGATCCATCTATTACAAATTACATTGTAAGATTTGATCCAAAATGGAAAAAAGCAGATATTCAAGTTTATGATATGAGCGGTAAACTAGTAATCTCTAAAAAGGCGGTTGATGCATCCAGAGATTTTGTAATCGAGCTTGATGGCTCAGTTAAAAATTCATACGTTGTAAAAATCGTTTCTGATAAGGGAGAAACTGTTAACACTAAAATCTTAAAATAAACCACATGAAAACTATTAATAAACTAGTATTAGCTCTTTTTCTTTTTGCTATAACTTTAGCAAATGCAGCCCCACCACAACCAGCTCCAACAGGAACCGGAAATGGAGGGAATGGTACCGGAGCACCTGCACCCATTGATATGTACGTATATGTACTTGGTATTGTAGCAATTGCATTTATTGTTTACTTTACAAAAAAGTACAAGAGCGTAAAAGCATAAAATTTTATTAAAATAATATTAAACTCTCTGATTAATCAGAGAGTTTTTTTATTTTTACTCTATGAAAAAGATTTATACGCTATCTGCGGTTTTGGCCGCATTTGCTCTGCAGGCACAATTTACAGTTACCATTCAGACTCCGGCAGACTTTAAAGATCAGGACGCTATTCTATATACATTAAACGGTTCAAAAGATATTATTGTTACGAAGGAACAGAGTAAGAATAGTACGTGGACTTTTAAATACCCAAGCAGCTATATGGGAATGATGAAAATCTATTTCCCAGGCTCTAATAATACCGTAAGCTTTATTTCTGAAAATAAAAATGTCAATATTAAACTGGATATCCAGAATAATAAAGTTAAAGATGTTACCTATCTGGATGAAGCGAATAACCTGATGAGCAAGCAGCAGGAAGGTTCACAAAAGAAAGAGCTTATTTTGCCGGCTTTAGCACAGATCAAAGAATATTATAAAGATAATACAGACTTTGGAAAAGCACTGAAAATAGAGATCGACAGACTTTCCGGTACTTCCAGCTCTATTGATGCTGCTCAACATCCATTTATTACCTATTATAACACGAATTACAGTAAATTTATTTCCCCTTCACAAGATGCTGCCAAAAAAGTAGATCAGGAGGAAATAATCAACTTTCTGGACAAGTCAAATGATATGCTGGAAACTTCATCATTACTAAGACCAGTATTAGTATCTTACCTGAATTCCGGGGGGAATACTAATGTTACTGCTTCTGTTGACAAACTATTAGACCGATTAAAAGTAGAAACTCCAAGAGGCCAGACTGTTTTATCAGAACTGATCGATATTTTTGATGTATATGAGATGGATGAATATAAGAGCAAATATTTGTCGCTTGCCAAAAATCTTAAGTGTACCATCAATGACAGACTTGCTTCTACACTGAAATCGAACGCTAATATTGAAATGGGAGCTGCTTTCCCTAATTATAAATTCCAGTCGCCTGTAAATACTACAGCGAAATCGTTATACGATATAAAGGCTGATAAAAAGGTTATTGTGTTTTGGTCATCCACATGCTCACACTGTGAAAGCGAACTTCCGAAACTTCTGGAAAAATACAATGAGCTGAAATCAAAGAATATTCAGGTTGTAGGGTTTTCTTTAGATGTTGACAAAAATTCTTATACTAAAAAGATTGCTGCATTTCCTTGGGTGAATGACTCAGAATTGAGAGGATGGAACAGCAGTTACACGGATATGTACAATATTCATGCAACTCCGACGTATTTTATTTTAGATGCTAACAATAAGATTATCAACAAACCAGATCATGTGGGAGATGTTTTGGAATATTTTAAGTTAAAATAATTTTGGAGGTAAAGAAATATTTTCTATATTTGCACCACCAAAAAGGCGAGGTAGCTCAGTTGGTTAGAGCGCAGGATTCATAACCCTGAGGTCACGGGTTCAATTCCCGTCTTCGCTACAAAAAACCGCAATCATTGATTTAATGATTGCGGTTTTCATTTTTTAGAATAACTAAAAATCTATCTTTTTATTTCCTCCCAATTTTTTCATTATTGTCTTTCAATAGAAAATTAAGGGAATGATCCGGCTTTTGAGCTTATCCTACTCTTTATCGAAATTTTTTTTAAGATAGAAGGTTATTATTTCCCATGTATTCGCTTTCTTACAGGTTTTTTTTGATGGATCTGTTTATTTATGATCTTAATTCTCTTTTTGCAGAGTAAAGGCTGTAATCAATGAATTTTACTAATTGGATATGTTGAAAGTGTGACTAATCTCGGATATCATTATAAAAAAGCCGTTCTACAATCTGTACAACGGCTTTTATTTTTTATCTAAATTCTTTATCAGACCTGATATCCAAGAAGCTTTCTGATTTGATAGAAGAATCTTTCAATCAATCGGAGATCTTGTGTTACGATCTCTGCGCTGCCTCTGAGTTCTTTATCGAATGTAAGCGTTTTGTTATAGCTGGTTTTTAATCCTTTTGGCAAAATAACATCTACGTAATAATTTCCTTTATCATCAGGAATAAGAGAGATATTCTGTACTTCTCCTTCGATGATTCCGTATTCCTGGAATCGGTAGTTATCAAGCTTAATCAATACTTTTTCGCCCGGAATTATTTTTCCTGAGTTGGTTGTAGGAACAGACATTCTGCCTACCAGCTGCTCTTTATTTTTAGGAAGAATAGAAACGATAGGTTCACTCACCTTTACAAACTGATTTTCACCAAAAAACTGCTGGAAACTGGCAATACCATCCGTAGATGATATGACAAGGTAATTCAGCTCCCACTGTTTTAAAGATTTTCTCAGTTGCTCAAGAAGCTGTAAAGTTTGTGAAGAATATGTAATTCTGTCTTTTTCTGTATTAATGGCAGTTCCGCTTTTAGTCTTGTTAAGATTGGAAATACCCTCATCCATTTGTGAAATGGTAATGTTAAGATTTTCAAGATTTTGCTGGGCCTGAAGATATTTGATCTTTTCATTTTCAAGTTCCATAGCTGAAATAACTCCCTGATTGAAAAGTTCCTGAGATCTGTTGAAGTTTTTCTTGGTCAGATCATATTTTATAGATTCCAGGTTTTTCTGTTGTTTTAAGGTAGCTATTCTTATGCGGTATTCAGAAATACTCTGATTGGCTGCCAGGTTTTCCGGAGCGTAAGGCTGTAATCTTGTAAAAAGGGCCTCATCCTGAAATGCTTTTGCAAAACTGTTGTATTCACCCTGTAATTCCCCCAATTTGAACCTTGAAGCCTGGGCCAGAGGGAAGTTATATAAATTATCAGGAGTAATAGAGTCTATCAGCTTTTTAAGCTCTAGAATGTCCTTATAATTGGCCGCAGACTGCATTACCATCAGAACATCATTCTTTTTAACTTCCTGATGGTCTTTTATGAATATTTTTTCAATTTTGGAACTTGTCCTTGCTTCGATCTTCTCCGGAGGATTCTGTGAAGTTACAATAATAGGTGCCGGTACAAATTCCGGATATTTTATAATGTAACTCATTAGGAGAATCAACAGGAGAATAATAAATATAACGGTATTTCCCCAGCGTATCATCCAATGAGGAGGCTGGGTAAGAATATCCTGAACGCTTTCTGAGCGAAGTTCAATATTGTCTAAAACGTCTTCTTTCATTTTTCTAAGATAAAATTTCCCCCAATATTTCAGGGGGAATATAATTTAACCAAATGGGCAATTCCCGTCGTACCACGATGGTGGTGAAGTATCAGCATCCGGTGGACATGCAATATGATGGATACGGCATGGCATCCAGCTGCCAAGACACCAAGAACCACAACAATTGTTGTCCGGAATAACTACACCTCCGCTGACAAATGCCAGATCTTTTCTCGAAAGTTTTTTTAGATTTTTCATGATTAAAATTAGTTTTTGTTTTTCCTACTCTATAAGCTTTTCGGTTACGCTATATGTTTACTAACTTCCTAGTTCAAGCTGGTTTCTTACAAGTCTGTAATATTCTCCTCTTAAATCTACAAGGTCTGCATGACTGCCTTCTTCTACAACTTTCCCCTGATCCAGTACGATAATTTTATCCGCATGTCTTACTGTAGAAAGTCTGTGGGCAATAACCACTGCTGTTTTTCCTTTGAAGAACTGCTCAAGGTTTTCCATGATCACTTTCTCATTATTGGCATCCAGTGCTGATGTAGCTTCATCAAACAAAATATATTCAGGAGATTTGTAAACGGCTCTTGCAATGAAGAGTCTTTGTTTCTGACCACCGCTGACTCCAACACCTTCATTTCCGATTTTCGTATTATAACTTAACGGAAGGCTTTCAATAAATTCTTTGATATTGGCTATTTCTACAGCACGTCTCAGTTTTTGTTTGTCAATATGGTCTTCACCTACAGCAATGTTATTAGCAATAGTATCGTTGAATACATAGCCTTCCTGCATTACTACTCCGCAATGATCTCTCCAGTATCTTGGCGAAATATTCTTCATATTGGTGCTCCCGATTCTGATTTCACCCTGATCAGGATCATAAAACTTCATTAAGAGTTTCAACAAGGTCGTTTTTCCACTTCCACTGGCTCCAACAATAGCTGTAGTCTGCTGATAAGGAATCGTAAGGCTTAAGTTTTCAAAAACCGGAACATCGGAACCAATATAACGGAATGACATATCCCTGATCTCGATATCTTTCTTTGGAACATCTGTGACGTACTGTTCATTTTTATCTTCCTCATCATCTTTATCATGAATTTCTCCTAATCTTTCAAGGGAAATCTTAGCATCCTGAGTCTGCTTGATAAAGTCGATGAGCTGAAGAAGAGGGCTGTTCAACTGTCCAATGATATATTGTACAGAAAGCATCATCCCTAAAGTCAGGTTACCACTTAAAACCAGTTTTGCAGAAAGGAAACTTACCAGAATATCTTTCATCTGGTTGATAAAGTTACCTCCAACAGACTGCCATTGTTCTAATGAAAGAGATTTTATTCTGATCTTAAACAGTTTTACCTGGAGAAATTCCCAGTCCCATCGTTTTTGTTTTTCAGCATTATGCATTTTAATTTCCTGCATACCGTTGATAAGCTCAATCACTTTACTTTGTTCCTGAGAAACCTGAGAGAACCTTTTGTAGTCAAGTTCTTTTCTTTTTTTCAGGAAGAAACTGATCCAGCCAATATACAATACAGCCCCAACAAGGTAAACAATGAATAATCTGTAATCATAAAACAGCAAAACAATACTGAAGATGATAAGATTCACCAGTGAGAACAGGGTATTTAAAGATGAACTTGTAAGCAGCTGCTCGATTCTGTGGTGGTCATTTATTCTCTGCATGATATCTCCGGTCATTCTCGTATCAAAGAAACTTATCGGAAGCCTCATAAGCTTGATAAAGAAATCGGAGATGATGGAAATGTTAATCCTTGCCGAAAGATGGAGAAGAATCCAGCTTCGTATGGTTTCAATTCCCATTCTTCCAAGGAACAGCATAATCTGTGCAAGTAAAACTACATAGATAAAATTAATATCCTGGTTCTGGATCCCGACGTCTACAATACTTTGGGTAAGAAACGGGAATATCAGAGATAATAAACTTCCTCCCAAAAGACCTATGGCCAACTGGATCACAAGTGTTTTATACTTAAGGAGATATTTGGAAAGAAATGTAAAGCTGGCTTTACTTTCTTCAGCATCAAATTCAGTCTGGAAAAAAGCCGGTGTTGTTTCAAGAATCAGGACGATTCCTTCTTCTGTATTTTCATTTGCATTTTCTCCGATCCAGGATTTGATGAATTCTTCTCTTGTATAAGTGATCAGTCCATAACTGGGGTCCGAAATATATACTTTGTTATTTTTGTCAATCTTGTATACAACAACAAAATGGTTTTTATTCCAGTGTGCTACACAAGGGAAAGGAACCTCTTCTGTGAGGGTATTGAAATCAATCTGGACTCCCATCGACCGGAATCCGAGATTTTCTGCTGCATCGCTTAGTCCAAGAAGGCTGCTTCCTTCACGTGTTGTTTCGGAAAGGTTGCGAATCTGCTGCAGGGATATACTTTTACCATAATACTTACTTACGATCCTGAGACATGTAGGGCCGCAGTCTTTGGTATCTGGTTGCTTATAAAAAGGAAACTTTTTTTTCAAAACTACTACTCATTATAAAATGCCGTCAGCGCGTGACGACATTTACTTTAATTCAATTATAATTCAATGAAATGGTAAACCGCAAATAGTCCCATTGGTCACTGTTTTTCTGCTCTTTTACACCTTCTCAGATGTTGTTTTTGTTTTTCCTAAGATAGTGAAATTTTCAAATGAATGATATTATTTACTAAATCTCATCATCTTCTATTAATTCATCAATAAAAAACAAAATATCTTCACGATCATACTTGTCAGGGAATTGGTATCCATTGATGATAAAAATAGGGGTGAAGTTTAATCCTGCATTGCTGTTTTCATTAGACATCTCTACCAATGGATTCAGGTTTTCCGAGGTGACATTTCCTCCGGAAAGCGCATTGATTTTGCTTTCGTCCTTAGTTTCAAACCATTCTTCTACAGCGTGTAGAAATTCTTTTTCAGGCTTGTTGTGGTAAATATAAGTTAAGTCTGAAATAAGTTGTGTATACTTTTCAGGAGCTCTTTCAGGGCTGTAATTGAATCTCATCTGTAAAGAGATATTATCAGGATATTTTTCCAAGAGACTTTCTGCCAGTTTATGAGCATCTTTACAGAAACCGCAATAGGGATTGGAAACGATAGAGATACGAAGCTTTGCATCTTTTTTTCCAACAGCAAAAGTTTCTGTGTTCTGGAATTCAATTTTTGGATTCTGTTCCATCTGATTTTTGAAAAGCTCATAATTTCTTTTGAATCTAAGGTTTTTTGCATTAGACTTTTGAAGTGCTTCTTTTTGCTCAAGAAGAGTATTGAAATAAATAACAGCAGAGAATACCAAAGCCCACAGAATGACAGTTAATAAGAGTGTTCCCACACTGAAAGAGAGGTTCTCAAAAAATAAACTGCTTACTACTATCTGTGCAACAAGTATTGAAATAATCAAAAGGCAAATTCTGCAAAACGTTTTTTCTACAAATGCCTGAATGTATAGAGAATATCCTATGGCAAGAACAGAAACAAAAGTAAATCCTTTTACAATATAAGCTGTAGCCGGTAAAAATAACCCCAGCACTGCAAGCCCCGCAAAATAAATCAGAGAAAAGTCTGCAAATTTTAAACCCAGAATACTGGTTTTATCCTGCTTTATGATTTTATCACATGAGTTGGCTGTCTGGTTGGCAGCAGCACTTCCGCCACCACAGATACTTCCGATTACAGTAGATGTATTTCCGAATTTCTGATTGAAGATTTCCAGTGAAATATATACTCCAGCCAAAGAAAGAAGATTGAATAAGGCTTCGTAAATGGTTTGGCTTATAAATGAATAGGCAAGAACAGCTGCAAAAATTAAATAAAGAACCGGTTTGAAATTGAAAGCCAGTTTATTCTCTGCATTTTCTGTTTTTTCAAACAACAGTACAAAATCAGTTGATTTGGTATAAAGTTCTTCTTTACCGAAGGTTTTTGCTTTTTCTGAGTATACTGAATAATTGCTGCCTGACTTTTTTACGAGAGAGAATGAATTTTCAACAATGGCAATAAATTCTTCCGGAAGTTCGTCCCAATATTCTTTGTCAAGCTCATAAGCATCATTTTTCACCCCCATAAAGTTAAGCGTATCACTGAAAGCCAACGCAGATGGATAGTTGGGATGTGAGTTGAACTGGAAAATGAATTCCTGTTTATCGAGTTTTAGGTGGTTAATTAGTTTGTCAAAAATCATGTTAATATTTTTATCTAAAATACACAGATGTTTTAAATATACAAAAATTTTTTTCTTTTATTAGTGAGATATAAACGGCTGTTGGTAGATTTGATTTGACTTTCAATATTTTATTTCACAAAATCGGGGTTCCAAATTCGATTCTAAAATATGATATTCTAATACAATTCTATGATTTTATTGCTGCATCGGCGTAGAATTTATTCATAGAATTATTTGATAAAACAAGAGTTTTAGCTGGGAAAACTGAATTTTCAAGTGAGTTGCTTTAAAAGAAGAAGGCCGGTTCCCGCAGGCAGGTATTTTAAAATTTTCATGGTTATAGTTTACATAAAATTTCACATGCGGGAAACAATGGAGCCTTGCTTTGTAACAAAGTATATTTAGTTTTTACATGTAATAAAGCTGCATTAGGATGTTATTGGAAAGATATTCGATGCGGAAAGCCCATTGAAATAAAACGATATAATGACAGTTATCTGGAAATTCCTGTTTTTGAAAAAATAGACAAACTGAAATAATAAGTCTATTATTTTCTGATCAAAATATCCTGAAATTTTTGAATATAAATAGTAGAAATATACCATGAAATACAGCGGATAACTCCAATTTTTAAAACGATGAAAATAGGGTGAAAACCGAATGTTTTTTATCTAAACAAATGTTTGATTCTATGGTGATTTAATAGGCTATAAGAGTTTAAATGATGTTTTTTGTATTGAATGCCCGTGTTGATTGCGATTTGTAATGATGTGGTGTAAACTCAAAAAAACTTAAAAAATCATAAAATTTTCATAAAGTTTTAAAAAAGGAGGTAAATGTTTTTGTATTTATAAAATATGTCGTACTTTTACATCGCCTTGAATGAGGGAACAAGTCAAGGTAATAAATTTTTTTTCATCATTTGTGTTTTTAGAATCGTATCGCCTGATACGATTCTTTTTTTATTTATTTTTCATAGTTTAAGAGAAGATCTATAAAGTAAGAATAGGTGACAGAACCTTCCTGCTGATTGCTTTTCAGGAAGAGGTTATTGGTGTATCCAAAAAAATCATCCAGCCAGCCCTGATGACTGAGTACAAAATTCTTTTCATACATGCGGTCTCTTTTCATGGCAGGAGAATATCGATGAAGAACATTCTTGACGAACTCCGGATCTTCTTCCACAATAAACCTTAAAAGGCTTTTTAAAGTAAAAAACTCAGTGCTGTATCTCAATTCCTTATTACTGGAATGAACTCCTATTAAATATCCCACGAAATTAGCCTCCTGTTCTCTGGCAAAACCAAGCTGATGGGAACTTTCATGCGCCGTTGTGAAAGGGATGAAGGTAGAAGGTAATTCAGCATTATATTGAGCTTCTGCAGTAAAAGGGTTGTAGTATCCCAAAATACCCGTAAAACTCATTACATTTTTGAATAAGCTGGGTTTAATATCCAAAATCTGAGGTGCTTTTTTATTGGAAATATAAGAAGGTAATTTTGCCTGTTGATGCAGAATTTTCTGTTGTATAGAACTAAGGTTCGTAATGATGAATACACCTTTGTTATCTTCATGAACAGATTGTCTGGTTACTTTGCATTTTTCAAGATAAGCAAGAGCCAGTTTCTTGGCTTTTTCCACATCCGGCTCTTTCTGGCTTGAAAGTTTCTTGATGATAGGTGTCTGAAAATACAGCATTCCCCAAAAGATCTGATAGATAAAGTAAAAAATATTGATGATGATCAGAATTCTGAGCATAGAATCATTTCTTCGCTGCTTTCTGAATAGCATGATGAAATAATACAACAGGAAAGCACCCAATACAATATATATAAGATCTCCCATAGAAAATGGAATCCAGCTGAACAATACCTGATGTGTTCCTTTTTGAAGTTCAAAAAAGCTTTCAAAAAACGAGATCATCACCCCGGATTTTGAGCAGACATAAAACAAAAGAAATTGGGCAAGTAATACACCTGCCCAAAACCTTTTCTTTTTATATATTGTTTTCGTTATATTAATGACCATTACCTTTAGATACTTTATCAAGATCAATGCCCTGGGCTTTTAGAATCCCACTCACACGGATCGCATAGAATGCAAGATAAGCAAAACAAATAACCCCTACGATATAACTGAAATGAATATTTGTAATATCAGCAATATACCCCTGGATAAAACTTACGATACCTCCACCCATAATCATCATAATAAGATATCCGGAACCTTGATTGGTATGTTTTCCAAGTCCGTTGATGGCAAGTGCAAAAATACATGGCCATAAAGTAGAGCAGAAAAGACCTACACTGGTAAATGCATATACAGATACCATTCCTGTAGTGAACATTCCTACCAATAAAGCGGTAATCCCTGCCAATGAGAAGATCAAAAGCATTCTTGCCGGGTTTCCTTTACTTAAGATATCACAGATAATCATTGCAATAATAATGAATCCATATACATAGAATGGAGACAAATCATGCTTCGCAATAGCATTCACGAATAGAAATACACCAAATGCAAGATAAGGAGCTAAGAACCTTAAAATCTTTTTGAATCCGGCATTTACATCAAATGCTTCTACAGCACCTGTCCACCGGCCAATCATCAATGATGCCCAGTATAAAGAAATATAAGGAGCTACATCTTTGGTTTCAAATCCTAAGTTTTTTTCCATATAAGCCGGAAGGTTACTGGCAGTGGAAACTTCTACCCCTACATACACGAAGATCGCGATCATTCCCATCACCAGTTGAGGATACTGAAATGCTGATTTTCTGTGCTCTCCAGGAGTTGAATCATCAGTGTTTTCAGTATTCGTTGGAGTTACAGCAGGAAGAGAAGAAAATTTAAGCATTAAAGCTACAAGAGCAAAAGCTGCTCCTAATATCAGATAAGGAGTTTTTACACTTTCTATACTCGCTTCCGTGTTGCCTGCGCTTGCAGAACCAAAAATGGCAAATGCAACAATAAGCGGTCCTATTGTAGTCCCTAAGTTATTGATTCCTCCAGCCATTGTTAACCTCTGAGATCCTGTTTCTGTAGGACCTACTTCAATAGCAAGCGGGTTGGCAACAATCTGCTGAAGAGAGAATCCTAAACCTACAATAAATAATCCGGAGATCATTAAAGGGAAAGAATGCATATTGGCTGCCGGATAAAACAACAGGGTTCCCAATGCGGAAATAAGAAGCCCAACAATAAGGCCGTTTTTGTACCCGATTTTATTGATCAAATCCTGTTTCAGGCTCCTTGATACAATCATATAAATTAAAGAACCTACAGTATACGCTACATAAAAGCATATCTGTACCAGCATACTTTCAGTTTGAGATAGATTGAAGGCTTTTTGAAAAACGGGGATCAGAATATCATTACTGGCTGCTACAAATCCCCAAAAGAAGAATACAGTAACCAATGGAATGAATTGGGCCCAATTGGTTTGTTTAGAATAATTTGACATATTTATTATAGATTTCACAAACAAATATAACTATTTCCTTTCAACGGAATACCTGATTAAGGTTTTTTTTATTTCTTCGTAAGCCTCTGTCTTTAAGTCTTTTGGCGAATCGGTAGGCTCAATGATTCCGTTGAAATACACCTTTACTCTTCCGGGATAGCCTTTTGAGTTTTCAAAAGGGAACATTTCTTTCAGTCCGATAAAGGTATAAACAGCGATAGGAGAGTTATGTTTTGAGGACAGCATAAATGCTCCGTCCTTAAAGTCATCCAGGATGATAGAGGTGTCGTCCGGGACACCGCCTTCAGGAAAAATGGCAATACTGTTGCCTTCCTCCATCTTTTCAGCACATCTGCGGTATACATCCGCACGGCTTTTAGCGCTCGTTCTGTCTACCATCACACATATCCTTTTATAAATGGTTCCGAAAATAGGAATCTTTACCAGTTCTTTCTTCCCTACAAAACATATCGGATGATCGGGAAATACAATGCAGGTAAGCATAATATCCATGATGGATGTATGATTGGAGATAAAAACATAAGGTATACTTTTGTCTTTCTCCTGTTCTGAAAGTTTAATGAGGTCATATCTGAAACCCATTCCGTAAAACATTCCGAAACACCAGAGCCTGACGAGTTTATAACCGTATTTATAATGTTTTTTGTTAAAAGATAAAATATAAACAGGGATCCCAATAGTAACTGTCAGAAAAAATGCTAACAGCAGCAGCCAGAATCTCCAGAGATAATTTAAAATTTTTGTCACAGCTTAACCGTTAAAAATTACTTTCTTTTTTACCGAATAATTCAGAATGGAAACCAGCAATATTGCTGCAATTTTGCTGATCATTTCCGGGCTCAAGGTATAAAAAAATAAATTGATATTATCTTTAAATATGAAACTGTAAAATATCTGGAAAAAACCTAAGCTCAGTAACGTTGAAAAGAAGGAGACCACCATAAAATAAACAAACTCTTTTTTCTTCGAGTGTTTTCCTCTTTCAAACACAAACCAGATACTCAGGAAATAATTGGTAATAATCCCGCAGCTTGTAGAAAAAATATTACTTAAAGGATAATGTACACCATGGAAGTTGATTTCCTTTGCAAAGAAATGTGGAAGATAAGTGCTGAAAATTTTAAAGCTGCCTATTTCTACAACGGCACTCAGTCCTCCTGCAATAACGAAGAACAGAACCTGTTTCTGGCGTATGAGTATTTCTTTCATTTAATGATTATAAAACTAAATATATAAATACATATTGTATAATGACTGAAGTGATTTATATCTCAGAATATAAAGGTCTTACTGCATTCCGGCTGTTAATAAACGTTTTAGTTGGTCAATAATACCGAACCTTCACAATATGAATATGCAAATTTATAACTATATGTTAAACACTGAAAAAAGTTGTTAAAATATTTTTTTTAATAAAAATTATTTCTAATTTTAATATTCAGAATGATGTAATAATGACCTGATAATAAATTCATTTTCAACTTCTTGTGTTGATGGTTTTTTCTATCTTGTAGTGCGCGATTAAGAGCATATACCCCTACATTTTATGACCCAATTATTAATAATATTTGTATGAAAAGTCAAAACAAATACAGAAAATTCCAGCTTCAACAGAAAAATATTGAGGCTCTTGAGAAAGAAAATTCCCGCTTCAAAAGAGTGTATTCAGAATATGAAAATATGTCAGATGAATTGTGGAATCTTGAAAACTCCAGCGGAGAACCAGTGCCTGACGATTTTATCAATGCTATGGTATTACAGACTTCCTATCTGGAAGATGAAATAGAAGATTGGCTTTTGCAATTCAACGAAAAAAAAACACAAATTAAACATTAATGATTTTAGACAGCTTCCAGGTTGTTTTTAAACGCTAATTGAAGATAAATTCCTAATTTAGCACCCTTAAATTAAAATCTAAAATATGGTTGCTATTGTAGATAGTGGTTCTACTAAATCAGATTGGGTAATACTTGATGACTTTAAGAAGGTTTTTCTGAAAACAGAAACAATCGGTTTCAATCCGAATTTTATCAACAGAGAACTTATCGCTCCTGAGATACAGAAAAATAGCAATCTGGTGTCGGTTAAAAATTCAATTACCAAGGTCTTTTTTTATGGTTCCGGATGCGGTGTGAAAAAAAACTGTGAAACCATAGAAGAAGAACTGACAAAAGTTTTTGGAAAAGCGGAAATTATTGTGAAGGAAGATCTGATGGCTGCAGCCTATGCAGCATACAGCGGAAAACCTGCAATCGTGTGCATTCTTGGCACAGGATCAAATTCCTGTTTTTTTGACGGTGACAATCTGAAGATAGAATTGCCTTCACTGGGATTCCTGATCGGAGATGAAGGAAGCGGCAGTGCTATCGGAAAGCAATTGGTGCGCAGATATTTCATGAAAAAACTGCCTTCAGACCTTCATACAGAATTTGAAGCCAACTATCAGCTTACCGTAGAAGATGCATTGAAAAACATGTATCATACCCCAAGACCAAATGCATATTTGGCAAACTTTACCAAATTTGTGATCGAGAGAAAAGATCATCCTTATTTCAGAGATATGGTGTTTGAAGAAATGAAAAGTTTCTTTGAATATCAGGTTCTCCCTTATGAGGAAGCAAAAGATGCCGAGATCAATTTCATTGGCTCTATTGCTTATTATTATGAAAATATACTACGTTCTGTAGCTACAGAACTTAATTTAAATGTGGGACATGTTGTGCAGAAACCAATTGAAAGCTTAGTAGATTACCACATTAAATACATACTTTAACAAAAAACCAAATTTTATGTCAAGTAACAACAATCGTGACGAAAAGAACTTTAGCCAGGCAGCGCTGGATTATCATAAAGCAGAACCAAAGGGAAAAATTGAAGTAATCCCATCAAAGCCACACTCTTCTCAAAGAGACTTATCATTGGCATATTCTCCGGGAGTAGCAGTTCCTTGTATGGAAATTCATGATAAACCGGAAACTGTTTATGATTATACAGGAAAAGGAAACCTGGTAGCAGTAATTTCTAACGGTACTGCCGTACTTGGACTGGGAGATATCGGGGCTGAAGCTTCAAAACCGGTAATGGAGGGGAAAGGACTTTTGTTCAAGATCTTTGCAGATATCAACGTATTTGATATTGAGATCGATGAGAAAGATCCTGATAAATTTATTGAAATCGTAAAAGGAATTGCTCCTACTTTCGGAGGAATCAACCTTGAAGATATTAAAGCTCCTGAAGCTTTTTATATAGAACAAAGGCTGAAAGAGGAATTGAATATTCCTTTGATGCATGACGACCAGCACGGAACTGCAATTATCTCAGCAGCGGCATTGATCAACTCTCTGCAGATTGCCAATAAAGATATTGATAAAGTGAAAATGGTTGTCAATGGAGCAGGTGCAGCAGCTATTGCATGTACCAAGCTTTATATTTCATTGGGATTGAAAAAAGAAAACGTCCTGATGTGTGACAGTAAAGGGGTTATCAACCATAAAAGAGAAAACCTTACTCCTGAAAAATTAGACTTCATCGCTCAGACTGATATTGAAACATTAGAAGATGCTGTAAAAGGATCTGATGTTTTCGTTGGATTGTCTAAAGGAAATGTAATGACTCCGGAAATGTTGTTAAGCATGAACGAAAATCCTATCGTATTTGCTTTGGCTAACCCTGATCCTGAAATTGCTTATGATCTTGCCATTGAAACTCGTAAAGATGTGATTTTAGCAACAGGAAGAAGTGATTATCCTAACCAGGTAAACAACGTATTAGGATTCCCTTATATCTTCCGTGGAGCATTGGATGTACAGTCTACAGGAATTAATGAAGAAATGAAACTGGCTGCCGTACACGCGATTGCTGATTTAGCAAAAGAACCGGTACCGGAAGCTGTAATTTTAGCATACAATGTTCAGAATCTGCAGTTCGGAAGAGATTACTTCATTCCGAAGCCGTTTGATAACAGACTGATCACAAAAGTATCAAGTGCTGTAGCAAAAGCGGCTATTGAAAGTGGTGTTGCCAGAAAAACCATTACGGATTTTGAGGAATATGAGCACCAGCTTTTAGACAGAATGGGAAGAGATGAGAGACTGGTAAGAATGATGCAGAGCCGTGCTAAATCTAATCCGAAAAGAATCACTCTTGGAAATGCTGAAGAATATAATGTATTGAAAGCAGCTCAGATCCTTTACGAGGAAGGAATTGCTTTCCCAAGCCTTTTAGGAGATAAAAAATACATCAAGGAGCAGATGGAACGTTACGGAATTACTCTGGATGTTCCAATCATTGATCCAAGTGATGACGATCAGAAAGAAAACAGAAAAAAATACAGAGAAACCCTTTGGAAACTTCGTCAGAGAAAAGGAATGAACGAGTACAAAGCGAAAAGATATGTTCGTCAGAGAGATTATTTCGGACCTCTTATGCTGAAACATGGCGATACCGATGGTCTTATCGTAGGATTCTCTAAAAACTATACTTCAGTTTTACGTCCTGTTTTAGAAGTTATTGAAAAAGATAAAGGAGTAGACAAAGTAGCGGCAATGATGATGATTCTGTCTGAAAAGAAACCTATTTTCTTCGCAGATACTTCCATCAATCAGAATCCTACTTCAGAAGATCTTGTGAATATTGCTAAAATGGCAGAATTTACAGTAAAATCGTTTGCTATAGAACCAAGAATTGCGATGCTTGGATTTGAAAACTTCGCTGCCATTTCTGAAACTTCCAAGAAAGTTGCTAAAGCAGTGAGCATCCTTCATGAGAAATATCCTAAAATGGTTGTAGATGGTGAAATTCAACCGGATTTTGCAATGAATGCAGATCACCTGAGCGATTATCCATTCTCAAAATTAGGAACAACTCCGGCAAACACCTTCATCTTCCCGAATCTGGAAAGCGCGAACCTTTCTTACAAAATTCTAAGAGGAATGAAAGTAGCACAGGTTATCGGACCTATCTTAATGGGATTAAAACAGCCGGTACACGTTCTTCAAATGCGTTCAAGCGTAGATGAGATCGTAAACCTTGCTACGATTGCTGTTCTTGATGCTCAAAGAAGAGAAAAGAAATCATAAATTATAACGGTCTAAGGACTGGATCACAGCCAGATGAATATTTTCATCTGGCTTTTTTATTACTTGCTGGTAAAAAACAAGTCTTTTAGATTGTTTTTGTGCTATTTTCTAAAGAAATAGCGCTTTATCTTTTTACTTTTTATACGTTGTTTTTTTAGTTGTTATTTAAGATTTATGAATAAAGGTGTAAAATTTACAATAGTGTTGTGTTTTTAATGTAATAGTGTTGTTTTTTTTAATGTCAATAGGATTATTTGATATCTTAGACACTGTAAAAACACAAGATATACTAGAACACAGAAATACAAATGCATGAAAAAATATTCAAATATATAGACATTAACTCCATAAGCTTATTGTTTGCCTCCTTATGATAAAATGAAGGATAGAACAAAAGGAAAAGTCTTTAAATAAAAAACTGCAGTAATATTTTATTCTTTCATCAATAACAGGTAAATATCTGTTAAGGATTTGTATTGTTTTTTAGTTGATTCTTTTAGAAATAAAACTATTGAAAAACAATATATTTACAAAGATCGGATTCTCTTTGTTTGCTATAACAGGAGTCTTGTTTAAGTCACAAAAAATCAATTTGCATTCTCATGAACTTTCAGTGAATGGTTATCTGAGAACGGGCATTGGATGGTCCGGTGGAGGACAGATGGTAAATTTTAATGCCCCGGAGAGTATACATAAGTTCAGATTGGGCAATGAGGCTAATCACTATGGTGAACTTCAGTTTAATTACAGGTATAAAAATAGAGACTCTGTCAATCTCTATGAAGTCTCTTACATGATGTCAAAATTTATTCCCTACGGGAGTAATGATTATAAGCAATTTCCGGAAACGGCACAGCTATATGGAAAAATAAATAAAGTCATTAAAAATGCTAATCTATGGGTGGGTAAAAGATATTATGATCGCAGAAACGTAGAAATGCTGGATTATTTTTGGCTTAACTCTGGGCAAAACTCCCAGTTGGGAATTGGAATAGAGAATTATCAGGTTAAAAATTCCGGTAATCTGAATCTTGCTTTGATGAGATTTAAATATGGGAATAATGATGCCCATTCATATGTGACCGATTTCAGGTATCTTGACCTACCACTTTCAGAATATTCTAAACTTAATTTTCTGGGTCAGTTTAGTTTTAAAAATCGTAATAATATAAAAGTAACACCCAAATCTTCAGGATATTCACTTGGTGGTTGGTGGACGTATTCTAAGAAGAACATTACTCATACTTCAACTGTAATATTTAGGAAGGGAAGTTCAATTACAGAAAGTGCATATACCGGAAAAACAATGCCTGAAAACATAGATGGTACATCAATTTATCAGCTTGATAATTCCAGTTCGTTTGATGTTATCAATAACTTTGTTTATGACGATAAAAGGAAACATGCCATACAGGTAGCTCTCACTTATCAATACAGAAACTTAGGTGTGAAAAATACAGATGGAAGTAACATACTATTGAATAATATTTCAAGAAACTGGTTTAGTATAGGATTTCGATACCTGTATTACCTTGATAAACATTTTAATCTGGCTCTGGAGGCAGGAAATGATTATATGAAAAATAATAGATCAGGAATAGAAGGCAGTCTGCAGAAAATTACATTTTCACCTCAGATTTCCTGGGATTATGGCTATTACTCAAGACCTGTTTTAAGACCTTTTATAACCTATGCCCATTGGTCTCAAAATTTTAGCGGGCTGATTGGGGGCTCAGATTTTAATACAAGGCTTCTAAAGAAAAATAATGGAATATCATTTGGTCTTCAGCTTGAAATATGGTGGTAAGAAAAAGAAAAAATAGTTAAAATTGAGATCAATTCCCAAACTATAGAATGCAAAACTTCTGATTTTTAAAATCTTTTACCTTTATAATTAAAAGATTGAATATTGAGTCAAAATTTAAGTTAAAAATCATTCGCACGTTAAATGAAAACATTAATTAGTTTAAATTGCTATATTTGGGAGTTTTAAAAATTAATAATGATATTTTCTTTACAAGGCAACGTTCAAGAACTTACGCCTACCTACGCTGTCATCAATGTACAAGGTGTTGGTTACTACGTGGGAATCAGTTTGATGACCTCACAGACGCTGGTTTTGAATCAGCCGACTTTTTTATTTATCCAACAGATCATCCGTGAAGACGCCCATCTTCTCTTCGGATTTAACACACGTTCAGAAAAAGAAATGTTTAATCTGTTAATAAGCGTTAACGGAGTAGGGGCTGTTTCAGCATTGATTCTGCTGTCTACGTTGAGCCTTGATGAGATCGCTTCTGCAATCCTTTCCGGAAACAGTGCATTGATTCAAAAAGCAAAAGGAATTGGTGCAAAAACTGCTGAAAGAATTATCGTAGATCTTAAAGATAAAGTACAGAAATACAGTGATCCGAACGCGAATATTTCTATGATAGTGGATAATAAAATTAAGGAAGAATCGTTATCTGCATTAGAAGTTTTAGGGATTCCTAAACGAGCGAGCGAGAAGATTGCGGATAAAATTATAAAACAAAATCCAAGCATCTCGGTAGAAGAATTGGTTAAACAAATCTTAAAAAACATTTAACATTTGGTGGCGAATATTAAGCATCTTAACATATTTTTGTTCCTGTCGTTCCTGTGTATGTCTGTCAGTGCTTTTGCGCAGGTACAGAAAGATACGGCGATCATAAGAAAAAAATACGAAGTGGCAGACCCTACGAGGTATGAAGCCTATTACGATATAAAAACCGGGATGTACTATGTGTATCCCAAAATCGGAAATACCATCACAGGCCCTCCTACAGCCATGTCTCCGGAAGAGTATAAAGAATATATGCTCGCTACCCAGACTAAAGCCTACTACAAGGAGAAATCTGATAAATACAATCTCCTTTTCAGAAAAGACAGATCAGATGCAAGGAAGAAGGGACTTATCCCTTCATTGTTGATTAATAACAGGCTCTTTGAAACGATTTTCGGAGGTAATAAAATTGAAATCATTCCTTCAGGATATGCATCTCTGGATTTTGCCGGACTTTACCAGAAAATAGACAACCCGATGATCCTGCCACAAAACAGGACCAGTTTTACTTTTGATATTGATCAGAGAATTCAGTTGGGACTATTGGGTAAAGTAGGAGAAAACCTTCAGCTGAAAGCTAATTATGATACTCAGAGTGGTTTTGCCTTTGAAAACCGAATGAATCTCGTTTGGCAGGCAAAAGGAAGCTGGAAAGATCTTCAGAGCAAAGGCCTTGGAAATGTAGATAAGCCTAACGAAGGAGGAGAAGATAAAATCATCAAAAGAGTTGAATTTGGTAATGTAAATATGCCGCTTTCAACCAGTCTGATCCGTGGTTCACAATCACTGTTTGGGGTGAAAACAGAATTCCAGCTTGGAAAAACTTTTGGAACCGTTGTCCTTTCACAACAACAAGGGGAGGCCCGTAATATTGTAGTACAGGGTGGTGGTGTTATGAATAACTTTAAAGTCAACGCTATTGACTATGAAGAAAACCAGCACTACTTTTTAGGACACTATTTCCTGAACAAGTATGATGATGCGTTACTTAACTATCCACAGATCAATTCAACCATTAATATTACCAGATTAGAGGTATGGGTATTGGATCAAGGGAACAGTAACCTGGCTTATCAGAAAAGTATTATCGGGATCAGAGATTTGGGGGAAGCGGCAGGAGGAGCTACTTTACCGGATAACTCTCTGAACGGATTATATGATGCTGTATCAACAGTAGCCGGAACCAGAGAAGCCGGGAAAAACTATGGTACTATTTTCCAGGGACAAGTAATTGGTACAGATCCAACTCCATATGATAATGGAGAACAATTCATATACAATACAAAAGCCAGAAAGCTGAATGCTAATGAATTTACTTTTCAGCCGCAATTAGGATATATCTCATTAAACCAAAAGCTTAATGACCAACAGCTTTTAGCAGTTTCATATTCCTACACCGTTAACGGAAGTAACAAAGTATACAAAGTAGGGGAATTTTCTGAAGAAAGTCCTGTATTGGTTACTAAAGTATTGAGAGTAAACAATAAAGTGAACACTCAATCTCCGATGTGGGACCTGATGATGAAGAATATCTATTCGATAGATGCAGGACAGGTAGCACAGGACGGGTTTATACTTAATGCCTACTATAGAGACCCGAAAACAGGAGGTAAAGTAAATTACCTTCCGGATACTCCTGTAAAAGATCAGAACTTACTGAAATTATTTAACTGGGATCGTCTTAACATGAACGGAGATATCCAGAATAATAAAGACGGAAGCAAAGGAGATGGTATTTTTGACTTTGTCAACGGAATTACCATCAGACCGGAAACCGGAAGAATAATCTTTACCAAAGTACAGCCTTTTGGTAGCTATATGCAAAAGGTTTTAGGAGGAACATTTGATCCTCAATACGTTTTCCAGGATCTTTATACCAAGCAAAAACAACAGGCTCTCTCCAGTAATCTTGCACAGAGGTATACAATGGAAGGCCGTTATAAAGGTGTTCAGGGGCAGGGTATATCTTTAGGCGCAGTAAATGTACCTCAAGGATCAGTAAAAGTGGCGGCAAACGGAGTACAGCTTACAGAAGGGGTAGACTATACGGTAGATTATATGCTGGGGACCGTTACCATTATCAATGAAAATGTAAAACAGTCCGGACAGGCTATCAATATTTCACTGGAAAACCAATTGACATTTAATACCCAAAGAAAAAGATTCTTAGGATTAAATTTAGAAAGAAGATTCAGTGAGAACTTTATTTTAGGAGGAACGGTGATCAACTATTCAGAGTCGCCGCTTACCCAAAAAGTAAACTTCGGACAGGAAGCGGTAAACAATACCATGGCAGGGATCAACTTGATGTACAACAATCAGGCTCCTTATCTGACAAGGCTTACCAATAAACTTCCGATGGTAAAAACTGAAGCGCCATCCAACTTGAACTTCAAGATGGAAGCTGCGTATCTGATGCCTGGATTAAATAAGGGAACAAATAATCAGTCATACATTGACGATTTTGAACAGACAACTTCCAAAATATCATTAAAAGAACCGGCAGCATGGAGCTTAGCTTCAAAACCGGAAAAAAATAAATTGCCGCCATTTAATACAGTACCAGGAAATGACGATATAACAAGTGGATATGGAAGAGGACTATTAACATGGTATAATATCGACCCTAGATTCTGGGGTGTTGGAGGTAAAGCACCTGCAGGAATTACACCGCAGTCTGTATCCAACCACGCTTCCAGAAGAGTACAATATTCTGAGATTTATAACAACAGAGATTTTGTAGCAGGTGAACAAACTTTCACCAATACTTTCGATATCTCTTATTTCCCTAAAGAAAAGGGGCCATACAACGTAAACCCAGTAACAGAACAGGCACAAAGCAGATGGGCAGGGATCATGAGGTCAATCAGCGTTCCAAACTTTGTTACTTCAAACATTGAATATGTGGAATTCTGGATGATGGACCCATACGCAGATGGTAAAACACTGGGTACTGATCCAAAATTATTACTTCACTTAGGAAACGTTTCTGAAGATGTATTGAAGGATGGGAAAATGCAGTATGAAAACGGATTGCCAACTCCGGGTACACCATCTTCTACCACGAATTCAAACTGGGGAATACAGCCAAAACAACCCCCAATTCTCTATGCATTCTCTACGGAAGGAGAAGACAGAAAAGTACAGGATGCCGGATATGATGGTCTTACTTCTGATCAGGAAGCGATGAGATTCGGGAATACTTTTGTAAATCCGGTTACCAATATTGCTGACCCTGCAGTGGATGACTTCGTATTCTATCTTTCAGATAAATTTACAGGAAGCCAGGCTGCTTCAGTGGTGGAACGATACAAGTATTTCAGAAACCCGGAAGGAAACTCAGAAG
Source organism: Chryseobacterium sp. S90 (assembly GCF_047444895.1). Lineage (NCBI taxonomy): Bacteria > Pseudomonadati > Bacteroidota > Flavobacteriia > Flavobacteriales > Weeksellaceae > Chryseobacterium > Chryseobacterium sp. S90. The sequence continues at coordinate 5,546 of NZ_JBLGCX010000011.1, read as the reverse complement.
CAAATTCTCTGAATGTGGCTTCACAAACCCCGGATGCCGAAGATATCAATAAAGATTACAACCTTGATCAGACTGAAAACTATAATCAGTATGTGATTAAGCTTGACCAGCCAAGTTTATCACTTGGATCAAATAATATTGTAGATGTAAAAACAGTAAAAGCAAGTTTCCAGAACGGGCAATCTGCAGATGTAAAATGGTACTTGTTCAGAATTCCTGTGGCGAATTATGATCTAGCTGAAGGTACTGCAGATCCATCTGTATTGAACAATGTAAGGTTTGCAAGATTAATGTTGGCTGGATTTGATCAGACCTCTACTCTAAGATTCGGAACAATGGATCTTGTAAGATCAGACTGGAGAAAGTATGATAGTAAAATTGCCAGTAATGATGTTCCTGGTTCTGACGAAGGAGTAGGTTCTGTGACAGATCCAAATTTTGAAGTAGGAAGTGTAAACATTGAAGAAAATGCATTGAACCAACCTCCATATGTATTGCCACCGGGAATTGACAGACAGGTATTAAGTGGAAATGCAGGGGCGCAAAGACAGAATGAAGCTTCACTTTACATGAAAGTAACAAACCTTAAAACTGAGGCAAGAGGAGTTTTCAAAAACACGACTTTGGATATGAGAAGGTACAAAAAGCTTAAGTTATTTGTACACGCTCATGATCCATTGAACAGAGTAATAGGAATGGATGAGAAAACTAAATTCTTTATCCGTTTCGGAAGTGATGCTACTGATAACTATTACGAGTATGAATCGTCATTAAACTTGACTCCTACTACAGCTACAGCTCCTATGGAAATCTGGCCAATGGAAAATGAGGTCGATTTTGATGTTCAGAACTTTGTAGATGCTAAAATCAGAAGAGACAAATCAGGTGTTGTTATCACCAATAGAACGGTTGACCCGGGATATCAGCAACCTTTTAAAAATATTTATATCAAAGGTAGACCTAGTTTAGGAAATATTACTACAATTATGATTGGGGTAAGAAATTCGGATCCAAGAGATGCATCCACTATAACAAGGGTTCTTTGGGTAAATGAAATCCGACTTTCTGAAATTGAGAATGATGGAGGATATGCAGGAAATGCCAGTTTGAACTTTAATATGGGAGATTTGGCAACAGTTAACGCCAATGCTTCTTATACATCTGTCGGTTTCGGAAATATAGATTCAAAACCTGCGGAAAGAACTCAGTCTACTCAATCAGCGTTTAGTATTAATACGGCGATCAATGTAGATAAATTCCTTCCTGAAAAAACAGGGGTGAAGATTCCTTTAAACTATTCTTACTCACAGACTATTGAAGATCCGAAATACAATCCTCTGGATACCGACGTAGAATTCAGTAAGGCGCCAAACAGGGAGCAATTGAAAAAAGTAGCGAGAACCTATACTCAGCAAAGAAGTATAGGAGTTGTGAATATGCATAAGGAAAGAGTAAATCCGAATAAAAAGCCTAAGTTTTATGATATCGAAAACGTTTCGGTAACGGCGGTTTATAACGATGACTATTTCAGAGATATTTATACCAAGAGAAATTACAGACAGTATCTGAGAGGATATGTTGATTATAACTATACGTTTAAGCCGTGGGTAGTCAAGCCTTTCAATAAAATGATCAGTGATACTGCAAAGTCTACGAAATATTTAAGATGGGTTAAAGAATTCAACTTTAATCCGATTCCTACAAGAATATCTTTCAGAACTGAAATCGACAGAAATTACAACGAACTTGAATTCAGAAATGTTGAAGCGATCCTGAACGGAAATATGAATAGTGACTTTGATGCGATCAGAAACAGAAACTTCTTCTTTGGATGGCAGTATGGGTTAGGATTCAATTTCACAAAATCATTAAAACTGGAAATCAATTCAGCAACCAGAACTCTTAATGATAATCTGGATGTAAATTCAATGGATAATAAATCGATCTTCGGAAATGTATTCAGAGCAGGAAGGCCGGTATTGTATAACCACAGAGCGCAGTTGAATTATAAACTGCCATTCCAGTATCTGCCTTACCTGGATTTCATTGATGCAGAAGTTGGATACGGATTTACCTATAATTGGGCGGCAAGATCTACTTCTTTGACTGGATTTGTAGATCCTAATACAAACCAGACTGCAAGTTTGGGATCCGTAGGACAGAATACCAATGTTATCCAGGCAACAGCTTCAGCGGATTTACCTAAGTTCTTTGGACAGTTTAATTACTTTAAAAACATCAACGCAAAACTGCAAAAACGCAGACAGGAGATGGATTCTCTAAACAATGTGTATACAAAGCAATGGGAGAAAAACAGATACAGATACAAAAAGTATAAGTTTAAAAATAAACTTACTCCACTTCAAAGTGCAGCATTCTTCCTTACTTCTTTCAAACAGTTAAACGTAAGCTATAACGAAACGAATGGAACAGTACTTCCAGGTCTAATATCAGCTCCAAACTTTTATGGATACGGACAGACATTGGGTGGTCCAACACTAGGATTCCTTTTTGGATCACAGGCTGACATCAGAAGAACAGTAATGGAAAACGGATGGGTGAGCGACTCCAACTATATGACAGATCCATATGTAAGAATGTCTACCAAAGAATTGAGAGCAGACTTACAGATGATGCCAATGAATGATTTAAGAATTGATCTTAATGTGTTGCACAATTACAATAGTAATTTTTCACATACAGGATTTAATTATACAAATAATGGCGTTGCAGATCCTGACTTTACATTTGCCAGCGAAATGATAACGTATTCCAACTCTGCAGTACTTCTTAATACATCATTTAAAGATGGGCAGGCAGTTTACCAGGCGATCAGAGAAAATGCAAGAGCACTTTCACAACAGTTGGGTGGCCCGGGAGCGGTATTGGATAACAATGGATTTGCGAAGCATTACAGCATTGGAAATGCCTATGTATTGATTCCTGCCTTTAAAGCAGCTATGGAAGGAAAATCAGTGGCTCCTATGGGTAGTCCTAAGAAAACAGGATTCCCGTTACCAAACTGGAGAATTACGTACTCGGGATTAAAAAATATCCCTATAATCAGTGGACAGTTCACAAAGTTTGATATCTTACATGGTTATACAGCGACCTATACAGCAACAGGTATCCAAAGCAATGTTGATTATCATGGTAACCCAAATGGATATTATCAAACGGTGGATGATGCTGGTAATGTGAAAAAGAATGATGGAGACAAGATTAACCCATATACATTCGCACAGGTTGGATACGTAGAATCTTTCTCACCACTTATCGGGGTAGATGTTACAATGAGAAACAATATGCAGTTCGGGATACAATACAACAGAACAAGAATGATGGTACTGGGATTAGTCAACCAGACTCTTACCGAAGATGCTAATACAGAATATGTAGTAAGACTTGGATATATTGTCAGAAACTTCAGATTGGGAACAGCCAACATCAGAGGTAGAGGAACAAGAGGAAAAGGAAGCGACCTTAACATCAGAGGAGATATTTCATTAAGAGACAGCAAGACTTCCATTATGAATATTCTGCTGAATGATGCACAGGTAACAGGAGGACAAAGACTGATGAACATCAAACTTTCCGCAGACTATAATGTTTCCGAGAATCTGAACCTGAGAGTATTCTATGAACAGATGACCTCAAAGTACAAGATCTCTACAGCATTCCCACTGTCTACAGTAAGAGCAGGTATTTCTGCCACATTTACATTTGGTGAATCCGGAGGTGGGTTCTAAAAATGATACAAACTTAAAAGTCCTTCAGTTTTGAAGGACTTTTTTTATATCCAATATTTGAAGCTACTATATTTTTGAATACATTTGTACAAAATAAAAATTAAAAAATGAACACACCATCAGAATTAAAGTACACCAAAGATCACGAATGGATCAAGATCGAGGGTAACGTTGCTACAATCGGTATTACAGACTTCGCTCAGGGAGAACTTGGAGACATCGTATACGTAGACATCGATACTGTAGATGATGATCTTAATGGAGGAGATGTTTTCGGAAGTGTAGAAGCGGTAAAGACTGTTTCAGATCTATTCTTACCTATTGCTGGAAAGGTTATTGAGTTCAATTCAGAATTAGAATCTCAGCCTGAACTGTTAAATACAGATCCTTATGGAGACGGATGGATTATCAAATTGGAAATTGCTGATGGGGCAGATCAGTCTGAGTTACTTTCTGCAGATGATTACAAAGCTATCATTGGATAAGATTTCAAAAATATTTAGTAAGATATTGCCCATTTATTGGGCATTTCTTACTTATATGCTTCTCAAGCCCGGAGAAGAGAATCATGAATATTGGTTCATGTTCAGCGGGATTGATAAAATTTTACATCTAAGCATATTCGCAGCCTTGGGTTTCTCTTTCATTGCTACATTTCCTAAAATAAAATTCTCATACTTTTTTCAGATCATCCTTATCTATGCTTTTCTTACCGAAATTCTCCAGGAAGAAATGGGATTAGGCAGATCAATGGAAACATTAGATATTGTAGCAGATACTATCGGATGTCTATTTGGATACTATATATATAAGATAGTAATCAAACGCTTTTTTTAATTCCACTCTTAAAAAAGGAGGGTCTTCCTTCCCAAACTTTTCCTTCTACACAATAACATTAAAGTTTTCTCAAACTTTTACACCTTCAAACTCTCAAACTTAATTAGGAGCTAATTCCTGCTATCCATTCATACTCCTCGCGCCGATACTTTCCTACACTCAAACCCTCCAACTCTCCAATCTAAGCTGCGGGGTAACCATTCCTATCAGGGCTAGGAAGACGAATGATGAATTATAAATTATGAATGATAAATGATAAATGATGAATGATGAGTTTCGGGGTAGAAGGATACAGTTGTTCGGGGTATTGATTTTCGGGTTTCAGGTTTCTATGTAGAAAAGGAACATTGGTGTTGAATTTTCACCTTCCTGATTTTTATGGAAGGAGGCTAGTGAGTATAAACCTCTGTTCCCATTGTGTCATTCCGCAGGAATCCAAACAGCCTTTAAAGGAAGTAAGCTGACAGGATAATGTTTAAGGTTTTTTTTAGCAGTTAGTATTAGCAGTGTCATGCTAAGCTGAGTCGAAGCATTTTAATTAAGGTGAATTATATTTCTGCTATTTTAATTTTACGGAAGAGTTTTATCCAGACTCCTACGGAGTGACAATGCTATCTGGGGATATAGAATAATAATGATTATAAAGACTATAGCGAAGCCAAAACTTTTAAAAAGCTATTCTATATAATAATTATGTATATCTTATTTTGATCATTCTAAACCCTAAAACCCCACATCTCACCCTCTGACTCACACCCCGCATCTCGTATCCCGTACCCTTACAACCCTCTCCAACTCTCAAACTCTACCATTCTCCAACTTTCCTTCCCTTCCAAACAAATGTTTAAAATTTTTGCTCCTTTGTTTCAGTAGTTTAGGGTTAAATATTACGAAACGGTAAAATTTATGTTAAATAAAGTTGCAGGGTGTAGTATAAGTTTCTATCTTTGCCCCACTGAA
>NZ_JBLGCX010000031.1:0-271 GCF_047444895.1 Chryseobacterium sp. S90 | reverse complement strand
TTCACTATCAATTGTTAAGATGTTAATCCACTTCGCTTGTGAATCTATAAGCGCTTAGTTTTAAAAATTGACTTTGCGAAGCAAAAACTGACCATTGACCATTTACTATCAATTGTGAAGATGTCAATCCACTTCATTTGTGAATTTATAAGCGTGTGATTTTAAAAATTGACTTTGCGAAGCAAAAACTGACCATTGACCATTCACTATCAATTGTTAAGATGTTAATCCACTTCGCTTGTGAATCTATAAGCGCTTAGTTTTAAAAATT
>NZ_JBLGCX010000010.1:0-132146 GCF_047444895.1 Chryseobacterium sp. S90 | reverse complement strand
CCGCAGCTTAGATTGGAGAGTTGGAGGGTTTGAGTGTAGGAAAGTATCGGCGCGAGGAGTATGAATGGATAGCAGGATGAAGCTCCTGAAAAAAAATCGTACTATATAATAATGTATAAAGTGTATTTCTCAGATGGCCAAAAAAAACATTCCGTAAGAATCCTAAGTGTGGGACTCCTACGGAATGGGTATAAAACAAAGTTATATTTTTTAATTCAGAACGTATGATGTTCCGTCTCTTCCGTCTTTTAATTCTATTCCTTCTGCAAGGAGTTTGTCTCTGATTTGATCTGAAAGGTCGAAATTCTTAGATTTTCTTGCCTGATTTCTCAATTCAATCAATACTTTCAGAGTCTGATCAAGCTTTTCATTATTATTTTCCTCTACAGTCTGTAATCCCAGAACGTCGAAGATAAAAGCATTCAACGTTGACTTTAAATCTTCAAGATCTACTGTTGAGATCGTTTCTTTACTATCATTCAGAGCAAAAATATATTTCACGGCTTCAAACAGGTGAGCAATGAGGATTGGTGAATTGAAATCATCTGTTAAAGCTTCATATGCTTTATCTTTCCATTCTTTCAGGCTGAAACCAGATTGTTTTGTATCATCAGGAGTGATTGAGTTCAATACTTTTACAGCTTCCATTAATCTGATGAATCCTTTTTCACTGGCTATCATTGCATCGTTTGAAATATCCAGAACACTTCTGTAATGCGCCTGAAGGAAGCAGAAACGTACAATTGAAGGATGGAAAGGTTTTTCAAAGAAGTCATTATCTCCTGTAACCAACTGCATCGGAAGGATGTAGTTTCCTGTAGATTTGCTCATACGCTGAGAATTCATCGTCAACATATTGGCATGCATCCAGTAATTTACGGGTGCTGCATCATTGCAAGCTTTCCCTTGTGCAATTTCACATTCGTGGTGAGGGAACTTAAGGTCCATTCCTCCTCCGTGGATATCGAAAGTTTCCCCTAAATATTTTGTACTCATTGCAGTACATTCAAGGTGCCATCCCGGAAATCCTTCTCCCCAAGGGGAATTCCATCTCATGATGTGAGCAGGTGATGCTTTTTTCCACAATGCAAAATCCTGTGGATTTTTCTTTTCTCCCTGTCCGTCAAGGTCTCTTGTATTGGCGAAAAGTTCTTCTATGTTACGTTTTGAAAGTTCACCATAGTTCAGTCCTCTTTTGTTGTATTCTAATACATCAAAGTAAACTGAACCGTTGCTTTCATAAGCAAATCCTCTTTCAATCAGCTTTTGAGTCAATTCGATCTGTTCTACGATATGTCCTGTAGCTGTAGGTTCGATATTGGGTGGCAAAAGATTGAACATATCCAATACTTTATGGAAATCAACAGTGTATTTCTGTACAATTTCCATAGGCTCCAGTTTTTCAAGTCTGGTCTGCTTTACGAATCTGTCATTATCTACATTCCCATCATCAGTAAGGTGACCTGCATCGGTAATATTTCTTACATATCTTACTTTATATCCCAAATGTGTTAAGGTACGGTAGATAAAATCAAAGGAAAGGAAAGTTCTCACATTTCCTAAATGCACATTACTGTACACTGTAGGTCCGCAGACATACATCCCGATATTTCCGTCTAAAATAGGTTTGAATATTTCTTTTTCCGCTGTAAGGGAGTTATATATTTTTAGTTGCATTTATTTTTAAGTTAAAAGATTCAATGATTTTAAAGATTCAAAAATTAGTTAAAAAATAATTCTGTCACAACAAATAATTGTCGTGATAAAAATTTTATCTGAAACTTTTTTAAATTTTATCATAATTAAATCGCTTTTAAATGATGCTGCAAATGGTCTACATAATCATTAATAATAAACTCCAATGTAAAAACCTGCGGCTCTGTTTTGGTTGTATCGCAGGTTCTCTGTAATGCTTCATCCGGGATATTTTCCACTACATGAACAATCTGATAGTTCAAAGATTTCCAAAGATCAATAAGATCCGAAGTAGGAACATTCTGATAGTTTTGAGCTTTTACCCAGATATTCTGATCATATACAATATTTTCGTTCTCTTTATATTGAGTGACAACAAATCTACGAATATTTGTAAAAGCGCTGTCACAAAGGTGCCCTATAATTTCTTTTTTAGACCATTTTTCCGGAGCACTTCTGTATGACCATTCTTCTTCAGGGATATTTTGAAATCTCTGAAGTTCGGTATCAATAATATTTTTAAGAATTTGGTAGTTCATTGTTTATTAATCCAGTTTTGCATGGCTTCCTACGTAATGAAGGAATTCCTGTCTTGTAATAGGGTTTGTTCTGAAAATACCACTTAGTTCTGCAGTAATGGTAGAACTTGCAGTATCTTTTATTCCTCTGCAGTTTACACAAAGGTGTTTCGCATCAATAATACAGGCTACATCTTTTGTTCCCAAAGCTTCTTTCAAAGCATCTACAATCTGCATCGTAAGTCTTTCCTGAACCTGTGGTCTTTTCGCATAATAATCTACAATCCTGTTAATTTTTGAAAGACCTATTACCTCACCATTAGAAATGTAAGCTACGTGGGCTCTTCCTATGATGGGTAAAAAATGATGCTCGCAGAAAGAATATACCGTGATATCTTTCTCCACCAACATCTGACGGTATTTGTATTTATTAGAAAAAGTGGAAATTCCCGGTTTGTTTTCAGGAAGAAGTCCTCCAAAAATCTCGTTCACGTACATTTTGGCAACACGTCTTGGAGAATCCTTCAGAGAGTCATCCGTCATATCCATTCCCAATGTTTCCATAATCTCACCAAAAAGCTCAGTAATTTTTTCTATTTTTTCCTGTGGCGATTTATCAAAAGCATCTTCCCTTATAGGCGTATGTTCTTTTCCAGTGAAAATATCATCGTCGTTATCAGTAAAATCAACCATTTTTATTTAATTTGCAGCAAAAATACGGATAATATCTATTTCTCTATTTCAAATAAGATGAAAAACATTATCTTTTATAGCCATTTCTGATTAAAAAGCCTATGATTATTGTTGAAGAAGTACAAAACCAACTCCATAAAAGGGAATTTCTTGAATTCCCTACGCAGCTTTATCAACGCGACAAAAATTATATCCGGCCTTTAGATAAGCATATTGAGGAGATTTTTGATCCTGAAAAGAATAAATTTTTTAAAAACGGTGAGTGTAAAAGATTTCTTTTTAAAAAGAATAACAAAACGGTTGGTAAAGTAGCTGTTTTTATCAATGATAGTTACGAGCAGAATCAACCTACAGGAGGAATTGGTTTTTTTGATTGTATTAATGATCAGGAAATTGCTAATTTTATTTTTGACCACTGTAAAAACTGGCTTCAGGGAAAAGGAATGGAAGCGATGGACGGGCCAATCAATTTTGGGGAACGGGACAAATTCTGGGGACTTTTAATTGAAGGTTTTATTGAACCTTTGTTTGGAATGAATTACAATCTGCCTTACTACAAAGACCTTTTTGAAAATTATGGTTTTCAGATTTATTTTGAACAGCTTTGTTTTACCAGACCTATTTTTGCGGAAGTTTCAAGGATTTTTAAGATTGCTCATGAAAGAAACAGAAGAAATCCTGCTATTTCAGCCCAGCCTATGAAAAAGAATAACCTGGCTAAGTTTGCAAAAGATTTTACTGAAGTTTATAATAAAGCATGGGCCTGCCACGGGGAAGGAAAACATCTGGAAGAAGCAAAAGTACTGAAGATGTTCAATACCATGAAACCTATTATCAATGAGCATATTTCATGGTTTGTATATGAAAATGAGAAACCGATTGCCATGTGGATTAATATTCCGGACCTCAACCAATGGTTTAAATATTTGAATGGAAAATTTGGACCTTTTGAAAAACTTAAATTTTTGTTTCTAAAACGATTTAAGAAGAATGAAAAAATGGTGGGGCTTGTTTTCGGGGTTATTCCGGAGTGGCAGAAGAAAGGGATTGACGGATATATGATCTGGGAAGGAACCCAGCATTTGAGGAAACATACGGATTTTAAGATCACAGAACTACAGTGGATTGGTGATTTTAATCCAAAAATGATCAAGATTGCAGAAACTCTGGATACTTCAGTAACGCGAAAACTGGCTACTTATCGATACCTCTTTGACAGGAAAAAAGAGTTTGAGAGACATCCTATCCTATAAAATAAACCCCTGTAAAAATCACAGGGGTTCCTTCATTTTGGTACTTTTATTAGAATAGCTCACCGGCTACTTTTTTTATGTTATCACTCTTACCCATGGAGTAAAAATGCAGAACAGGAACTCCAAAATCCAGCAATTCTTTGCATTGGGCAATTGCCCATTCTACTCCGATCTGCTTCACTGCTTCATTATTTTTTGCATTTTCCACTTCATTGATGAGTTCTTCGGGAAGGTCTATTTTGAATACCTGAGGCAGTATTTTTAAATGCTTCTTTGTAGCAATTGGCTTAATCCCGGGAATAATAGGAACCGTGATTCCCATCTCTCTTGCTTTCTGAACGAATTCAATATACTTTTTATTGTCAAAGAACATTTGAGTAACGATATAATCTGCTCCGGCATCTACTTTTTGTTTCAACCATTTCAGGTCGTAATTCATGGAAGGAGCTTCCATATGTTTTTCCGGATATCCCGCAACACCGATGCAGAACTTGTTAAGCTCATCACAAACCTGCTCTTCATTATGAAGGTATTTCCCTCTTCCAAGGTTATTGATCTGATCCACAAGATCCATGGCACTCGCATGCCCTCCCTGGGTAGGTTCAAAATACTGATGTCCTTTCATAGCATCTCCTCTTAAAGCCATTACATTATCAATCCCAAGGTACATACAATCTACCAGCAGATATTCTGTTTCTTCTTTGGTAAAACCTCCGCAAAGAAGGTGTGGGACTGTATCTACATTATATTTATGTTGAATGGCAGCACAAATTCCTAAGGTTCCGGGACGCATTCTCGTAATACGGCGCTCCATAAGACCATTCCCTTTATCCAGATAAATGTATTCTTCTCTGGATGTTGTAACATCAATGAAGGGCGGTTTGAATTCCATCAATGGGTCTATGTTTGTATACAGATCTTCAATACCTATTCCCTTTTGTGGCGGAACAACTTCTAAGGAGAATAAAGTTTTTCCATTTGCATTTTTAATGTGTTCTGTTATCTTCATGTCAATGTTAATCTGCTAAATTTGGTGACAACCATTTTTTTGCTTCCTGGATGCTACAACCTCTTCTTGCTGCATAATCGTTAAGCTGGTCTTCTGTAATTTTTCCTAATCCGAAATATTTGGCATGCGGGCTTCCGAAATAATATCCTGAAACAGATGCTGTTGGGAACATAGCAAGGCTTTCTGTAAGGAAAACGCCTGTATTTTCTTCTACTTTTAAAAGATCCCAGATTGTTTTCTTTTCCAGATGATCAGGGCAAGCCGGATATCCCGGAGCCGGACGGATTCCTTTATATTTTTCGGCAATAAGTTCTTCGTTGCTTAAGCTTTCCTGATTGGCATATCCCCAATATTCTGTTCTCACTTTTTTGTGTAAAAATTCAGCATAGGCTTCTGCAAAACGATCTGCCAAGGCTTTTACCATGATGGAGTTGTAATCATCATTGGCTTTTTCGTATTCAGTAGACAGTTCATCAGTACCAAATCCTGTCGTTACACAGAAAGCACCCACATAATCGGTCTTTCCAGAGCTTTGAGGAGCGATGAAATCACTTAGAGCTAAATAGTCTTTTCCTTTTGATCTCTGAGCCTGCTGTCTAAGGGTTAAAAACTTTGCCTGCTCAGTGTTATTTTCATCAAAAATTAAGATATCATCGGATTCATTGGAATTGGCTTTAAAGATTCCGAAGATGGCTTTTGCTGTCAACAGTTTCTCATCCAGAATTCTTTTCAAAATAATCTGAGCATCTTTGAATAGTTCTTTCGCCTGAGCACCTACAACCTCATCTTCTAAGATATTCGGGTATTTCCCATGCAGATCCCAGCTTCTGAAAAACGGAGACCAGTCGATGAAAGGAAGAAGTTCTCTTAAATCCTGATTCTCGATTACTTTTATTCCTACAGTATTCGGAGTGAAGATATCTTCGTTTTCCCAATCAATTTTAAAATGATTTTCTCTTGCTTCTTCAATGGAGACATAATCTTTATCCACTTGTCTGTTCAGGAACTTTTCTCTGAAATCGGAATAGTCATTCTTTAAATCCGAAACGTATTCTTTATTTCTGTCACCCAACAATGAGCTCACAACGTTTACAGCTCTTGAGGCATCATTTACGTGAACGACTGCATTTTTATATTTTAAATCGATTTTCACCGCGGTATGTGCTTTTGAAGTTGTAGCACCACCTATTAATAAAGGAAAATCTAAGTTTTGTCTTTCTAATTCTGAAGCGATATACACCATTTCATCCAAACTTGGTGTTATCAATCCGCTCAGTCCTATAACGTCTACTTTTTCTGCAATAGCAGTCTGGATAATCTTTTCAGCAGGAACCATTACTCCAAGGTCGACAATTTCATAGTTGTTACACCCCAAAACAACACTCACGATATTTTTACCGATATCATGAACGTCTCCTTTTACAGTTGCCATCAGGATTTTTCCATTGGCAGGTTTTGCTCCGTCTTTTTCAGCTTCAATGAAAGGTTGTAAATAAGCTACCGCTTTTTTCATTACTCTTGCAGATTTTACTACCTGAGGCAGGAACATTTTCCCACTTCCGAATAAATCTCCTACCACTCCCATTCCCGTCATCAGATTAATTTCGATAACATGAAGTGGTCTTGCTGCTGATTGTCTAGCTTCTTCTACATCTTCTTCAATAAAACGGTCGATACCTTTTACCAAAGCATAGGTAATTCTTTCCTGTAACGGATTGTTTCTCCATTCTAAGTCTTCGGTCTTTTCTTTTTTGACTGATTTATGTTTTTCTGAATAATCAAGAAGTCTTTCTGTAGCATCTTCTCTTTTATCCAGGATCACGTCTTCTACAAGCTCCAGTAATTCTTTATTGATCTCATCATAAACTTCCAGCATTGCCGGATTCACAATACCGATGTTCATTCCTGCCTGAATCGCATGGTAAAGGAATACGGAGTGCATGGCTTCTCTCACCGTATCATTTCCACGGAAAGAGAAAGAAACATTACTCACTCCTCCACTTACGGATGCATAAGGAAGGTTTTGCCTTACCCAGCGTGTAGCTTCTATAAAATCGATGGCATTTCTTCTGTGCTCATCCATTCCTGTTGCCACAGGAAAGATATTTAAGTCGAAAATGATATCTTCTGCCGGAAAGCCAAGCTGGTTGACTAAGATATCATAAGAACGTTTTGAAATTTCAATTCTACGGTCAAAATTGTCAGCCTGTCCTACCTCATCAAATGCCATTACAATGACTGCTGCTCCGTATCTTTTAATTGCTTTTGCATGTTTGATAAATTCTTCCTCGCCTTCTTTTAAGCTGATAGAATTTACCACACATTTTCCCTGCGCTACCTGAAGACCGGCTTCCAGAATTTCCCATTTAGAAGAATCTACCATAATCGGGATTCTTGCGATGTCCGGTTCAGAGGCAATTAAATTCAGGAATTTGATCATGGATGCTTTCCCATCAATCAATCCATCATCGAAGTTGACATCCAGGATTTGGGCGCCTCCTTCTACCTGATGGCGGGCAATATCTAATGCTTCAGAGAACTTCTCCTCTTTGATTAGTCTTAAAAATTTTTTGGAACCGGCAACATTGGTCCTTTCACCAACATTGATGAAATTACTCTCCGGGGTTATGATAAGAGGCTCCAGGCCTGATAATCTTAAATATTTCATTTTATTCTTCTAAAATATAGTAGGCATTATTGGCATTCTGCCTCAATAAATCCCTATGTTTGCTTAAAGCAGTCAACAGTGGAAATCTTTTATAAGCAAGATCATATTCTCTGGCAAATTCTTCAATCTCCTCTGTGATCTCGTTGTAATACATATAACTGTAATTTGGAAACAGGTGATGGGCCACATGAAAATTGAAATTTCCCAACATATTTCTTACCAGCCAGTTATTTTCTTTTAAATCGTTCGTCACTTCAAACTGGTGACGAAGCCAGCTGAATGGAAGACCATTCTCTTTATTTAATCTCGGAAAGGCATTATCAGGAAGCGGATGCAAAGGCAGTAAAACAAACAATGCAAAAATACTTGCTGAAATCACCTGTAAAAACCACGCTCCCAAAGCCAACCCTATTGATACTTTAAAGAACATCACAGGAACCACAATCTGATAAAAGAAGTAGAACAGCTTATAAGTGATCATTTTTATTTTTTCCTTAACAGGTATTTGTCCCTGAGTTTTTAAAATCACCCTTTCCTTATCAAAGAAATCTCTAAAGTCTCGTATAAACATCCAGTTGAACAAATACAACGGATAGACTAAAAAGAAAAACTTATCCTGATACTTCTGTACTCCTTTTGCTTTAATCCACGGTACAATTAAAAGCAATCCGCTCTGTTCTATATCCGTGTCCCATCCGTCCACATTCGGATAGGCATGATGGCTTGCAATGTGTCTTTTCTTCCAGATGTAGGAATTAGCTCCTATAAAATCAAAAATATGAAGGATTAAATTATTCAGCTTTTTACTTTTATAGATATTGTTATGGGCTGCTTCATGAATCAGGTTCAAATAAATTAAAACAAGGGAGATTCCCATTAACATAAAACTCAATATATAGATCCAGTGCTTTTCAGCATTAAAAAGAGCAAGGAAGTATAATCCCAGATAAACCATCGGCAGAATAACTGCTTTGATCTGAATATAGATATCTCTGTTTTCAGAAATGGCTTCCACTCTCTTGTTCACTTTCTTTCTCAATTCATTAAAGAGTTTGATGTCTTCTGAATCTTTTAAGTAAATCGGCTTTTCCATTACATTAAATTTTGTGGTTTATTTAAAGATAATATTTATAACCGAGCCTTCATTATTGATTTTAATTAAAAAAATCTATCAAATCAGACAAATTCTCTTAATTTTCTAGGTGGATATTTTTCCACCAAATCTGCAATCGCCTTTATATGCTCAGGAGTTGTTCCGCAACATCCTCCGATAATATTGATCAATCCCTTTTCAACATATTCTTTGATCTGTCTTGCCATATCTTCAGGAGTTTCATCGTATTTTCCAAAAGCATTGGGTAAACCGGCATTCGGGTAAGCTGAAACATAGAATTCTGAATTATGAGCCAATGTTTCAAGATAAGGAGTCAGCTGATCTGCTCCTAATGCACAGTTGAACCCTACACTTAGTAAATTCAGGTGGGAAACAGAGATCAGGAAAGCTTCTGCGGTCTGTCCGCTCAAAGTTCTTCCGGAAGCATCGGTAATAGTTCCTGAAACCATGATCGGAATTTTGATTCCTCTCTCGTCCTGCAATTCATCAATAGCAAACAAAGCTGCTTTTGCATTCAGTGTATCAAATATGGTTTCTACCAAAAGGATATCTGAACCTCCATCCAGCAAAGCTTCACATTGCTGTTTGTAAGCCACCCTCAGTTCTTCAAAAGTAATGGCTCTGTATCCGGGGTCATTAACATCAGGACTTAAACTCGCCGTTCTGTTCGTTGGCCCGATAGATCCTGCTACAAATCTTGGTTTGCTTGGATTTTTTGCGGTGTATTCATCACAGGCTTTTCTTGCAATCTTCGCAGATTCATAGTTCAGGTCATATACCAGATCTTCCATATGATAATCTGCCATCGCAATGGTAGTTCCTGAAAAAGTATTGGTTTCTATAATATCAGCACCTGCTTCCAGGTATTTCTTGTGAACTTCTTCAATTGCCTGAGGCTGCGTCAGGGAAAGAAGGTCATTATTTCCTTTTACCGGATGTTCCCAGTCTTTGAAACGCTCTCCCCGATAGTCTTCTTCTTCAAACTTATATCTCTGAAGCATCGTTCCCATTGCACCGTCAAGAATTAGAATTCTTTCGGATAAAGCTTTATATAATTGTTCTGAATTTTTCATTTTTATCTATTTTGGTCATCATAATGAGCTTTAGCCCGCTCCTATTGAACTAGTCTAAGGCCTGTTTAAGATCTGCAATGATATCTTCAACATTTTCCAGTCCTACTGAGCAGCGTACTAATCCCGCTGTAATCCCTACTTCATTTCTTTCTTCGTCTGACAGTTTAGAGTGTGTTGTAGATGCCGGGTGAGTAACAATCGTTCTTGTATCACCTAAATTGGCAGAAAGCGAACACATTTGTATCTTATCTAAAAAGTTTCTTCCACCTTCTATTCCGCCCTTGATTTCAAATGCCACGATATTTCCTCCAAACTTCATCTGCTTTTTGGCAACTTCATAACTCGGGTGGGATTTCAGGAATGGATATTTTACTAATTCTACGTTCGGATGGCTTTCTAAAAATTCGGCTACCTTCAATGCATTCTCACAATGTTTTTCTACACGAATGGCCAATGTTTCAAGGCTTTTTGATAATACCCACGCATTAAAAGGAGACAATGCAGGACCTGTATTTCTTGCGAAAAGATAAATTTCTCTGATCAGGTCTTCTTTTCCTACTGCTATTCCTCCTAAAACTCTTCCCTGTCCGTCAATCAATTTCGTTGCTGAATGTACAACAATATCTGCACCATATTTGATAGGCTGCTGAAGATAAGGTGTTGCAAAACAATTATCTACAATGAAAATAAGATTGTGTTTTTTCGCAATCTGACCGAAAAACTCCAGGTCCAGGATTTCAATAGCCGGGTTGGTAGGCGTTTCAAGGTATAGGATCTTTGTATTCGGTTTGATATATTGCTCAACATTCGCTGCATCTTCTGCTTTGAAATAAGAGGTTTCAATATTCCATTTCGGGAAATACTTAGTGAATAATGTATGCGTTGATCCGAAAACTGACTGGCAGCTTACGATATGATCTCCGGCATTCAACAAAGCTGCAAATGTAGAATAGATAGCTGCCATCCCTGTTGCAAAAGCATATCCAGCTTCTGCGCCTTCCATTTTAGCGATCTTATCTGTAAACTCTGTTACGTTAGGATTGGAAAAACGGCTGTATAAATTTTTAGGTTTTTCTTCAGCAAAGCTTGCTCTCATATCCTCAGCATCCTGAAATATAAAACTGGACGTAAGGTATAATGGTGTAGAATGCTCGTCAAACTGGGTTCTTTCAGTCTGGGTTCTTATTGCTGATGTTTCAAAATTTTCCATATAGTTTTAATTTGGCAATTTGGCAGTGTAACCATTAGATTCTTCGCTATGCTCAGAATGACAATTGTAGTAATTGTTACACTGCTAAACTGGTAGATTGTTATAGTTAAATATTATTTCGTTTCACTTACTCTTAAAATATCTCCGAATACTCCTCTTGCTGTGACCTGTGCTCCGGCTCCAGCTCCCATAATCACAATTGGATTTTCACCATAACTTTCTGTGTAAATTTCAAAGATTGAATCTGAACCTTTCAGCTGTCCTAATGCAGATGTTGCCGGAACTGAAATCAATTTAACATCCAACTCGCCTTTATCTTTCTGTAGATCACCGTGCAGATCTCCCACATATCTCAATACATGTCCGGGTTCCTGATTTTCTTTTATTTTCTGATATTCTTCATCCAGTTCTTCAAGTCTTGAAAGGAATTCTGATTTTGAAACCTCAAGTAAGCTTTCCGGAACAAGATTCTGAATATTGATATCTCCGAATTCGTTGATTAAGTCTAATTCTCTGGCCAAAATCAATAATTTTCTTGCTACATCATTTCCTGACAGGTCTTCTCTTGGATCCGGTTCTGTATATCCTTTCTCCAAAGCTTCATTGATGATGGTTGAAAATTTATCGTCTCTTAAAGAAAAATTGTTGAACACATAGCTTAATGTTCCGGAGAATACTCCTTTAATTCTTGTGATATTTTCTCCTGAAAGGTGTAATAATTTGATGGTATCAATTAACGGTAATCCCGCACCCACATTGGTTTCATAGAGATAACGTCTGTTGTTTTTATTCAACGTATATCTTAGTTTTCTGTATTCTTCAATCGGAAGGGTATTAAAAATCTTGTTTGAGGAAACCAGATCGAATCCGTTTTCTGCCAAAGCGTGATAGTTTTTCACAAAATCCTTACTTGCCGTGTTATCCACAACGATAAGGTTTTCCAGCTGGTTCTCGTTGGAAAAATTAATGAGCTCCTGAACACTTGAAGGATGTTCTGCAGTTAAAACCTCATCGTTCCAATTTGCATCAAATCCTTTTTTATTGAAGGCTATTTTCTTTGAATTGGCCACCGCCACTACTTTAAGGTCTATTTTTTTACGTCTTTTAATCTCTTCAGAAGATTCCAGTACCTGTTGTATCAAAGTCTTTCCTACATTTCCATGTCCTATGATCGCCAGATGGACGGTCTTTGGCTTCTTGAAAATTTCAGATTCTATAATGTTTTTTGTTTTTTCGTCCTGTGAAGAAGTTACTACGATGTTTACTCTGTTCTCTCCTGCAACCTGATTCAGTAATAATGGGAAAACATTGTTTCTTGCCAGCTCAGCAAAAACTTTATTGAAATCTTCTGCCACAAAACCGATGACAGAAACATTATTGATACTGTAGATCTGGGAAACTTTTCCAGATTTTCTTTCTGCTTCAAACTCATCAATAAGACAAGCGACTGCTTTCTCAGCATCAATTTCCTGAACCAGAATAGAAATTCCGTTTTCTATCGCCTGTTGAGAGATTACCCCTACACTGATACGCGCTAAAGTAAGCGCTTTAAAAATTCGTCCGTCAATCCCGATTTCTCCCAGGAAATCTTCTCCTTCAAATTTGACGATTGATCTGTTCTTCAAAAATTTTATTTCGTTAGCATTTTTCATTACTTCTGTAAAATGTTTTTAATGATATTATTTAATTGTTGATATTCCATTAGGAAGGCATCGTGCCCGTGTATAGATTGGATCTCGTGATAAGAAACATCCTTATTTTTCTCTTTTAAGTTTTCAAAACACATTCGGATTTCAGAAGCCGGGAAGAATAAGTCTGTATCTACAGAGATCATGTGCATTCGTGCCTGTATGTTCTCCAGTGCCGTTTCATCAGCATTAATATTCATCAAGAGATGATTCATCAGTTTGTACGCTTTTAAACTAAATCTTTCGTTTAGCGCGTTACCATGATAAACCAACCAGTCTTCAGATTCCAGGCGTTGTTTGTCCTGGTTATATTGGTTTTGAAATCTGTCATTGAGCGACTGTGGCGTTCTGTAACACAACATAGCATGAATTCTTGCTTTCTGTAATGGTTCCTCTTTATCATTCAATAAAAATTTCTGAACCAGACACTGTGCATGAAGCCAGTCATGTGTCCTGTAATCACAGGCTATAGGAATAAATATTTCTGCGAGATCCGGCTGCTTGGCAAGCATTTCCCAGGCAATCCCTCCTCCCAGAGAGCCTCCAATAATGGCATATAAGCTTTTGATATGTAAAGTTTCAAGTCCTTTTAAAAATATCGCTGCGATATCTGAAGGTGTGAAATCTTCATAGTCTTCAATTAAAAAATCGTCATAACCGTTTCCGGGTATATTGAAACACAGAACAGTGTATTGATCAGTATCAACAATCTGATTTTCTCCCACCAATTGTTTCCACCAGCCTTTTTCTCCTGATACCTCTGAGTTTCCGGTAAGAGCATGATTGATTAAAATAATGGGTGCTGTAAACAGATCTTTCCCAAAAAGCTGATAGCTTAACGGGATATGGTATTCCTTTTGGGAATTGGTTTGATACGAAAGATTTATATAGTTTAGTTCTGTTTTCAATTCTATTATATTTTTATACAAATACAATTGAAAATGCCACAGGAAATGGCTGAAAAGAACTTCAGTAAGTTATCTGTCCAAAATACTTTGGTAGAACGTAGCACCTTCTTTGCTTGCGCAAAGGGTTGCTAAGGTTTCATAGGGTCTAATCCCTCAACCTTTCTTGATAACATTTTCAATATTTAAATGAACGAATGGTGCAAAGGTAGTTCTTTTCTTTTAATTTCAAAAAAAAATTATTTTAATATTTAAAAAAGCTCTTAAATACAAGTATTCCAAAAGCATATTAATAATTGTTCAGATGAAAAAAATTGGAATTATTTTTCAAAAAAACTAACTTCGTATGGAAAAATGATGAGATATGACCGCCGAAAAAGAAAGATTACAAGATACCAAATGGAAAAACTGGGGCCCTTATGTAAGCAACCGGCAGTGGGGAAATGTACGTGAAGATTACAGCTCAAACGGGAATGCCTGGGATTTCACCAATCATAATAACGCTGAAAGTTATGCTTACCGTTGGGGTGAGGAAGGCATCGCCGGAATTTCTGATGTAAAACAGTTATTCTGTTTTGCTTTTTCATTCTGGAACAAGAAAGATAAAATGGTAAAAGAACGGTTCTTCGGATTGAGTAACCCACAGGGGAATCATGGTGAAGACATTAAAGAAATCTTTTATTATCTGGATAATACACCTACTCACAGCTATATGAAAATGGTGTATAAATACCCCATCAACGAGTTTCCATATGATGACCTTCTTGCTGAAAATGGAAGACGCAGTAAAAAGGAACCTGAATATGAGATTTTCGATACCGGAATTTTTGATAATGATGAATATTTCGATATTTTCATTGAATACTGTAAAGCTGATCACAACGATATCCTGGCCAGAGTCACCGTCTGTAACCGAAGCCAGCATGATGCTCCTATTGTCGTAGCACCCACTGCGTGGTTCAGAAATAATTGGAAATGGGGATATAACACTTATAAGGCAGAGCTCAATGCTTCTCATGACGGAAGTATCAATATAGGACACGACAGTATTTCGATCAAAAAAGTCTATTCGCGAAATTCAAATGCACAAAGTGTATTTTGTGATAATGAAACCAATACATCTAGGCTTTACGGAACTCCTAAAACAGAGAATACTTATTTCAAAGATGGCATCAATGATTTTATTATTCATCAGGGAGATACTGTAAACCCTGAAAAAAGGGGAACAAAAGCATCTTTTCTGATTGATGAAATTGTAGGAGCAGGAGAATCTAAAATTTTTGAATTCAGATTGTGTCCTGATGAAACGGATGAACCTTTTGAAAATTTTGATACTATTTTCAGTACACGACAATCTGAAGCGGAAGAGTTTTATAACGATATTCAGAATGATACGGTAAATGAAGATGAGAGAAATGTTCAGCGACAGGCTTTTGCAGGACTTCTCTGGAATAAACAGTTCTATCACTACAATATCGGAAAATGGCTGAAAGGTGATCCCAATTTTGAAGCTCCGAGAAATTTCAGTGAGTATGTAAGAAATACGGAATGGAACCACCTTCACAATAAGGATATTATTTCCATGCCTGATAAATGGGAGTATCCATGGTATGCTACCTGGGATCTGGCATTCCACTGTGTTCCTTTTTCTATTATTGATGCAGAATTTGCCAAAGGACAGCTTTTATTGCTTACGAAAGAATGGTATATGCATCCCAACGGGCAGCTTCCTGCCTATGAATGGAATATGAGTGATGTAAATCCGCCTGTACATGCATGGTCCTGCTTCCGTGTTTTTAAAATTGATGAAAAGAATAACGGGAAGCCTGATTTATTATTTTTAGAAAAAGTATTTCAGAAGCTGCTGCTGAATTTTACATGGTGGGTGAACAGAAAGGATAAAAACGGGAAAAATATTTTTGGGGGAGGCTTTCTTGGTCTCGATAATATTGGTGCTTTTGACCGGAATATGGTTTTAAAGGATGGCCAGCATCTTGAACAGGCAGACGGGACAAGCTGGATGGCAATGTATGCACTGAATATGATGCGTATTGCAATGGAGCTAGCCCAGTATTATCAGGTGTATGAAGATATGGCGATCAAATTTTTTGAACATTATCTTTATATCGCTGAAGCTATGGAAAACCTGGGTGAGGGAACAAAAGGACTCTGGAACGAGGAAGACGGTTTCTTCTATGATGTATTGCAGCTTGGAAACGGAGACAGTGTTTCTTTAAGATTAAGAAGTATTGTAGGTTTAATTCCAATGTTTGCTGTTGAGATCGTAGACCATCGTTTACTGGAAAAGATGCCAAATTTCAGAAGCAGAATGGAATGGATCTTAAAAAATAAACCAGAGCTCACCAAACTTGTTTCTCACTGGGACGAGGAAGGACACGGCAGAAAACATCTTATGAGTATACTCCGTAAAAACAGACTGACAAAGGTTTTGACCAGAATGCTTGATGAAAATGAGTTCCTGAGTTCTTATGGAATCCGGGCTATGTCTAAGGTATATGAAGAGAATCCTTTTGTATTTTCTGTACATGGGAATCAGAATATGGTCTATTACACTCCTGCAGAGAGTGACAGCCGAATGTTTGGCGGAAACAGCAACTGGCGCGGACCGATATGGTTTCCTATCAACTTCCTGATCGTGGAAAGCCTGCAGCGCTTCCATTATTATTATGGAAATAGCCTGAAAGTAGAACTTCCAACGGGAAGCGGTGATAAAAGAAACCTTGATGAAGTAGCTCAAAACATCAGCAAAAGACTTTGTTCTCTATTTTTAAAGGATGAACATGGGCAGCGCGCTTTCAACGGAGGAAATCCTAAATTCAATTATGATGAACACTTCAGAGATTACATCACCTTTTTTGAATATTTCCATGGAGATAACGGCCGTGGTGTAGGAGCTTCCCATCAGACGGGATGGACTGCCACTGTAGCGAAACTGATAAAACCAAGACTTACCTTTTAATAAGCAATGAATAATAGGTAATAAAAAAAGCCGGATAAGTTATCCGGCTTTTCTATTTTTAAATAAGAGATTAAATTTTTTCTCCGTTCACATAAACTTCATATCCGATTTCTACATTCGGTTCTAAGGTTTTGGATACGGAACAGTATTTTTCAAAAGAAAGTTCTGCTGCTTTCTGTGCTTTTTTAGGATCAATTTCTCCTTCTAAAAAGAACTTAACGTTAATAGATTTAAATGGTTTTGCATCCTCTACCTGCACTCTTTCTCCCTCTACCTCTGCCTGGAAGCCTGTAATGTTCTGACGCTGCTTCTTTAAAATAGAAACCACATCAATTCCGCTGCAGCCTGCTACAGCCATCAACACACTTTCCATTGGAGAAACTCCTTTGGCACCCGGCTGGGAAGTATTATCCAAAAGAATAAAATTCCCCTGCGCATTGGTACATTCAAATAAAAAATCGTCGTTTATTCTGTTAAGTGTAATTTTCATTATTTATTGCTTATTGCTTCTGCAAAGTTATAAAATTCCTCTCGCTTTTATCTCCAGATATTTATTGATAACATCAATATTCAAATTTTCAGGAAGGGTATATACCGTATAAATTCCATATTTGCGGAGTTCCTGAATAATCAGTTTCTTTTCAAACTCAAATTTCTCAGCGATGATCTCATCATAGATTTCCTGCATATTTTCAGGATTTTTGTTAATGATTGTCTGCAGTTCTGAATTTTTGAAAAATACAACAACCAACAAATGGTTTTTAGCAATACCTCGAAGATATTTAAGCTGTCTGTTCAATCCATCCAGTGTTTCAAAATTGGTAAAAAGCAGAATTAAGCTTCTTTGATTGATGGAATATTTCACATCCTGATACAAACGGTTGAAATCACTTTCAAAGAAATCTGTTTTGATATTATAAAGTGCTTCAGAGATTTTTTTCAGTTGACCTGATTTATTATCAGCAGCAATTTTATTTTCAGCCTTTTTAGAAAAAGTCATCATCCCGGCCCTGTCTCCTTTTCTCAAAATAATATGAGACAGCGCCATGGTTGCATTGATGGAATAATCCAGCAAACTTAATCCATTGAAAGGCATTTTCATGGTTCTTCCTTTATCAATCAGCATAAAAATACGCTGTGATTTTTCATCTTGAAACTGGTTTACCATCAAACGGTTCGTTTTGGAAGTTGCTTTCCAGTTGATCGTTCTGATATCATCTCCGGGGACATATTCTTTGATTTGCTCAAATTCCATGGTGTGTCCCAGCTTTCTGACCTTTTTAATTCCACCCAATAAAAATTCACTTTGAATGGCCATCAGCTCATATTTTCTGAGATGGATAAATGAAGGATAGGAAGGCAAGGCAGCATCCTTTTGGAAAATAAATCTTTTTGAGATCAACCCTAATGGTGAAGATACATAAATATTCAGTCCTCCGAAGTGATATTCTCCTCTTTCTTTAGGTTCTAATGAATATTGAAAGAATGTATTCGCTTCTGAAGCAATCTGTTTTTCAATCAGAAAATCTCTTTTCTGAAACTGGAATGGAATTTCATCAATAATTTTAGTGACTATTGTAAAATTGTAATTATTTTTAATATCAATTTTAACAAAATTCTCATCACCATTGGACAATTTTTCCGGCAAAATTCTCTGAACCTGTAATGCATTCTTTTGATTAAAAAGCAACAGGAAATCTACCATTGCAGCCAAAAAGCAGATCAACAGTGCAATATGGGCTACCCACATCAGCACCGGAAAGAAAAATGCCAGGACATACAGAATCCCCACTCCGATGAGTGTAAAAAAGAAACGTGTATTGATGTATAAGTTTTTCATTATTTAGGTTGCAGATTATAGGGATTAGGACTTAGAAAAAGAATCAGGAATTATCACCCAGTCTCATATTTCTACTACCTATCTTGGAATCTCTATTCCTTCTAAAATCTGACGAATAATTTCATCTGCAGTAAGACCTTCCATTTCTCTTTCCGGAGATACGATAACTCTATGTCTCAAAACTGCGTAGCTAGCTTCTTTAATATCTTCAGGAGTTACAAAATCTCTTCCTCTCAGAGCAGCAAATGCTTTTGATGCCGTAAGAAGTGCTAATGAAGCTCTTGGTGAGGCACCCAGATATAAGAATTGGTTTTCTCTTGTGTTGATGATAATTTTAGCTATATATTCCATCAGCTGAGCTTCCACAATGATTTCTTTTACCAGCTGCTGGTAGTTTTTCAATTGTTCAGCTGTGATCACTCGGTTTACTCCTTCTGTTTTATCTTCTTTTTTACTTTCGTGCTGGTTTTTAATGATTGCAATTTCCTGTTCAAGATTCGGATATCCTACATTGATTTTGAATAGAAAACGGTCCAGCTGAGCTTCCGGAAGTCTATACGTTCCTTCATGCTCTATAGGGTTTTGTGTAGCTATCACCAGGAAAGGTTCTTCCAAAATATAACGGGTACCGTCCATGGTAATCTGTCTTTCTTCCATGACTTCAAATAATGCTGACTGTGTTTTTGCTGGCGATCTGTTGATCTCATCAATCAGGATGAAATTGGAGAAAATAGGTCCTTTTTTAAATTCAAATTCTGAATTTTTCACATTGAATATGGATGTTCCCAAAATATCAGAAGGCATCAGATCCGGTGTAAACTGAATTCTGCTGAAACCTACATCAATTGTCTTAGCCAATAATTTTGCCGTAATCGTTTTAGCTACTCCCGGAACACCTTCAATCAAAACGTGTCCGTTTGAAAGTAATGCAGCCAAAAGATGTTCAATCATTTTCTCCTGTCCTACAATTACTTTTCCAATCTCAGATTTTACTTTCTCTAAACTCGCACGAAGTTCAATCATATCAATTCTCGACTGAAACTGCTCTTCCTGTTTATTAAGATTGATTGAGCTTTGGTTTTCTATATTGGGGTTATCAAAGTTTTCCATAATACATTTTATTTGGTCAGTCTGGCAATGGACAACGGTATTCTTTCCTGTGAATTGTCGTTATCAGCATTGAAAAACTGCTACATCATTAGGTTATTATATTGTTATATTATTTAAATATTTCGTCAAGGAGTTTATTGATCCTTGTAAGATCTTCTTTTATTACACTGGCATAAGGATCCTGCCCTTTTTTGATAAGCGCAATAGCTTCATTAATCATTTCCATATTTTTCCCGGTTTTCAACTGTAGCTTTTTTGCAAATTCTTCATCTAAAGTCTGAGTATCTATTAACAGATCCATTCTCACTTTGTTCAGAAAATACTGCGATTTCTTTGCCATCATATCATGAAAATCACCTTCCTGAAGATACAGATTTCCAATACTTTTCACAAAATCCAGAGAAGTATTTCTCAGAGGCTCTGTTACCGGTACTATTCTCTGTTTTCTTTTGGCATTAAAGAAAATAAAAAGAACAAAACCTCCCAAAAACACCCACCACGCATACTTTAAAGCCGGATTCGACAGCACAAATCTCATAAAGAAACGTGATGCAGAACTTTTATTGGACACAAACCAAAGCGTTTCTCTATCCGGAAGATATGAAAAAACATCCTGTGCATACTTTACGTTTCCGGATTTCAGAAGATAATAATTGGTCAGAAAAAGAGGTTCAGTATGAGCGTAAATATGTCCTTTCCCAAACTTTACTTTGATAAAATTGGCCTGATCCGTATTCTTTTTCTCTACCGTTTTTCCAAGGACTTCAACGTTAGGTTTAATGAATGAAAATCCTCTTCCTGATGGAAATTTATCTAATTTAACAAAATCATTCTGATATTTTTTATCGGTAAGTTTCAGCACATTTTCTTCTTCAAAAGAGATTTCGGAATCATAATATCCGATACTGTCTGAAATTTCCTTCGGCATACGGGCTACCATTAAAAATGCATCCGATCCTTCAGATACCTGCGTCAGGATTTTATTCCATGATTCTTTGTCAAAATTATTTTCAATAACGACAATGTTGTGAGGATCTTTTTTATGCTGATTATAGTATTCGTAAGGAATCTGTTCAACCTTCTTCAGATTGTTTTTAAAAAGATTTTTAGCTTCATTATTAAAAACAAATAGTCCGAACGGAGACTTTTCATTGATATCAAAATTCTTGCGCCAGTCTGTCGTTTCTTTTTTGTTAACTTCAAGCAATGCCAGAATAATCATCACAATGATGAAAATTGCAGCATATGTTTTGAAAGTTTTATTCATGGTTACTATTGTTAGGGTTTAAATGCCTGATATTGATTTTTAAATTTCTGGTAGCTCTGTTCTTCAATACTGAATTCTCCATACCAGACATAATCAAAAATATAAGACAGGTCAGAAAAGTCATTTTTCAGATGAGGGGCTTTCAACTCTACGGCATAATCCTTATTGGTTTTTTCCGGATTCCAGTTGATCAGCTTTTTGTCACTCAGTTTTTTAAGAATAAACAGGAACTGGTAACGGACTGCCGAACGATAATCTCCCGCCATTTCAAATTTTGCGATACTTTCAGGGAAATTGATTTCATGGATATTTTCATGGAGTTCCTGCACATTGAGATCCAGCTTTTTATTCTTTTTACCAAAAAGAAAGTTCCCGTCTTTTCCCATGATATATTTAATGATGAAATACAATAGAAAACCTACCAGGATGATCGCAAACAGACGGATAAGGATTGCGGTAAATTCCCCAGACTTTGTCAATGCTGTTTCCCCGAAAATTCCCTGTATAATTTGGTTGAGCTTCCGCATCAGCTTTTGAAAGAAAGACTCTCTGGGTTTTGATACAGAATAATCAAATTCATTTCCTTTATATCTTGACGGTATATTTTCTTTGAATGCTTTCGGATAAGCTGTATTCTCAGATACCGGATTTTTCATCAGCACAGAATCAGCACGCAGCATATTTCTGTAATGCCCGGTTGTATACAGAGAATCTACCAGATCATCAGAAGTAGGATTATCGTCCTGAGCCTGAACCAGCCCAAGAGAGAGAAAAAGCAATATGAAAAGAAAAATTTTACTCATTGATTCCAATAGTGTCTATTTCTGCAAGTTCTACTTTCTGGTGAAGATCTGTTCTGCTGTCATAATACATCAATCCTGCATTCACATACATTAGATTTGAAAGAAAAAACGAAATCAGCATTGAAACTCCATAGAATACAAAAAACAAAATTCCGGCAGCTCCGGTAAAAGGATTCTGCTCAAAATTCCCGTCCGGTGTTGACGTAAGAAGTGATCCGTAAAAAAATATCATCGGAATAAATGTGAATATAGATGTTATCATGTAAATAATAATAAACATCACAAATGCCGATCCCCAATATTTCCAGAAAGGGGATTTCTCACTCCCGTTCGGATAGGAAAACTGCGATCTTAATGCGTAGCTCAAACTTTCCCAGAAACCTCTGTTTGAATTAAAATAATCATACATCAAAAATGTAGTGAAATTGAATATCGTGGGATAGAGAAGCAGTATCAAAAAAAATCCGATAATAATAAAAATCAGAATATAAGAAAATCCTACCACAAACAAAACCGCCGGTGTGACGATAAAGATCATTCCAAGGCACAGCTTCCCGATTCTTCCTGCATTGCTTTTAAAATCATTCAGAATTTCATCCGTTTTTATTTTTTCTGCACCCTGTGCAATTCTTTTTAAATAAAAAACGGGATACAGGTAATTGACAATCATCAGAATCATGAAAAGCAGAAAAGTAATTATTCCTACTGTAATCAGCATGCCGGAATTATCTGAAAAATACTGTTCAAAATAATATGTTTCTCCACCAAGATTGGACCCGAATATCTGTGAAAAGAGTTCTTTATATCCGAAAATCACAACGGTTACCATTAAGATCAAAAGCAGGCCATTGATCAGAATATAGTTCTTAAAATAATTCTTCCCGTATAATTTGAAAAAATTGAAACTATCACTGATAAAAGTTCCAAAATCTCTTTTTTTATAAAATTGTATCATGGATGTGTTTATTAGTTTTTTTGTAAACAATAGACGGATACACAAAATAGTAGAATCCAATAATTGCCAGTGAGCCAAAAATAATGATTAGGTTCAAAATTAAAGGCATCTTCAATGCATGTCTGGTGACATACCCTTCTATAATCCCTGCACAAATAGTGAAAGGAACAGTACTTAAGAATATTTTAAACGAATCTTTAAATGCTTTTTTAAAAGAATTAAATCTTGAAAACGTTCTCGGAAATAAAATAGATGCCCCAAGAATCAATCCACACATCGCTTCCACCACCATGGCAAAGATCTCAAAAACTCCGTGAAGCCATATCCCTCTTGCACTGTCTTTCAAAGCCCCATAATCATAGAAAAAATACTGGAAAGCACCCAGCATCACACTATTGGAAAGCAAAGCAAACAAAGTTCCCACTCCTCCGGCAATTCCATAAATATACAGTTTTGCTCCCACCTGGATATTATTAAAAATAATCCCGATAGTACTTCCCCATGTGCTGCCACTCTGGTAAACTCCTACTGCATTATTATGTTTAATATTTTCAATGGTTTCATTCACATAACCTTCCCCCAGAATGATATTGACAAAGTCTTTATCATAAATGGCAGAAAGCACTCCTATTGAGGTAAACAAAATAAAAAAGAGAAACGCATACATCAGATACCTTCTGTACTGATACATCAGCAATGGAACTTCAGTTTTGAAAAAATAAACCAGCCTGTTTTCCTCTACCCTTTTTGTTTTATAGATCTTCTGAAAAATCTGGGCAGACAAATGGTTCAGATAAACTGTAGTGTTACTTTTCGGATAATAAGTCTGGGCAAAAGAAAGATCGTTGATCAGATTTATATATAACGAAGACAGGTCATCAGGATTTTTTTTAATTTTCCCTTGAATAACCTGTTCTATTCCCAACCATTTTTCTTTATTTTGTTTAATGAAATAAACTTCTCTCATAATTGTTAAGGCTAAAATAATAAAAAATATGTCTCAAATTGCGATAAATACCTCACAAAATGTAAATATTAATTTTAATATTGCAGGCGTAGGAGAAAGGATGCTTGCCTTCATAATTGATCTTCTGATCAGGATCGCTTATGTGGTGATCATCCTGTATTTATTCTTCAATATTCTTGACCTGGGATATTTATTAGACGGCCTTGATGAATGGTCAATAAGAGCGGTATATCTTATCCTTACTTTTCCTATTTACATCTATCCGCTTGTATTGGAAAGCTTAATGGAAGGCCAGACACCCGGCAAAAAACTAATGAAAATCAAAGTGGTAAAGATTGACGGTTATCAGGCAAGTTTCGCAGATTATATGATCCGTTGGGTTTTCAGGATTGTTGATGTATCATTTGCCGGAGTTATAGGACTGATCTCTATGATTGTCTCTAAAAACAACCAGCGTCTAGGTGATATTGCTTCCGGAACCGCTGTCATTTCCTTGAAAAACAACATCAATATTTCGCATACAATTCTGGAGAATATCCACGAAAATTATATCCCTTCTTTTCCGCAAGTCATTGCTTTGAGTGATAATGATATGAGAATCATCAAAGATAATTACACTAAAGCACTGAAAGTAGACGACCGCCAGATCATCAGTAAGCTTTCTGAGAAAATTAAAAGCATTCTGAAACTGGAAATTGATGCTACTAAAATGACAGAAAGACAGTTTATCAATGTGATTATTAAAGATTACAACTATTACACGGGAAAAGATAATTAGGAGAGTCAATTGTGAATTTTGCTTCGCAAGTGGGTGGTCAATTTAAAAAATGTTGAAAAATTCATAGCGGAGCTTGTTGCTTGTTGCTTGTTGCTTGTTGCTTGTTGCTTGTTGCTTGTTGCTTATGCAAAGGTCGGTGCAATTTTTGTATGTTTAAACCTAAAGTTCAGAATCATGAAATTTGAAAACAATAAATCCGGAAACGGCGGGGTTCTTACCCTAAACAACGAAATAAAAGAAGTAGGCAGACTTACCTATACCATTTTCCCTGAAGACCATAAACTGATCATTTCATTTGTTCTGGTACATCCTGAATTTGAAGGGAGAGGAATGGGAAAATTCCTGGTAGAAGAAGCCATCAAATTTGCCAGAGAAAACAATTGGAAAGTATATCCGCACTGTTCCTATGCAAGATCTGTGATGATGAGAATGAGTGATGTGGACGATATTTTTTTAAAGAATTAAAACCTCGTTTACCAGGATATCTTCAATATCATCCGGATAATCTACTTTAAGATGATGATCAGAAGCAACCCATTCCATAATTTCCTGAAGATTTAAAACCTTCGAATTGGGGATTCCCATTTTATCAAGGGCACATGCATTACATTCCTGTTCATACTGATTGTGGATAGGAATTACGAATAGTTTTTTGTCCATAAATAATGCTTCTGCCGGACTTTCAAAACCAGCGTTGCACAAAATTCCGTCACAGCCTTCAAAGTATTTCAGGTATTGTATTTCATCAATAGGAAATACTTCTACATTCTTTACTTTGACCTGTACTTTGCTGTATTTTGAAAACACTTTCCATTCCACAGGAATTTTTCTTAAAACCTTGATAATATTTTCATCCGCAAAGCTGGGAAGATAGACAAGATAATATCCCTGTTTACAAGGATTAAGATTTCTGATTTTTCTTCTGATCACAGGTTTTTTGATCTGGGGATGGTAATTTTCAAAATGAAATCCTATTTTCCTTTCACTGGGAACATAATATTTTAAAATCATTTCTCCCAGAAAGTCCTTTTTCTTTGGTTTGGGCGTTTCCGGAAAGCTCATGGAAGCCTGATGGCTAAGCTCTATCATGGGAAGGTTCTTCAGTTTGGAAGCCCAGCCTGTCAAAGGCTCATAATCGTTAATGATTAAATCATATTGTGACAATTCCAGCTCTCTGATTGTTTTGGCTGCTTCAATGAACTTATTCTCTGTAAACGTTTTCCGATAGGATAAACCGCCTGTTTTGTTATAAAGAAGGGAAATACCCTTATATTGGAAATTGATGTCAAAATCAGCCTTTAATTGCGATTGATGTCCGCTGATCAATGTATCAACGGATGCATATTTTTTGAGAAGAGGAATAATTTCCTGTGCTCTGGCAACATGACCGTTTCCAGTACCCTGGAATGCATACAGAATCTTCATTTAGGAAAAATTAGTTACGATTTTTAAAAGCGCAGAATTATCCATTTCCTGAATTTCTTCCACTTCATCATCTTTCAGCAGATGTTTATGTTCATCATAATAAAAAATTGTCCATTCTTTATTGTTGTATTCTAAAGCAGAGAGATTTTCAATCCAGTCTCCTGAATTCAAATAAGTACAAGATCCTTTTTTATTAACAACCTCACGGATCTGTGGCTGGTGGATATGTCCGCAAACTACATAGTCATAATTATTGTCAATAGCCAGCTCTGAAGCTGTAAGTTCAAAATCTCCGATATATTTTACCGCTTTTTTCACATTATTTTTGATCTTTTTTGAAAATGAATACTTCTCTTTACCCATTTTTTCTAAGAACCAATTTACAACATTATTGATAATAATAAGGAGATCATAGCCTTTTCCGCCAAGTTTGGCGATCCATTTTGAATGCTGGACGGATGCATCGAAAACATCACCGTGAAATATCCAGGTTTTTTTCTGATCAATATTCAGGCAGATTTTATTACAGACTTTAAGTTTTCCAAGTTCAAAATCTGTGAACTTACGAAACATTTCATCATGATTGCCCGTGATGTAATAGACGTCTGTGTTCTTGGTCGCCAATGAAAGAATCTTTCTGATTACTTTCAAATGAGGTTTAGGGAAGTAAGACTTTTTAAACTGCCAGATATCAATAATATCGCCGTTCAAAACTAAAGTTTTAGGCTGGATAGAATTGAGATATCTCAACAATTCTTTAGCCTTACATCCATAAGTTCCCAAATGAACATCCGATATAACAACTAATTCAACGTTTCTTTTCATAGTTTTGTACAAAGAAACTAATTGAAAGTTAACTGTATATGAATGCTATATTATTTTTTATAAAGAGTCCATCAGCTCTTCTGTAATTTCCATATTGTGGTAAACGTTTTGAACATCATCGTCCTCTTCGAAACGCTCAAGCATTTTCATGTTAGCTTTGAACTGTTCTGCATTTACTTCTTTTGTATTGTTTGGAATTCTTTGAAGTTCTGCACTCTTTGCCTCAATTCCAAGTTCATCTAATTTGTGAGATAAAGAACCGAAATCTTCAAAAGCAGTTGTAATCATCACCTCTTCCTCGTCCTTTTCTACATCTTCTGCACCTCCATCAATCATTTCCATTTCAAAATCATCCCAATCCATTTTGATCTGAGCCAAATCGATTGTGAAAATTCCTTTTCTATCAAAGATGAATGCCAATTCACCATTTTTCCCAAGGTTACCGTCAAACTTGTTAAAAACAGCTCTCACGTTTGCTACAGTTCTTGTTGTATTGTTTGTAGTACATTCTACAAAAAAAGCAACACCACCTTGCCCGTAACCCTCATATGTGATTTCTTCATAGTTTTCTGCATCAGCACCGCTCGCTTTCTTAATTGCTCGTTCTACGTTGTCCTTAGGCATGTTTGCTCCCTTCGCATTCTGGATACATCTTCTCAGGGCCGGGTTTGCTTCCGGATCTGTTCCACCAGCCTTTACAGCTAATGCAATGTCTTTACCTATTTTGGAGAATGTTTTAGCCATTTTATCCCATCTGGCCATTTTAGAAGCTTTTCTATATTCAAATGCTCTTCCCATTTTAATTTTTAAATTTCCAACAAAATTACTCAAAAGTCAACAAAAAAAAAATACCTCCAATTAAATTGGAGGTATTCATTATTTAGAAAAATTAATTATTTTTTCTTTTTAGCAGCAGCTTTTTTCTTAGCTGGAGCTTTTTTAGTAGCTTTTTTAGTAGCTTTTTTCGCTGGAGTAACAACATCAGATTTTTGATATTTGTTCCATTCACTGTCATCACCAATGTATCTAACAGTTACTTTTCTATCAGCTTGTCTTTCAGCATCAGATGCAGATTCTGCAACTTTAGCATTTTGCTCACCAATACCTACTGATTTCAATGCGTTGATATCTACACCTCTCGCATCTAAAGCAGCAACTACAGAAGCAGCTCTTTCCTTAGATAATTTCAAGTTGTAAGCATCGCTACCTTTTTTATCAGTTTCTCCAACTAATAAGAATCTACCTCCATCCTTCTTAATGATTTCAGAAGCAGTATCTAAAGCTCCTTTAGATTCAGGCTTGATTGTAGCTTTGTTGAAATCAAAGTATACACTCTTAAGGTTCTTTTCAACGTCAGTAGCTGTTACTTCTTTTGGCTTAGGACATCCGTTGTATTCAGGAAGACCTGGAACAGTAGGACAAGCATCATCTTTATCTAAGATACCGTCACCGTCTGTATCTGGCCAAGGACAACCGTTGTTTTCAGCAGGACCTGCTACTGTAGGACAAGCGTCATCTTTGTCGATTACACCATCACCGTCAGTATCTGGCCAAGGGCATCCGTTGTTTTCAACCGGACCTGCCACTTCTGGACATTGATCGTCTTTATCTGGAACTCCGTCACCGTCAGTATCAGGACATCCTTGGAATTCTGGTAAACCTGGAGTATCTGGACAAAGGTCATCTTTATCTAGGATACCATCCTTATCTCTATCTCTGTTTCCAAATCTGAATAAGATAGAAGCAGAAGCTTGCCAGAAGTTAGCAACTGTAGACTTGTCACCTGGAGTTGATACATAATCTCCCTGAACACCAAGACCGAAGTTCTTAGTTACCCAGAAGTTAGCACCAGCACCTGTAGCTACAGTAAAGTGGTTAGCTTTACCGTTTTCGTTACCATCCTTACCGTTTGTTACAGTTTCGATTGCGTTACCGTTAGCGTCAACAGATGTTCTAGGGAAAGTAAGAGCTGTATAGTCATGTCTTAAGTAGTTAGCACCAACTCTTAAATATGGATCAAACCAAGATTCTTCGTTCCATAAAAGACCTGCAGCGTGAGCTTGGAAACCAAGACCTGTCATTAGGAAAAATTCTTTCCCCATGTTGAATCTTTTGTTTTCAACGTTCCCAACAGAAGTCTGCCAGTCAATTACTAAACCTTTACCAACATTTCTAGCAACTGTTAACTTAGATAATGGAGGAGTAATAGAGAAGTTGTTCACATTGAACATACTCTTCGTCAAATTGTTAGCAGAGAACGTATTACTGAAGTTACCTCTTGCTGCTACGTGGTTTTCAGCATGAGCACCAACTCCGATTAACCACGGATTGTTGGTAGTCTGTGCGAAAACAGTAGAGGCAACAGTAAGCGCCAATGCTGAAATTCCTAATTTTAGATTTTTCATAGAATTAAATGATTAAATAATTGATAATGCAAAATAAATATAATTTTTCTTTATATACAAAGTTTTTCAAATGATTTTTAACTTTTCTTTAATATTCTGTCCAGGTTCCGTTTATTTTCTCTATCTTTTATCGCCTCTCTTTTATCGAAAAGCTTTTTCCCTCTACCCAGCGCTATCAGCACCTTTGCTTTACCTCGGTCAGTGATATATAATTTTAAAGGTATTATGGTGTTCCCAGCATCCTTTAACTTTTTTTCAAGTTTTTGTAATTCTTTTTTGTGCAAGAGCAATTTCCGTTCCCTTTTTGTTTTATGATTGTAAAAAGTACCTAATTTATACTCATCAATCATCATGTTGATGATGTACAATTCCCCATCAATAAACTGACAGAAGGATTCTGTAATAGATGCTTTGGATGAACGTAAAGATTTTATTTCGGTACCCGTCAAAACCATTCCTGCTTCATATTCTTCAAGAATTTCATATTCAAAACGGGCTCTTCTGTTTAATATGCTAACTGTTTTCTCAATCTTCATCATTTTAAAATTTCGTTAATGAAATATATAAAAAATACCATACAATTAAAAACTTGACTATTATATTATTACAAAATACCCAAATTCTTTTCGTATTTTTGCGCCAAATTTACAAAACTATATGTTAACAGTATCTAACTTATCTTTACAATTCGGGAAAAGAGTTCTTTTTGACGAGGTAAATATTATGTTTACCAAAGGAAACTGCTACGGGATCATCGGAGCAAACGGTGCGGGAAAGTCTACATTCCTGAAAATATTAACAGGAAAGCAGGATCCTACAACAGGACATGTATCTCTGGAACCAGGGAAAAGAATGTCAGTTTTGGAGCAGGATCACTTTGCTTATGATCAGTATACTGTTCTTGAGGCAGTTTTAAGAGGTAATAAGAAATTATTTGAAATAAAGGAGGAAATGGATGCGTTATACGCAAAAGAAGATTTCTCTGACGAAGACGGAATTAAAGCCGGTGAACTAGGTGTAATCTATGATGAAATGGGAGGCTGGACTGCAGAATCTGATGCACAGACCATGCTTTCAAATGTTGGAGTAAAAGATGACATGCACTGGCAGATGATGAGCGAACTTGAGAACAAAGACAAAGTAAAGGTTCTTTTGGCTCAGGCTCTTTTCGGCAATCCGGATGTGTTGATTCTGGATGAGCCTACCAACGACCTTGACATTGACACAATCTCATGGCTGGAAGATTTCCTTGCTGATTATGAAAATACAGTAATTGTTGTATCTCACGACCGTCACTTCCTTGATACAGTGTGTACACACATTGGTGACTTGGATTATGCTAAACTTAATCTTTACACAGGTAACTACTCTTTCTGGTACCAGGCTTCTCAATTGGCAACAAGACAAAGAGCTCAGGCCAATAAGAAAGCTGAGGAGAAGAAAAAAGAACTTCAGGACTTCATTGCAAGATTCAGCTCTAACGTTGCTAAAGCAAAACAGGCTACTGCTAGAAAGAAAATGATCGACAAATTAAATATTGACGATATTAAACCATCTTCAAGAAGATATCCGGCTATTATTTTCGAAATGGAAAGAGAGGCTGGTGATCAGATTCTAGATGTAAAAGGTCTTGAGAAAACAAAAGATGGAGAATTACTATTCTCTAATATTGATTTGAACCTTAAGAAAGGAGATAAAGTAGCTGTACTTTCCAAAAACTCTTTAGCAATTACAGAATTCTTCGAAATTTTAGCAGGGAATGTAGAAGCTGATAAAGGAACTGTTGCTTGGGGAGTTACAACCAACCAATCTCATATGCCTTTGGACAACACTAACTTCTTCCAGGAAGATTTAAGTCTGGTTGACTGGTTGAGACAATTTACCAAAAATGACGAAGAGCGTCACGAAGAGTTTGTAAGAGGATTCCTTGGAAGAATGCTTTTCTCTGGTGATGAAGCTTTAAAATCTTGTAAAGTGCTTTCAGGAGGTGAGAAAATGAGATGTATGTTCAGCAGAATGATGCTTCAGAAAGCAAACGTCCTTTTATTAGATGAACCTACCAACCACTTAGACCTTGAAAGTATCACTACTTTGAACAACTCTTTATCGAACTTCAAAGGAAATCTTTTATTAGCATCTCATGACCACGAAATGCTTTCAACAGTCTGTAACAGAATCATTGAACTAACTCCTACAGGAATTATCGACAGAGAAATGACTTATGACGAATACCTTGCTGATAAAAAGGTAAAAGAATTAAGAGAAAAAATGTATTCTTAATCTATAAAGCATAATAATTTATATAAAAAACCTCAAAGCAGTGCTTTGAGGTTTTTTTGTTGAAAATATATAATTAATCATTTCGTAAGTTTTGCTGTAGGCAAAGTTACCGTTCCCGGATCTTTCCATAACCCGTCTTTCTCAGCTCGTTTTTTAATAGATTCTGCCCTTTTATTACTGTCAGGATGAGAATTGAACATTTTTTCAAAGTTCGTTTGTGTACTTCCTTCTGAGAGCAGCGCCAACTTTTTGAAAGCTGTATATGCTCCTACAACATCATATTTATTAGCTTTCATAAAGTCATATGAATAAGTATCTGCTTCTGATTCCTGTTTTTT
Source organism: Chryseobacterium sp. S90 (assembly GCF_047444895.1). Taxonomy (NCBI): domain Bacteria; kingdom Pseudomonadati; phylum Bacteroidota; class Flavobacteriia; order Flavobacteriales; family Weeksellaceae; genus Chryseobacterium; species Chryseobacterium sp. S90. Next base: position 100,347 of record NZ_JBLGCX010000010.1, on the reverse strand, counting down.
ACTGTGTGAAGCATCCAAAAATGCATTAGCCATCTTTCCTACCTGGCTCTCATTAAGAGTAGCTACAGCAGAAGAAGCCGATGATGCAGCATCTAATGCCGCCGCTTTCAGATAAGCAGACTTCATAGCATCTTTTGTATCCTGATTTTTCACGTGCCCGATCTCATGCCCGATAACAGCAAGCAATTCATTGTCTGTCATGATATCCATCAGAGAAGAGAATACACGTACACTTCCGTCTGCACAGGCAAACGCATTGATATCTTTAACTTTATAAACTTTATAATTCAAATTCAGACCGTCCTGAGATTTGTGCTTTCCAAACAGTTTGTTCAGTCTCACAGTGTATGGATCTTTAGGTCCTGCTACGGCATTATTTTTATCCATCCAGTCTACTGACTCTTTGGATAATTTAACCGCATCTTCGTTCGTAAATGTTAGAGCTTTTGCACCATTTGAAACCATTCCGGCCGCTTTCCCGAGGTTAATTTTTTGTGCATTAATCGAATACATAGCCCCAAATAACATAAGGCATAGAGTAATTTTTTTCATAGTCATTTAAAATTTTGGAGCACGAAGATAGCCTTTTTTTAACAATTATTAAGTCGAAACTTCGTTCCAGTTCTTTCTGGAATGCTATTTTTTTTCCTTATTTTTGTGAAATGAGTCAAAAATGGATTTATAAGCCTGAACCCGATGAGGAAGTTGTGGACAGACTGAGTTCGTCACTTGGTTTTGGTACTTTTGAATCTAAAATCCTCGTTTTAAGAGGGATTGACAACTATCAAAAGGCCAGAGAATTCTTCAAACCAAACCTTAACGATATACATAATCCATTTTTAATGGCAGATATGCAAAAAGCTGTAGAGCGTATTGCAACGGCTATTGAAAATGGTGAAAAAATATTGGTCTATGGTGACTATGATGTGGACGGAACCACAGCGGTTGCTTTGATGTACCTTTATCTCAGCAAAATTGTTGAGAAAAAATATTTAGACTATTATATTCCTGACAGAAATTCTGAAGGGTATGGAATTTCTACTGAAGGAATTGATTTTGCCAAAGAAAATGGATTTTCATTAATCATTGCTCTGGATTGCGGAATAAAGGCTCTTGATATGATCAACTATGCCAAAAATCTGGATATAGATTTTATTATCTGTGACCATCACCTTCCGGGTGAAGAAATTCCTGATGCAGCAGCTGTGCTTGATCCTAAAAGAAATGACTGCCGATATCCTTTCAAAGAACTTTCGGGATGTGGTGTAGGCTTTAAGCTTTGCCAGGGATTAAATACAATTTATAAATTACCGGAAGCGGAATTATTTGAACTTACTGATCTTCTAGCCATTTCTATTGCTGCCGACATTGTTTCCATGACAGGTGAAAACAGAGTACTGGCTAAAATGGGATTGAAAACCCTTAGAAAAACCAGAAATCTGGGATTAAGATTGCTGATTCCTGAGGATAAACTTTCTCATTTTGAAATTTCAAATATTGTTTTTGAAATAGCTCCTAAAATTAATGCAGCCGGAAGAATCTCTCATGGTAAAGCAGCCGTAGAACTTATGGTTTCTGACAATCTGAAACATGCCAACCAGATTGTAAGCGATATCATGAACCTCAACGATGAAAGAAGAGAGCTGGATATGAACTCCACTCTTTCTGCATTGAACCAAATTATAGAATCTCAGCAGGAAACCAAGCATACAACCATCGTTTATCATCCTGAATGGAATAAAGGAGTGATCGGAATTGTCGCTTCCCGACTTATTGAAACGTATTATAAACCTACCCTGGTATTTACTGATGGTAATAACGGGGAAATGGTAGCTTCTGCAAGATCTGTTTCTGATTTCGATGTGCATGAAGCCCTTGATATGTGTTCTGAATATTTCCTGAAATTTGGGGGCCATCACGCTGCTGCCGGACTTTCTATGGAAAAAGACAAGTTTGATGCTTTCAAAGAAAGGTTTGAAAAAATTGTTTCTGAAAAAATCAAAGACCATCAAAAAGAACCTTCCATCGCCATTGATACTGAAATTGCAGTTGATGAAATCAACAGAGAGTTTATCAATTTCCATAGAAAACTGGCTCCATTCGGGCCTCACAATATGAAACCTATTTTTACATTGACCAATCAGAAATTGTCAGGCTATGTAAAAACTATGGGGAAAGATAATAACCACCTTAAATTTTATATCAAGCAGGAATCTACAGGACGAAACATTGAGTGCGTAGGATTCAAGCTTGGACCATTTGTTGAAGATTTTAAAAATAAAAATTTCGACCTTGCTTTTACCCTTGAAGAAAATCACTGGAAGGGCAATGTTACTCATTATCTAAATATTAAGGATGTGAAATTCAGGGATTGATAGAGGCTGCAGGATCTAGATTGCAGGTAATAGAATCAAATATTCCCCGTAAATCTTAAAAAGAATCCTGATACCAATATTTACATACTGAAGTACTGTCACCTATCACCCGCTACCTACAAACAATGAAAAAAATCGGCTTATTTTTCGGATCATTCAATCCAATTCATATCGGACATCTTATTCTGGCGAATTATATTCTGGAAAATTCTGATATGGATGAGCTTTGGTTTGTAGTGAGCCCACAAAATCCGTTTAAAGACAAAAAATCTTTACTGAATGACCATAACAGATTAGATATGGTACAGCTGGCAGTAAAAAATTATCCGAATATGAGAGCTTCCAATGTGGAATTCTCTCTTCCGAAACCAAGTTACACAATTGATACTCTTACCTATCTTCATGAAAAATATCCTGAATATTCTTTCAGCCTTATTATGGGAGAAGATAATCTGAAGAGTCTCCATAAGTGGAAAAATTCTGATGTTCTGATCAAAAATCATCATATCATTGTTTATCCAAGAGTATTTGAAGGAGAAAAAGCAGATTCTGACTATTTACAGCATGAAAATATTTCTCTCATCAAAGCTCCGGTTATAGAACTTTCTGCCACTGAAATCCGCACTATGATCAAAGATGATAAAAATGTAAGACCCATGCTGCCACCTGAAGTTTTTGAATATTTGGATGGTAGTAGTTTTTATAAGTAATTTTGTAATCAGAAATGAGAGATTAGAGAAAGACTCTTTACTAGTAACTCTCAACTCATAACTAAAGGAATGGACTTCATCGAAAAATTTTTCTCAAAATATTCTCAGGAAAAAATCATCAAATGGTTTAAACAGATTTGTGTTGCAGAAGCTATTTCATGTCTTTTACTGTACTGTGTTGCGATGATCTGGATCCGATATGATGAAAATTTATATTCTATTATCTTCATCAGTGTTATTGGCAGTTTACACGGATTATTTTTTACGCTTTACCTTATACTCTGCCTTCCTGCAAGAAAAATTTATAATTGGGATGATGAAGATTTTGTTTTTGCATTATTATCCGCATTCTTCCCTTTTGCAACGGTTTGGGTAGATAAAAAACTTGCCCGTTTTGACAGAGAATAAATAATATAATACTCACAAAAAAAGGACCTTTTCGGTCCTTTTAGTTTTTATAGTTATAACGTGCCCCTTTTACATGTCTTCTTGCTACGTTTGAGTTTTCTGGAAATCTATTACATTGATTGCAGATGTCGTTGTTCTATTTATCCGTTGGTAGGCACCAAAGCTTGATGCATTCACATAGCCAGATTTTATCACTTTAATATGGGCAAAATTTTCTTTTACCGAAGCATAATAATGAAACACAATCATTGTTACTTTTTCTGATTTCTCATCAAATATTTTTACAAATTTTCATCTATTTCATTTCGTCATGTAACAAAATTGAACTTTAAATTGTCTAATTAAGGAACAAAGTCATTAAAACCTTAAAATTGATGTAAAATTTTAGTTACTGATAATCAATAACTTAAATATTAATTAAAAACATTTTAAGTACTTTGCATTGCATGATACTAAATTTATTATATATCTTTGCAATGTAAAATAACAAACCATACAAGCTATTAATTAAAAAATAATATCATGAAAACTCAAATTCTTATTGCAGCACTATTTTTCGGTGGACTTGTAACTGCCCAGCAGAAAAAAGACAGTTTGAAAGTAAATGCTATTGATGCAGTGAATATCAAGAAGCAGGTTTTCAAAAAACAAGGAGACCGTTTAGTGTACGATGTAGCTTCTTCATCTATTGCTAAAGGAACGAACACCTTTAATCTTTTAAAACAAACTCCAATGATTTCCAGCATAGACGGAAAAACACTGAAGATTTTGGGAAAAAATGATGCGGTGATCTACATCAACAATAAGAAAACAAATATGGATTCTGAGGCACTGATTGAAATGCTGAAGTCTACTCCATCCGAGGATATCCAGAAAATTGAAGTGATTACGGTTCCGGGAAGTGAATTCCAGGTTGAATCCAAAGAAGGGGTGATTAATATTGTCATGAAAAAAAGCAAGAACAACGGTTACAACGGAACGTTGAAAATGCAGAACGAGCAGGCTTTTTACAATAACCCTAATGCCGGAGCTTCATTTAACTTCAGACAAGGAAAGTGGTCTGGTAATTCAAACTTCAGAACAGGAAGCTGGACAGACAGACAAAGATATACGCTGTCTAACGGAGATCCTACTTTCAGAAATGAATCATATGGGTTTAATGATGATCCTAATAAAAATTTTGGAGGAGGCTTTAACGTTGATTATGAGATCAATAAAAAGCACAGTCTTGGTTTCTCCTACAACATGAGATATAATAAAAGTTTCAATTCTGTACTGGATATTACCAACTGGCAAAACGGAGTTTTAAATAACAGAACGGTCAATAATGAAGATGCACAAACCAGAAATCACTCATTCAATTTAAATTATGAAATGAAAACAGATTCTTTGGGAAGCAGGCTTACCTCAAACATTTCTTACCTATGGTTCAACAGAGATAAAGTAAGTTTTAATGAAAGTTTTCCTTTAACTAATGATACCATCAATAAGTATTCTGCACTTCATCAATCAGTACCCCAGATCATTAACAATTATGCAGCTAATATCGACTATCTGAAAAAAACGGCTAAAGGCGCAACATGGTTAATGGGAATCAGCTACAATCATACGAACACCGATAATGATACCAAACAAGACAAATTAATAGGTACCGATTTTGTAATAGATCCCAAACAAACCAATCACTTCATTTATAAAGAAAATATTTTAGGTATTTACCTGAACTATGAACGTAAACTGACTGAGAAAATATCCGGAAAAATAGGAGCCCGATATGAAATGACCAGAAGTACGGGAGAGATTCTGGAAAAAACAGGATTCGAAAGAAACTACAACAATCTTTTACCTTATCTGAATTTAAATTATGCCATCAATTCTGATCACAACCTGAGCTATACTTTCTCGAGCAGAATCCGAAGACCAAGGTTCTGGGAACTTAACCCATCCAGAACGTATTTCACTCCTACGAATTATACACAGAACAATCCATTTGTTCTTGCTTCAAAATTTTATAATCAGGAACTGAACTATATGTACAAAAATGCATTCTACGCCAATCTTAGCTTTAATATGGTGGAAGATGCATCTGCTTCTGATATGCTTCCGTTACAAGGGACTTTAACAGCTCCAGAAAGGGATAAAAATGGAAATATAGTCTATGGCCCAGACGGAAATATGATCATGCGAACAACTAGATTCCTAAGATATATAAGAACCAATTACGGTAAAAACAGAGAGCTTGCTCTAACGCTGGGAATGAACAAATCATGGTTCAAAGACATATGGACAACCAACTATTCTGTCAATTTGGGTTATGTTACCTACAAAGGCGGAGTATGGGAAGATCCAACTTCTCAGCTAGGTCAGTACGAATCTGAGTCACTGGATCCTTATATCATTGATGTAAAAAACTACAATATGTCTGCAACCATCAATAATATCATCAGACTTTCATCTAAAAAAGACTGGTTCTTAGGAGTTAATTACTTCTTTGCAAGCCAGACAGCGATGGAAGGAGGTATGATAGGCGCAAGACAAAGCTTCGATCTCAGTCTGAAAAAAATTGCAGGCGACTGGACCATTGTAGCGGAAGTAAGCGATTTATTTAACCAAAGCTTTTACAGAGTTAAAGGAGTACAGCCAAACGGAAAATATAACAATATTACCAACTTCAACTATCCAAGGCTCATGAGCATCGGAGTTACTTATAATTTCGGAAACCAGAAACTGAAAAAGACAAGGGAAATGAAATCAGCTAATGATGCTGTAAAATCAAGAACCTAATCTATAAAAACTTATATCACTCAACCACTCTTAAATAAAAACAACATGAAACGTATAATTTTGTCAATGGCCATCGTATTCGGTACTTGTGCATTTGCCCAGGAGAAGAAATCTGACACGGCAAAAACAAAAAATATAGAAGGAGTTACCATTACAAAGCAGGTTTTCAAAAAACAAAGTGACCGTTTTGTATATGATGTGGCAGCATCTCCCGTAGCTAAAGGAAATACCACTTTCGACCTTCTGAAGCAGACTCCTCTATTATCTTCCACAGATGATAAAACATTAAAAATCGCCGGAAAGAATAATGCCCTGATCTATATCAACGGAAGAAAAAGCAATATGGATTCTGAATCCCTGGCTCAGTTCCTGAAAAATACTCCGGCAGAAAACATTCAGAAAATTGAAGTCATTACAGTTCCGGGCAGTGAATTCCAGGTTGAATCATCAGATGGGATCATCAATATCGTTTTAAAGAAAAAAATGAGTGACGGTCTCAACGGAAATATGAGAATGTCTAACACAACCAGTAAATACAACGGAAGCCAGGCAAGCTTCTCTGCCAACTACAGAAAAGGTAAACTGGGAGTGAGCGCCAATCTTAGCGGTGGTGAAAATATAGAGGCACAAACCTACACGTTAAGAAACGGAACTGCCAAGACTTCTAACGAATCTACAGGAGATGTTGACGATCCGAACAAAAACATCGGAGGTTATCTGAATATTGACTATCAATTGAATGAGAAGAGTAATCTGGCTTTATCATGGAACACCTGGGCTAACAAAAGCTATAATTCAACGGTAGATTTGTTCAATACCATAAAAAAAGCAAGTACAGAAAACCCGGAATATACATGGTCCAAAAATAAAGAAGATGCAAGATCTTATAACAATTCCGTGAATTTAAATTATGAATTAAAAACGGACTCATTAGGCAGCAAACTGAATGTAAATGCAGCTTATCTTAACTACAGAAGATTTCAGTACACCGATAACAAAACCTTCGCTTCAGATATTGACAGAGTTGTAGGATCAAGAACAAGACAAGTCATTCAGGACCTTCCCCAGATCATCAATAACTTCTCCGGAATGGTGGATTACAATCAGAAGTTTAAAAATGACCTGACAATTTCCGTAGGAGGAAATTATAATAAAACCAAAACAGACAACGATTCTAAAAACATTACATATTCTTTTAATCCCATAGAAGCTCCAGACTCAAGACCCAATCATTTTATCTATGATGAAAACATCTACGGTATGTATGTGACTGTTGAAAAGAAGATCTCGGATAAAATTTCCGGAAAAGTAGGAGCAAGATATGAGATCACCAGCAGTCTTGGAACTTCTGACAACGCTCCTACAGATGAACTTAAAAGGATTGAAAGAAATTACAGTAATATCCTTCCTTATCTGGGTTTCAACTATGCAATCAATGATAAAAACAATATTTCCTATTCCTTTTCAAGCAGGATGAGAAGACCGAGTTTTTGGGAAATCAATCCGGTAAGAAATATTCTTACAGATGATAATTATACTCAAAATAACCCATTTGTAAAGGCTTCATCTACTTATAATCAGGAGCTGACTTATATGTACAAAAATTCATACTTCCTGATTTTAAACCATTCTTATATTCAGGATGCTATAACCCAGGTTCCGCTTCAGGGTTATCCGGTATCACCTGACGGTAAAGTAGGAGAAAATCCTGTTCTTAGATACATAAGAACCAATTTTGGAAATAAACAGGAAATGTCTGCCATGGTAGGTATTCAGAAGTCATTCTTCAAACAATACTGGACAACCAACTTCAATATCGGAGTACAGCATAACATCAATAATGGAAGTCTTGATATTGATCCTACAACAGGAGACCGATTCAGAAATCAGGATGGTAAAGATATAGTATACACCAACAAAACAAATTCTACGAGTCTTTTGATTCAGACCAACAACACCATCCGTCTTGATAAAAAGAAAACATGGTTCTTTGGTGTTAATTATTTCTTCGTAGACAAGCAGCAGATTGAACTTGGATTACTAAAAGGCTTAATGAGCTTAGACCTCAGCCTTAAGAAAATGTGGAACGACTGGACTTTTGCGGTAAATGTGAATGACATCCTTAATACCAACATCGTTAAAATTGAAGACTTCCAGGAGAATGGCAATTATAATTACATCCACCAAAACCGTTACAACAGAAACTTTACGGTAAGTCTTACCTACAATTTCGGAAACCAGAAAGTGAAAAAAGTACGAGACATCGAAGGTGCATCAGATGCTATCAAAAGCAGAACGAGATAAAATTTATCTTTCTTCATATTCAATTAATTATTCTTTACAGTATCCGCTGATTCTTTTCAGCGGATTTTTATTATAAATTCCATCAAAAAATAACACATCCTGATATTTCAAAACGTGTCATTCTTTTATAATTTAATTGTATTTATTCAGATTTTGCAACGGCTGTTCTTTCCGAAACTCCATTGGCATTGAAAGCTTCAATCTGGAAATAGTAAGCATCCGTTCTATCTGCTCCTGTAAAGAAGTATTCATTCTTTCCGTACACCATAATGCTTCCGTACAATTTATCAGGAGATTTTCCAAAATAGATTACGTAACCGTCTGCATCAGGATTCTGCTGCCATTTCATCCAGATGCTTCTTCTTTCACCATATTTCTTTGGATCAGCTCTTAAAGGCACAAAGCCTTCCACTTTAGCAGGTTGTTTTCCTGCTCCTTTTCCAAATACCCTGAAACCGCTCAATGCAAATTTCCCTGTAGGCATTTTAAGGTTTTCCATTTTAAGGAAACGGGCTTTTGCGGGCTGCTCCAATTCTACATAATCATGAGGAACATCTTTTGTATTTTTGCTTTTATCCACAATCACATTCCACTTTTTCCCGTCATTAGAACCGTAGATTTTGTATTGATGCATTTTCCCTAAAGTTTTCCCCATAAACTCCGCATCCTGATCAGCATAATTGATCTGAATGGCATTGATGGTAGAAACCTCACCAAGATCTGTCTGAAACCATTCTCCGGAATTTCCTGTTTTGGCACTCCAATATGTTTTGATATCTTCATCTACTGCGTAATTAGGCTGATATCCACCTAAAGTAGATGAAACCTGAACCGGTTTGTTATAATTCAGCAGCATCCATCCGGCAAAAAGACCTTTTGTAAAATCTTTTCCCTGTGCATACTGCGGAAGGTATGTAGGATAATCACCATAAGCCGTATTACAATACATTACATCATCTTTATCAAAACCTGCAGGCCAGATTCCCAGTCTTCTTTCAAAGTTATTTTTAGTGGAAATAAAGATGGTTGAAATGTGCCACCAGTTTTTATAATTGTCTTCAAAAGTAGCTCCGTGGCCCGCTCCTCTGGCAAAACCTCCCGGCTTATAGGAAAACGGATTATGCTGTTGGTATTCGAAGCCTTCCAAAGGATTTTTACTCACATATACTCCATCAGAGTATCCACTGAATTCTGTTGCCGGAGCACCATACTGCATATAATATTTCCCGTTATGCTTAGTCATCCATGCCCCTTCTACAAAAGGCTGAAGAAAAACATTATCATTGTATTCCCCAAACCTTTCCCAGCCATGATCTTCGGGTTTTAATTTAATAATGGGCTTTACGAAACCCTCGGATTGAAGGTTTTTCACTTTAACTTCGGTTCCCAGCAATGGCCATTCGTTACTTGAACCCCAGTACAGATACAGTTTATTTTTATCTTCATCATAGTGAAATGCCGGATCCCATGCTCCTACTTTTAAAGTATCTACTGCAATTTTCCAATCGTCTTTTGTCGGATTCGTACTTTTCCAGATCGGAAAATCCTGCTCCCAGGTAGAGCCATAGACATATAAAGTATCTTTCATGGCCCAAACTGCCGGAGCATTAAGGTCATGGGTGTATTTATTATCTCTGAGAAATTTCCTTTTTACAAACTTCCATTCCAGCATATCATTACTGTACCAATATCCCTCCTGATTGGTAGAAAAAAGAAACAGTTTATTCTTAAAATTAACAATCACCGGATCTGCTGTAGCACGGTGTTTTCCCTGTTTTGAAAAAACTTCAAAAGGCGTATAACCATAATCAATATTGATGGGATTACAGAAAGTCTTCTGTTGTGCCCCTGCAATGATTCCGAGAAAAACTGCTAATAAGAGAAAGTATTGTCTCATTTTTAGATTTTAAAGATTACCGCAAAGTTAGCTAACTTTTTTTGGTTTTCTCCAAATAAAGCCATCCAGCAGATAATGAGTGAGCTGAGGCACGACTAATAACGGAACCAGAAACTGAAACCATTTTTCTGAGAGCATCATATTCAGGGAAAAATGCTCGTTCCAAACCAGCGTTTCCCACAAAAATTCTTCTACAAAGGCAAACCCTAAAAGAATGCCTATAAATAAAAATATTCCGGAAAAAGATTTAAAAACCTGCATCCGGCTCAGTTGATTATTTTCTTTTTGCTGTATTTCCCGGATATAAATCAATGCGATGTAAGGAATCCCATGGGAAACCACATTCAGAAAAGTGAAAAGAAGATCATTATTAAAGTAGACAATCCCGAAATACCAGGAAAGGAAAGTTCCGGTAATCAAAGCAGTTTTTGGGATATTAATATCTTTTGTTTTAAAAACTTCAAAAACAGTTTTAACAAGCCAAATGATCAGAATTGCAAAGTATACAATGGTAATCAAATTAGTATAATCCGGAAAATTTTTAAGCCAGTCAAACTCATTATTGACAAACCATGTAAATGCACGAGGTGTTTTAAACCAATACAACATGGGATAAATAGTTGCAGAATAAACAGCCACTTCATCTATTTTCTTACTCCAGGTATTCGGTTCAAAGCGGGCATAGATTCTCATAAAACCATACTGCTGACGTATAAAATGAAAAACAGCAATCAAAGCCAGCACCGACCAGAATGTCAGACTTCCAAATTGAAACAGGACGATTCCCAAAATCCAGCTTACAGCAGGAATGCCGAGATAAAGCAACTTATTTTTCTGAACTTCTCCTTTTACAAAATAAGTTTTGAACAGTGTAGAATACACGTGAGCCACATCCACGAAAACAATCAAGAAAAGCCATGTATAAAAAGAATAATGATTTTCCAGTCCCTGAATCTGTTTCTGAAAGAGAAAGATAATCAGCAATACCACAAAAGGAGGTGATAAGATAAACCACCAATCCGTTTTTGCGTTATGTATCCAGGGTTGTTTCATATAGCAATTTTATATCATTTTTTCTGCAGTCCGGATTCCCTGGTAGAAGGCTTCTTCAAAAATAGATATTCCTGAAAGATCGGAATGGGCAAAGAAAATTTTATCTCCAATAGATTCTTTTGCTATTTTGGTTTTTTCTCCAAAAATCTGATCAGGTACCGGTGCTATCATGGCATGTCCTATTTTATGAAATTGCATTTCCAGAATAAAATCCTCTATCAAAGGGTGCGCTTTCTTCAGATCATCCAAAACTAAAATTTTCAGTTCAGCATCTTTCATGGCATACAGCTTTTTCCTTGCTTTTCTACAATCTCCGGTTGAAAAGCTCTTATAATGGGTAATCACTTTTTCACCCATAACCTGGTTCAGATTCTGATGCTGGTCAAAGATATAACCCAATCCCGAAGATCCATAAATCACATTATCCCATGCTAGCTCTTCATCTCCTCCGAATTCATTCTTCAGAGTAATGGTTGTTAAAAGCCAGGGAACATAGTTAAATGAAGCTGCTTTTTGATGATTGAAAATCCTTTCGTTGACAAACTGCGGTGATGCAAACAGTACTTTATCTGCAATGATCTTTTTTGTTTTTTTCTGAGTATTATCAAAACTTAAAACCTCAACTTTATCATTGATTTTCACATCAAAAACCAGATTTCCGGACATATGTTTTCCTTCTGTATATTTTGAAAAATGTTTTGCTAATCTGGCATTGCCTTCAGGCCATGTGAAGACCTGATCTTTATATTTCGTGCTCCAATTGTTCTTTCTACCTGCGAAATAATGAATTCCAGCCCATGCCGAAACGTAGTCTATTCCCAATCCGAAATCATCTCTGCAGGAATAATCCAACAGCCAAAGGAGCTCTTCGGAGTGATATTTATTTTCTTTGAGCCAATCTTTGAAAATGATTTTTTCAAGCTTTAAAACCTCATCATCTTTGCTGGAATCATGTACAGGAATGGCAAACCAGTATTTTCCCCCTGCATCTTTTTTTAAACGAAATTCATCCATCAACTTAAAAAAACGGTTAAGCTCTTGCTGGGTTTCTGTTGAAATTCCTCTTTGTGGAACAATATCGTTCTGCCAGGAGTTTTTATAGAACAGCCTTTCCTGCTGTGGGAAAGTCATTTGGTATTCATCAAGAACGGGTTCACCATTCTCTTCGATTCCAAGGCAGATTTTGCATTCTTTCAGAAACTCGATAATTTCTATATTCTCTTTGTTCGGTAATGGTAAATAGTGAGCACCTAAAGGAAATTTTGAGAATGTGTTCTGTCCATTAGAAGAATTTCCTCCAAGATGGTTTTCCATTTCAAGGAGAAGATAGTTCTGTTCATGATGCTGGCTGAAGAACCTGCACGCTGAAAGTCCGGAAATCCCACCGCCTACGATAAGATATCGGGTGTGGATAACTTCTGAAAATTGTGGAAAATCTTTTGCCCACAGTTTATGCCCCAGCACATGGTTTGTCCCGGTAATCTTCAGCAGCAATGATTTTACTTTCTTTCCGCAATACTGCAAAAAGGGAAGCATAAGACTACCTAAAAATATAGTTTTAAGAAAATCCTTTCTACTGTACTTTCCCCCACTCTTCATCAAAATAACGAACTAGTATCTGGTTGTCCAGACGGTTAACTTCTACGTCCTTCACTTTCATATCTTTACTGAAATAAGACATCTGTGAAAAGTTATAATCATAATATTTTAACCCAGGCAGCTTTCTGTAGATCCTGTTGTTGATGGGCTCAAATGAAGCCATAGAAAAACCCCATTCTCCAAAAGAGGGAACATAGGTATGGTATGCTGCTGTGAAAGGAAAAATCTGATTGATCGTTTTTTCTATACACCAGAAAGATTTAGGTGCGAAATACGGAGAGGTGGTTTGAACCACAATCTTTGTATCAAGGGTAGTCAGTCTTTCCAATTCTTTATAAAACTGCAAGGAATAGAGTTTTCCCAAGCTATAATTGGATGGATCCGGAAAATCTATGATGATGACATCAAACTTTTTTTTGTTCTCTTTTACCCAAATGTAAGCATCTTTATTAATCACTTCCACCTTCGGATTGGAAAAAGAACTTTGGTTCAGTTTGCGCATGGTTTCGTTGGTCTTGAAAAACTGTGTCATTTCCCCATCAAGATCTACAAGCGTTATTTTTTTAACGTCTTTATATTTTAACACTTCTCTTGCTGCAAAGCCGTCACCTCCTCCCAGAATCAGAACGTTGTCAATGTTTTTTGCCATAGACATTGCGGGATGTACTAAAGCTTCATGATAACGATATTCATCGGTGGAAGAAAACTGCAGGTTGTTATTTAAATACAGACGGAATTCATGAGTATTTCGGGTAAGAACGATCCTTTGGTAGGGAGAACTTTTGGTATAAACTACATTTTCACCGTACAATTTTTCTTCAGAATAAGACAGAATCGTATCTGAAAAAAAGAAAAGCCCCAACAGAAAAGCAAATGCAGCAATAGATTTTACTTTTAATGATAGGGGTTTTGACAATTCCTTTCTAAGGTAATAGCATAAAAATATCGCAATAGAGATATTAATCAGACCAAAAAATAAAGGTGTCTTTACAATTCCCAGCTTTGGAATTAAAACCAACGGAAAGAGAATCGAGGCTAATAAAGCTCCGATATAATCGAATGCAAAGACATTTGAAACTAAATCTTTAAACTGTACCCGGTCTTTCAGAATATTCATTAAAAGCGGAATTTCCACTCCAACGAGGCATCCGGTGAAAAAGACAAAAAGGTAGAGAACACTTTCAAAATGTGCGAGTGTATTAAACAAAGTAAAGAGCACAACAGAACTGATTCCGCCAACGATTCCCACCAGGATCTCGATCTCAATAAATTTATCGATCAGATTTCCCTTGATGAATTTCGCAAAATAGGAACCTACTCCCATTGAAAATAAATACACCCCGATAATAAAGGAAAACTGCTTTACAGAGTCTCCTAAAAGATAGCTCGCCAGGGCTCCGGCCACCAATTCATAAATCAATCCACATGTAGCAATGACGAATACTGAAAACAATAAAAGCAGCTCAAGAGGAATCCTCTTCTTATCCATGAATTGCAGCGCTTATAATCATTGAAATTCCTATGATAAATGCTCCGAAGACAATAGCCAGTGCTATATTTTTGTTCTGAGCAATCTCATGCCATGTTTTTTCCGGAGTAAGTTTTTCTATAACGAAATAGCACACCAGAAGAATAGCGATTCCTAAAAGTGAATAAAGAACCGAGTTGAATATTGGTAATAAATTGATGTTGTCCATAGTTTTATATTTTTATTTGTGATAGTATCTGTAGAATCCTACTCTGGAATGACTTCTTGTAGTTCCGTCACGGTATGTTTCCGTCTTGGCACAGTCGCAGACCTGATTTCCCTGATAAGTAAGGTATACAAACCAGGTCATGAAAAGTCCTCCGATCATGCAGAGTATCCAGTTTTGTCTTATATAGTTTAAAATATTAATCATCATGATGTGGGATAAGGGGTGTTTGAGCTATTCTTCCATTTATTCACATTAAAAAAATGTCTCCCTATCCACATAGCTACAAAGAGAACAATCATTATGAATAAAATAAATCCGAAGTTCCAGAATGAAACGGGAAGCCAGGTTGCTTTGAGCTGTACATAGGTATTGCTTGAAATGGGATCTGTAGTGAGTTTAGGTGCTTCAGCATTAATCAGGGAATCCAGCTTTTGAGTCCCGAAAGACGTTTTAGCAAGTCTCGCAACTTCTGATGTATCTTTTTCCAGTGTTTTTCCATCTGTAAAGCTTGTGGTCTGGCCCTTAAGCAGATCATTGATCTCGACAGTTCCCGATTTATCCCGAGATATGATCACCTTTGAATCCGGAGACTGAAGATTGGAAAAGGCAGGTAAAGCGCCATCTTTCTCTGCAGAGATAAGAAAGTGATACTGCCCGGAACTTACTCCACAAAGGTTAAAGTCTTCGGACTGACTTCCTTCTGACCAGCTTTCTCCATCTTCGTAACCATGATATTGTTCGATATCTTTGGAGGTATAGATAATTTCATTGGTCTTTTCATTCACAAGACTCAGCTGGATATTCGCCCAGGAATTATCAACTCCGGAAAAAGCATTAACTTTTAATGGTGCTGAGCCTCCTGAAAGGGTAAAACTTTTACTGACCAATTCCTTATCTTTTACATCTGTAAAATTGATGGTTTCCGCAAAAACGGTTTCGTTAGTTCTTGATGTGTAAACATATAGCTGACACAGACATATCATTAATGCAGCGATACAAAAGATGTTCACCGCCTGTCTCATATCGAAATAATAAGGCTGAACAATACCAACGCCCGTATAATAAGGCATATGAGCTATTTTAAAAGCTCTTTTCATATCATATTTTGAAATATGAACTCCATAGAAATACTGGCTTTTTTTACTGGTCTTCTCCTGAGAGATCATACGGGTTCCGTTGACGTATTCTTTATAAGTAGCAATACTGAAGTCCAGATGTTCATCAAAAAATCCAGCTGCCGAATCGATACTGCATTGAGTATTTTCATACCAGCGATAAGTTCGTCCGAGGTAGGTTGGTAATTTTGAATTTTTACCTTTAAAATCATCAGGGTGCATTGAGGTCAGGAAAACCCAATGTCCGTCACTTTCACTCAGGAAAGCATCACCTCCTTTGCTGTCTTTTAAAGAATATTCCCGCCAGAAAATACTGTTTCCATATTTTTTGACAGTAATTGCAACGACCGTATATTCTACACCGTCAATTTTTCCTTTCTGTCCGACGTCCAAGACAACGTTTTCTGTCGGGACTTTCAAATGTTTGATTTGTTTGTTTCCGGCAACATCGATGAGATGGGAACAGGTTTTACAAACATATTCTTCAACAGGAAAAGTGAGATCTAATTTATTTTCTGATTTGCATGCTGGGCAGACATAGTACATTTTTATCTGTAAATTTTGTGTTTTTGAATGGTATTAGCTCTAAAATACTGAACCACTTCATCTGCAATCTGCTCTACTTTTGTGGTATTGTCCTGTGTATAATTACAAAGGAAAACATCAAAAGTAAGCTGTTTAAATTCCGGCCACGTGTGGATACAAAGGTGAGACTCTTTAAGGATCACTGCGGAAGTAAAGCTATCATTCTCAAAAATATGATTGGTTACTCCTACAATTTCTACATCTTTTGTCTTCAGAATTTCTTCTGTAAACGCCAGAAAACCTTTGCTGTCTAATAACAAATCTTCTGACTCTGTTTCCAAAGTCAGAAGAATATGTAAACCTTTACTTGATAATGGGTTCAATTAATTTTTTCGTAAATATATTATTTTTTTGGAAGAAAAACCTCAGCAAGCATACATCTTGCACTTCCTCCTCCATTTACTTCAATGGTATTCAGGTCTGAATAGATAATTTCGCAGTATTTTTCAATAGCAGCTACCTGTTCTGTAGTTAAAGACTGGTAAGCTGTCTGGCTCATTACCAGGAATTTTTCACCATCTTTATTCTGAACCTGAAGCATATTTCCTGCAAACTGCTGCATCTGCTCTTCTGAAATTTCGATGATTTCTTTTCCGGAACCTTTAATAGTTTCAACTACTTTTTCTCTTTCCAGTTCATCATCAATACAATCAAGACAGATTACGACAAACTTATCTGCCACACACATCATTACATTGGTGTGATAGATAGGAAGCCTTTCTGTACCTACCGTCTGGAATGAATGAAACACAACCGGAGTGAATCCGAATTTTGCACAGAATTCTCTGAACAGTTTTTCATCCAGTCTCAAAGAAACAGAGCCATAAGCAATTTTGTTATCGTGATCGAAAATCATACTTCCTGTCCCTTCCAGGAAATGTCCCTGAGTTTCAGGAAAAGACCAGTCATCAATTTCAGCAACTTCAAATCCCTGATCTTTGATGTTTTCAATAATATCATCTCTTCTTTCTACTCTTCTGTTGGAAGCGAACATCGGATATAAAACCACCTTCCCATCTTTATGGAAGCTTACCCAGTTATTTGGGAAAATAGAGTCAGGAGTATGAGGATCTAATGTATCTTTTATTGTGATCACATTAATTCCTTTACCTCTCAACTTTCCAACAAAGGTATTGAACTCAGCCAAAGCTTTTGACTGGATATCGGAACCTGTCTGTTCTATCTGAAAGTAATTGTTTTTTGCTGTCTCAGCGTTGTAACCGAATGCAATCGGTTCTATCATTAATACTGTATCTGTTGTTTGCATTGTTTATAAGTTTGAGGGTGTTAGTGTATGAGAGTTTGAGAGTTTTGCAACGGCTCACAAATTATTCCCTTCTTTAGTAATCGGAGAAAATGAACACCATTTTTCAGACTGGCTCATCATATTAACTAACATTCCTATTATTTGGTTATATTGTTTGTGCAAATGTTCATATTGCTCTTCATTTATATAATTGCAAGCAATAGAAAACTGAAGCCATGTTTGAGTTTCTCTTGCTTCTCCTTCTGAGTCTGTAAGTTTAGCAATGAAAGATTTTTCATATTTTCTTTTTCCCCAGGCCTCGCTAATATTTGCTGTTACAGATCTTGACGATCTCCTTATCTGGTCTGTAAGAGAATAAAGTTCTTCTTTCGGAAAAGATTTTGAGAGTTCAAAAATCAGTTGTGCTGTTTCAAATGATTTTTGATAAACTTTTAGGTCCTGATGAAATCTAATCGTTGACATACACTAATATTTATTTAAAGTTAAAAAAATATTCAAACCCATCAACGCTCTCACTTTCAAACCCTAAACCTCTCAAACCCTCCTACTCCATTATTCTCTCACAAGCGGCATTGTAGAGCATCTCAACAAACCACCCATTTTAGAGATTTCTCTGTAAGGGATTTCTTCAACGGTCATTCCCCATACGTTTCTCAAATGGTCATTCATTCTTGTGAATGCTTTGTCTGAAACTACCACATCAGGTGCAATCGAGAAGATATTCGGGAACATTTCAAACATTTCTTCGTCATTGATATGGAAACAGTTTTCTTCTCCGAAAATATCGATAATCAAGCGGTAGTCACTTTCATCAACGAATCCGTTTTTATAAATGATACATTTGTCTTCTCCTACGGGATTGAATGTACAATCCAGATGCAGAATACCTTCAAACGGAACTTTATCGTTTTTCTTCAGTTCTAGGTCAATAATTCTTTTCTTTGGAAAATATTCTTTTAAGATTTCAATGGCATATTCGTTTGTTCTTGCTGTCTTGTAGTTTCTGTAATCTTCGCTGAAACAGGTTCCGATAAAAATAAAATCATTCCATACGATCACATCTCCTCCTTCAATATGAGCTGTTTCCGGAAGGTTGATGATCTTTCTCCATGCTACTTTCTCAAAAACGCTTTTGTATGCTTCCTGCTCGTCTGCTCTGTCCGCGATCACATTGGAAATGATCATCTTATCGTCAATCACAAAGGCCACATCTCTTGAAAAAACCTGGTTGTAATCTTTGATGATACTTGGACGCAGTACTTCAACGTCATACTTTTTCAGAACTGCTTCAAAAGCGTTCATTTCATTGATAATATCCTCTTCTTTAGGATAAATGTTGTGTTCGATTGAGTAATATGACTTTGCGTCATAACTTTCCTCTAGTGTGGGAACTGCTCCCAGTGAATTAGGCTGGCCTAGAACTACTGACTTCAGCCTACCCGTTTCGTTTTTAATGTTTAGTCTCATAAAGATTTATGCAATACTACAAATATAAGTAAAGGTCTCTATCTGTAAAACTTTTGGAATATTTTATGTATTAAATTTGATCTCCAAAATCAACCACCTTCAACAAAATTTCCTTGTCTGTACAGCTAACTGTAGTGAATAGTTCCGGAAACATCTACAACTTACTATTTTCCATCTACATAAGAACAAAAAAACAGATAATTCTATTATTTAATTTCCTATATTAGTGATATAATTTTCGCGAAATTATAATCCATAAAACTTAACTATTAACACCAAAAATCAAAGTTATGAACAAGAACAATCCAGTGCTTAAAAATGCACAAAAATTAGGAAGAGACCAACAAAAATCCGTAATGGGAGGTGCTCCAATCTCAACAGGCAGAAGATGCTGTGAGTGGGATGATGCAGGAAACTGCTATATCTGGACATGCGACAGATGTCAATGTCCATAATAAAAACGAAAGTCTGCTTTTTCAAGCAGGCTTTCTTATCTCGTTCTGTTTTCTTCTTCTGTCTTCTGGGTTTCTTTAACCTGATATTTTGAACTTCCTATAGTATAACTGAGTGAAAATACCAATCGGCTGCTATCCCACCAATGGGTAAAACGATTATCCATAATCTTTTTGTGCCGGAATTCTAATCGCTGCGCATAGGAATCCAGGAGATTATTAAAACCCAATTTAGTGTTCAGTTGATTATCAAACCACGACTTTTGTACTGATACCTCTACGGTATACCTTGGTTTGATAATGTAAAGGCTGTTCCCCGTTTTTGATTCATAGTTAGCAAATATGTTTACGGTAAATCCTTTTGGAAGGGAAAACACCTGGTTTAGCCTCACTTCATAATTGTAAATTTTCAATGCAAAAACCTCATCCAGATAAGGCCTGAATTCATCATTATAATATCCTGTAATCTGACTGGTAATATTCCACCATTTTGTAATTCTGACTGGAAAGCTGGTTTCCAAAACAGCAAAGTTCCTGTACGGAAGATTCGTTCCCAGATACTCCAATACATTTGTTTCCGGATTGTACAGTGGATAACGTGTCATCACATCTTTTTCTTTTCCAACTGTAAAGCTGGTGATCCAGTTTTTATAGCGATAGGTTGCTTTGATCTGACTTGTAAAGGAAGGGAGCAAATAAGGATTCCCTATCCAGTAATTTAGCGGACTGAAATAAAACCGGAACGGATTAAGCTGAGAGAAAACCGGTCTCGTTATTTTCCTGCTGTAAGAAAGAGAAAGCTCACTGGACTTGTTAAAAGTATAATTTGCACTTAACGACGGAAGCCATTTCAGATAGTTTCTTGAAACAACGGAATCCACGGTAACTGCATTGGAAATACTGTTGGTATTTTCAAATCTTAGTCCTGCATTGATCTGTAAACTTCCTATTTTCTGTCTGTAGGCCAGATAACCAGCCCATATTTTTTCTTTATATGAAAACACATTACTTCTTAAAGGATCAAAAACAAACTGATTTCCTGCAGATAATGTATCATACCTGATATTGTTTTGAGTGTCTGAACTGCTGTATTTGAATCCTGCTTCAAGATCTACATGATTAATTTTCTGTGAAGCATCTATCTGTGCAGTATAGATATTAATTTTATTAATCAAATCAGATTTCCAGTAAGACAGAAGATTTACTGTAGCCTTATCTCTATTGATAAAATCATCATTCTGTTTATTTTTAACTGAAAGATAGTTTCCTAAAAAACTGATTTTAAATCCTTTGTTTTGAAAAGAATAATCGGTGGTAATTCCATAATTATCCTGTGAATAGCGGGTGGGATTTTCACTGACGGTATTCAATACTGTCTGGGTTTCATTTTTATCGGTAGTAAAAAGAGAACCGTTTCGTATACGGTCATTATCCCTGAAATTACCTCTCAGATTAACTCCAAGTCTGTTTTTATCATTCATTCTGAAATCAGCTCCAGCCTGAATATTATACATCTTCCCAAAATCTTCCTGGTAGGTGTGAGTACGCATAATATTGGTATTTGCCAGCCGCTGCAAAGCCTGGTAACGATAGGTAGAAATCCCTTCATTATAACCTGCCTGAAGGCTGTATGTAACTTTTCCCGTGTGATAAGAAGTATTGAATGCATTTTCCCTGTAGTTGAATTTATTAATATACGCATTACCATTATAGCTTGCTTTCCAGCCAAGACTGACATTCTTTTTTAATTTAATATCAATGATCCCTTTAAATTCGGCATCGTATTTTGAGGACGGATTGGTATTCACTTCTACAGATTCCACCATATCTGGAGATAAAGACCGCAAATAGGCCTGTAATTCCTGATTGCTCATCACAACAGGTTTTCCATCGATAAGAACAGCCGGAGCGATTCTTCCACCAATAAAAATTCCGTCTTCCTGGTCTACTGTAAGGCCGGGTGTTTTTCTTAAAACATCAAGAAGATGGGTAGAGGTTTTAAAGTCTCTGTTTCCGGCAACAGGTACTACCAGGTTTCCATCATTCAATTTCATCTTTCGCGGAGCTGATTGAAGAATGACTTCAGAAATAGTTGTGGTGGAAGATCTTACCTGAGTCAGAGAATCCGAAAATTTATTTTTTACAATTTCCTGTGCTTTACCAAAAATGGAGAGAAACAGCAGGAATAACAAAAGCCACAATTTGATGATCATAGATTTTAAATTTTATGAAATCAAAAGTATCGGCTTGTCGTAAAAAAGCGGTTTTGAAATTGAAATTCCGCAGTACTGAATTATAAATTTGAACTATGAAACCTAGGCTCAGTAAGGGTTTGAGTCTGTTTATACAAAAGAGGGGTTGTATTTTTAATTTTCTTGAAAGTTGAAAAGAAAGTTGACTTGGAATTAAATCCTACTTCATAGCCAATCTCCTCAATCTTTAAATAAGATCCGTTTTCTATCATTTCACAGGCTTCATTGATCCTGTATTCATTAATGCAGGTAGCAAAACTTTTTCCCAAATTATCATTCAACAATTGGGAAAGCTGATGAGTTGACATATTCATTCTTGAAGCAAGATCACTCAGTTTTAAATTCGGATTTTTATAGAGCCCCTCCGTATCCATTAATCTTTGTAATCTTGATACAAAATTACCCACCTGCTCTCCGGAAATCTTTTTATTGGAATATTTTTCTGTTTCTTTTACCGGAAGCTGCTGATATTTTTTATTGAATAGAATTAAAAAATTGGCATACAGCACAAATGAAAATACCAGACTTCCTCCTGCACAATATATCTGTACCCAACCCGTTGAAATCAACTGATAAGTCAAAAAGATAATCACATTACTGATCAGTACCGGAAGAACAAATTTGTTTGGGCTCTTATGGTTTTGCTTTGAAAAGTTATAGTACTGGTAAACTGTAAGGAATACAAATATAGACCAAACGGTATAAATAAATGTTCCAAAATAATGTTCCCATGTAACAGGGAAAAGCAGATATAATAAACCGACAGCTCCTAAAGTTAGTGTTAGTATTCCAAACCATTTCTGACAGTTTTTCCAATCAAACTGATCTTGCTGAAAGGAAGATTTCACATAGTAATATAGAGCTGGTCCGGTGAAAAATAAGGCTGAAAGCCCCAAATGCGGAATAATTCTCGGCAAGTCGGGATAAAAGTAAATGCATACGGAAATTCCTACTCTTGAACTTAGCATGAGAAGAAGAAGACCCAGGAAAAAATCCGGCAGATACTTCAGTTTTTTAACAAACAACAGATAAATTCCCAGCAGAAGTCCGTTGAATGCTCCTACTGCACTGAAGAAAAATAACATCTGTTGTCCGAAAGTCATGATAATTAATTTATTCTTAAATAATGAAGCATTTGATATCGCAGTTTATTATAAAGTCTGGTTATTCAATCATTCAGTTCTGAGCATATCAATAATTTCATAAAAGCAAAATTAACAAATTATTGGATTCAATTTCAGCAACATATATGTTTTTCTAAGAAATATTGCAGATCATTATTTCTTTCCCATTCTCATATTCTTTCCCCCATTCACATAAGCTTTTCAGGATAGGGATAAGGTCTTCGCCTTTGTTTGTCAGTATATACTCAATTCCGGAAGGAATAGTATTGGGAATGTCTTTTTTAATGATAATCTTATGGGTTTCCAATTCCTTTAGCTGTCTTCCTAAAACCTGTTCAGAAATATTAGGTAATTCTTTCTTCAAAAGATGAAACCTGTTGTTTCCTTCCGATATCGAATAAATAATCTGCGATTTCCAGCGTCCGCTGATAATGCTTACAGCAGAATTCAGTTCACAGATACCGAACAGAAACTGTTCGTTTGCCACATTGGTTGAAGTTTCTTTTCTCATAATGATCACTCACAATTTTATTCGTTATTGTAATTCACAGACAGCTTGCAGAAATTTACCTCAAAATTACAAAATTATGTATACAAAAAACATTCTGTTGATTATTGGCCTCCTAATAAACCTGCAACTATTCAAAGCGCAGGAAAAATGGATTCTAAAATCCAGATTCATATCAAAACCAGATACGGTACTTATTTTCAAACCTAAAACCTATGATATGAAAGAGAAATATCCATTAGTATATTTACTGCATGGGTACAGTCAAAATTATCGTCAATGGTCACAAACAACAGACCTTCAGAAATTTTCTGATCAATATAAAATGATTATTGTCTGCCCGGATGGGTTTACAACATGGTATATAAACAGTCCGTATGATAAAGGGTCAAGAGCTGAAGATTTCTTTTTTAAGGAGCTGATTCCCAAGGTTCATAAAAATTTCAGCATCGACAAAAAAAATGTTTTCATCAGTGGATTGAGCATGGGAGGATATGGTGCTATCCGATATTTTTTGCTTCATCAAGATTATTTCAATACTGCCGGAAGTACAAGTGGTGCCTTTTCGTTAGATCCTAATGTTATGCGAAATGCAAGTTTACAATTCTTTAATACAACCAGAATTACTGATGATATGAACAAAACATTAGGTTCACCGGAAGAATGGAGTCAATATAATATTTCAACACTTTTAAAAGCTTATAATAAAGGAAATCTTTTTCTAATAGATTGCGGCACGGAAGATATACTTTATCCTTTCACGATTGAAATTAGAGATATTGCCGATAGTCTGAAAATTCCCATTACATTTATTTCTCAACCGGGAAATCATAATACAGAATATTGGAAAAAATCCATTGAGTATCATTTTATTTTTTTCAGGCAACATTTTAAATAAAAAAAATCCCAAAGCAAGCTTTGGGATTTTTTTATGTATAAGCAAATATTATCTGCTTGCAATGTCGATGTAGTTTCTTTCCTGGGCACCTTGGTAAACCTGTCTTGGTCTTCCGATAGGGTCTCCTTTCAGTCTCATTTCTTTCCACTGAGAGATCCATCCCGGAAGTCTTCCCAATGCAAACATTACTGTAAACATTTCTGTAGGGATTCCTAACGCTCTGTAGATGATTCCTGAATAGAAGTCTACGTTTGGATATAGTTTTCTTTCTACGAAGTACTCGTCTTCAAGGGCAACTCTTTCTAACTGCATTGCAATGTCAAGAGCTTTATCCTGAATACCTAATGCTGTAAGGATATCGTCAGCAGCTTTCTTGATGATTTTCGCTCTTGGGTCGAAGTTTTTGTACACTCTGTGTCCGAATCCCATTAGACGGAAGTTATCAGCTTTATCTTTAGCTTTAGCAACATATTTAGATACATCACCACCATCTTTCTCGATCAATTCAAGCATTTCGATTACTGCCTGGTTGGCACCACCGTGAAGTGGTCCCCAAAGTGCAGATACCCCAGCAGAGATAGAAGCGAAAAGACCTGTGTGAGCAGAACCTACCATTCTTACTGTAGAAGTAGAACAGTTTTGTTCGTGGTCTGCGTGAAGGATTAATAATTTATCTAAAGCATTTACAACTACCGGATCGATTTCGAAATCAGCGTTTGGTAATCTGAACGCCATTTTGTAGAAGTTCTCTACGTAGTTTAGGTTGTTATCACCGTGGTTTAATGGTAAACCTTGAGTTTTTCTGTAAGTCCAGGCACAAAGGTGAGAGAACTTAGCGATCATCAGCTCAGCTGCGTGATCCATTTCTTCTTTAGAGTTTACGTTAACTGCTTTCGGGTTGAAAGCTGTCAAAGCAGAAGTTAAAGAAGATAAAACTCCCATAGGGTGAGCAGAACGAGGAAAAACATCAATGATCTTTTTCATTTCGTCTGCGATGAAGTTATATTTTTTAATATTGTTGTCGAATGAAGTAAACTGATCCTGAGTAGGTAATTCTCCATGTAATAAAAGATACATTACTTCTGTGAAGTTAGATTTTTCAGCAATCTGCTCAATTGGATAACCTCTGTAGAATAATTCTCCTTTATCTCCGTCTAAGTAAGTGATGTCGCTAATAGTAGCTCCTGTATTTTTGTAACCTAAATCCAGAGTGATCAAACCTGTCTGGTCTCTTAATTTTGAAATATCAATCCCTCTGTCTCCGATAGTACTATCCACGATTGGATATTCATATGAATTACCGTCGTAATTCAATATTACTTTGTTGTCTGACATTATTTATTTATTTTTTTTAAATATACCACTTTCCATAAAATACGGCAAACTAAAAATTTCGCTTGCCGTTATTTATAAATTCGATTAATTATCTTTTGATTTTAAAAGCTTCCAATCCTGGGAAAATCGCAGTTTCGCCTAAAGCTTCTTCTATTCTCAATAGTTGGTTGTATTTTGCCATTCTGTCTGATCTTGAAGCTGAACCTGTTTTGATCTGTCCACAGTTCATTGCTACTGCTAAATCAGCGATGGTAGAATCTTCAGTTTCTCCTGATCTGTGAGACATTACTGAAGTGAATTTATTGTTCTGAGCCATTTGTACGGCTGCCATTGTTTCAGAAAGGGAACCAATCTGGTTTACTTTTACAAGGATAGAGTTTGCAATGTTTTCTTTTACTCCTCTTGATAATCTCTCTACGTTAGTCACAAATAAATCATCTCCTACCAACTGTACTCTGTCACCAATTTTATCAGTTAACATTTTCCAACCTTCCCAGTCATTTTCCTGCATACCATCTTCAATAGAAATGATTGGATATTTAGCAGCCAGTTCAGCAAGGTAAGAAACCTGCTCGCTGCTTGAAAACTGAGCAGCATCCGGAGTCTGGAATTTTCTGTAATCATAAACTCCGTCTTTGTAGAATTCTGACGCAGCACAGTCTAATGCCAACATGATGTCATCACCAGGCTTGTATCCTGCTTTTTCGATCGCCTGAAGTAAGGTATCCAAAGCATCTTCAGTTCCTTTGAAAGTAGGAGCAAAACCACCTTCGTCACCTACCGCAGTAGATAGACCTCTTGAATGAAGAATAGATTTAAGATTGTGGAAAATCTCAGTTCCTTTTCTCAACGCATGAGAGAAAGAATCTGCTTTTACCGGCATAACCATAAATTCCTGGAATGCGATAGGAGCATCTGAGTGAGATCCACCATTAATTACATTCATCATTGGAACAGGAAGTGTATTAGCATTCACCCCTCCTACATATTTATAAAGTGGCATTCCCAATTCCGCAGCTGCAGCTCTTGCTACGGCTAAAGAAACACCAAGAATAGCATTAGCACCAAGATTTCCTTTGTTAGCCGTTCCATCAAGATCAATCATAATCTGATCGATATAGTTTTGTTCAAAAACCGGCTGTCCAACTAAATTCTCTGCAATTACTTCTTTTACATTTTCAACAGCTTTCAGAACTCCTTTCCCTTGATATTCTGAACCACCGTCGCGTAATTCTACCGCTTCGTGTTCTCCTGTAGATGCTCCTGAAGGTACAGCAGCACGGCCCATTGCACCGCTTTCTGTAAATACATCTACTTCGATTGTAGGGTTACCTCTGGAATCTAAAATCTGTCTTGCTTCTATATAAGAAATTGCACTCATTTTTTATTTTTTTTAGTTTAGACAAATTTAATCAAAATTTAACTTTTAGGGGTATTTCGAGGGATTTTTTTGAAATAAATCCAAGTTAAATTTTCGTTAATTTATATTATGATAATTCCAACTTTAAAAGGAACAAAAAACCTTTTTGAACATTCAAAAAGGTTTTTCTAAGTTATGATGTAGTTATTGAATTTTCTTTTCATCAGGAGGATCTACAAAAACACTCTTCTTTTCAGAATCCAATCCCCAATTAAGGCCCAAAAATGAAATAAGATTATCTTTTTCTCCATAATTTTTCCCAAAGGCTGCATTGATGTATACTTTATCTGAAACCTTATAAGCAATCAAGCCACTGGAACGAAAGGTATTTTCGATATCATTAATACGATAAATATATTCGTAAGAAATAGAGAACCTTTTATAGGTAAATTCAGCTTTTCCACCTAAATCACAATTTTTTGTTCTTAGGAACTGTTGATTAGCATCTAAATTTGTTCCATCATCTAAATATCTGACTATACCGTAGAAATTGAGTCTTTTCTCTACATTTGGTTCATCACTTTTAGCAAAATCAAAGCCTGTATTTAAGGTTAACCAAAATCCTAATTTTCCAAAATGATTGTTTGAAAATTTATTATCTGAGAAAAAAGTACTGTAACCTCCTGCAAAATCTGCAGAAATGAGAGGTGGTGCTTCCAGCAGATTCCTGTAATAATCCGCTTCTTTTGAGCTTTTATACTTTTCAGCAAATTTTTTCTTAAAACGAGCTTTGCCTTTTTCAAAAATTTCTGCTTTGGCATCATCTTTAACACCAGCTCTCATACATGAATCACTTAATAATTTATGTTCATTTGAATGTACCCAATCTTTGTTGATATTACTCAAAACGCCTTTCAGTCTAGCATCATGAGCCAGTATTGAATCTTTATTCTTCCTTGTCCGAACTCTTATCAAAGTACTTCTAACACTGAAGGCAAAGGAAGGGTTTTTCATTTCGTCCCCGGTGCCTAGTGATAAATCTCTTACAAATCCTAATGAAAATGAAGCTTTTTTAACTTCACTGAAAGCATTCCATTTATATTTCATTTTATTATCACTTCCCTTTACAGTATTATATCCTGCATATTTAGAAGAATTCATATTACTTGATGGTAATAGCCAGAATGGAGTAATTTCAAAAGCATAACTGTCTGGAATACCTTCACTTTTTTTAAAAGAATTTACTAAACTCAGAACAATTGCTTTTTTTGATTTGACAATTTCAAGCTCTGATGGGGAAACTCCTAAAAGTACAACAGAAGGTGCTGTTGTAATTTCTAATTCTTTCAACTCAATATTAATGTCTTTTTTTTGCTGTGCATAAAAGACCAAAGGAAAGAAAATGAGTATTAGAATAAAATTTTTCATAACGTAATATGTTCAATGGTTATAAATTTTACAGAACTGATCCTATCCTCACTGTCCAAATCTTTGCTTGTTTTCTTTTTAAAAGGTTGCAAAGGACCAATTACATTAAGAAGAGAGTATGTAATCTGTGTTTGCTGAATCGCATTATCTAAATTTTTCTTAGGTATACCTTCAAAAGAAAACTCATGATTAATTTCAATAGTTTTTCCCTTAAGATCACTAAACGATCCTATTTTCTCTCTTTTTTCGTAATCAAATTCTTTAACTCCGGGAATAGAGACAAGAGTACTGCAGGTGCCTGTAGATGATACAGTGATTTCTAAAAATACGTCTTGATTATCTGCGAGGTCAAATTTTAAGGTTTTTGATGATTTTACAGCTTTCATGGCATCTGGTTTTTTAAAGTTATTTGTTTATTATTTTCTCGGTGTAGGAGATAAAAGGCCGGCCAAAGCTCCAATAGCTCCTGATGAAATGGTTGCAAAGATTGTTACCAGCTGATTATCTTTGGGCTGCCCATTACTCCATGCGGAAATAAGAATAAGTCCTGCAATAATTCCAATAATTGCCAGACCAAGCATAATGACTATAATTCTATAGATCCAATAATCTGTACCTCTCCCATTTCGGATTTCCACATTTTTTAAGGCTTCTATAGGATTAGTCTTAAATTTCTCCCGAAGATCAGTGTTGTTTTTTAAAGCAGCTTCCAAATCTCCAATACTGTCATTAATAAGAGTTTTCATGGCTTTTAGTTTTTATAGATCAAATTTCCCTCTAAAAAACACACCAGTCAATTACACAAAGGGGTAGTTTTTATACTATTATTTTAAAAATCAGGCATGTTCCGGGGTTTTCGGATAAAATATGACATTCACCGGATAATTCATTCATTCTCCTTTTCATATTTCGGAGGCCATTTCCTTCTTTTTCGTTGTCAGAAATCCCAACTCCGTTATCTGATATTTTCATAGAAAAGGTATTTTTTTCCTGTGAGAATGAAAGTTTCAATGTATTTGCATGACTGTGTTTGTATACATTATTCACAGCTTCTTTTAAACAGAGAAAAAGATTACGCCTCATTTCAGTTGAAATGGAAGTTTCTGCGGTGATATCTTCACATTCTGAAAGCAGCACTATTTTTGTTTTTTTTAAAAAATTTCCTGTATATGATATCGCATAATCGATAAAGCTGCCTAATGTATCATTTCCTGAGTTCAGGCTCCAAAGCATTTCCCGCATAGAAATATTCATTTCTTCAGAGGTTTTCAAAAGTTCATCAATATCGCTTTGCAGATCATCATCTTCTGCTTTCTGCTTTAGAAATTCTGCCTGTAGTTTCAATGCAGAAATTCCTGCTCCCAGATCATCATGCATATCATGGGAAATACGTTCGCGTTCCTGCTCAAGAACTTTTTGTTTTTCGAGTTCTTTCTGCAGGAGCTGGTTCTGGTGTTCGACTTCTTTGAGCTGTTGTTCTTTCAGATATAAAAGCTGCTTTCGGTTGTACATTAATACGACGAAAATTGTAAAAGCAGCCAAAAGCACCACTAAAAGTAATGCGATTAAAAAAATAAGTTTTATTTCTGAAGGTAAAGACTTCATTTTTTATTCATTGAGTTATATTTATGTAAAGCAATATAAAATAAACCACCGCATACAATATTGATTACATTTAATATTTGTTTCAGCAGTTTTAGAAATGGCTTATCAATTTCATTCAGCAGATACATAGGAATAATCCTGAAAAGAAAAAAACAGCTCCATAAAAGTATCGAGGTTGAGATCCAAAAAATGGGATCGTCTGTAATTTTCGACTTATTAATATTATTTAATTTATAACTGCACCAATACAATACCTGTAATATATTGATAACACAATACGTAATAGCAATATTCAAATTATATTTATCAACATAAAAAAGTTCAATATTCAATACTGTTACTATTAAAACTATTGCAGATATTACAACAGCTATCTTCCTATTTTTAATGTGTCGAAAATAAAAAATGATAAAATAGAAACTATTGAAAAGATTCAGATAGTTATACTGAATTGATCTGGTTGAAATAATATTAATTTCTGAAAAAAAATCTACAAAAAAATTTACGATGAGATACAACAAAAAATAGTCTTGAGAGGATAATTTTTTTCCTCTCAAAACTATGATACCCTTTATTAAAACAATAAAAGAAATTATATAGTAAACTGTAATAAGCATCTTATGGCTCTAAACTTCCCTGGTCATAATATGGGAAAAAGCTTAAGGATCCCCTATGATCTATCGGGAGGGAAACCAAGTAAAATGCTTCCTTAGTATCTTTTGCAGATGGTTTTTCTCCTAGGCAATATGTAAATCCAATCTTAATAATATCTGTATTAAAATCACGACAATATTTATTTAAGGTATCCATATACTTTGAAACTTTTGCCAAATCATACTTAATTTCACAAGTAAGGTAATTACTCTTTGAAATATTTTTAAGCTTAAGAGCTGTTGTTGTTTTGCTGAAATCATTTATCATTTTGTCTGAGATAAATTTTGAATCACGTTCTGCATAGCGTACATTAAATAAAAAATAATTTTTTACAATATTATTTAGTGTTTGCTTAAATTTTACAATGATATAAAGTTCGTTTTTAAATTTAGCAAGTGCATCTTTGTCATCAGAATTAGATATGCTGTTTAATAAAGTATCATTTAATTCTACAAATGAAAAATATATTTCATCATATCCTAAATTTTCATAATATTTCACCTTTTGACTAAATACAGGAAAGTCTAAATAGAGATCACACACATCATTAGGCAATTTAGAAAGGAAATTCATATTGTCTTCGAATACTATATAATCAGGTATTGGCTCTTGAACTCTAATTTTATATCGATTTTTATCTCGATGCCTTTCTATGAAGTTTCTGACGAGTATCTCCTCTTCTGTCAATACTTTATCAGGAGAAAAAAAATCTTCTCCAAATAATTTTTGAGACGTAATACTTAGGATTTCTAACTGATTTTCATTTTTTTCCATTGTTTCTTAGTTTTTTGATTGGTTAAATTTATTAATAGCCTCCACTTTATTGTTTACGTGAAGTTTTCTGTAGATATTTCCGACGTGTTTTTTTACCGTATCAATGCTGATGCATTTTTTATCAGCTATTTCTTTGTAAAGGAGTCCTTCTGAAAGTAGCTCGAGAATTTCTTTTTCACGCTCTGTAAGTTCATCAAAACCTTTTATTTCCGGAAGTTTTCTTTCAAAATGTTTGAGAACTTTTCTGGCAATGGAAAAACTCATAGGAGCTCCACCCTGGTAAACATCCCGGATAGATGAGAGGATCTTGTCCATACTTTCTCCTTTTACTAGATAGCCCATCGCACCAGCTTTTAAAGAATTAAAGATCTTTTCATCCTCCTCAAAACTGGTACACATAATGAACTGTGTATTCGGCATTTCTTTTCGCAGTTTTTCTATGATTTCAATTCCGAGCATATCCTGCAACTGGATATCCATCATCACGACATCGGGGGAGATAGCAGGAAGGTTTTGCATGGCATCATTTCCATCAAAGAACTGAGCAATTACCTTCATATCATCTTGGTAATTGATTACTTTCTTCAACGCGTTGTTGTAGTTTTTTTCGTCTTCTACTATGGCGATGGAAATACTCATGACTTATTTTGTTTGTAGCAAATTTCAACAGAAAACAAATTGAAATCAATTACACCTTCGGGTAATATTAGTATTTGAGTTACGGCTATGGTTTAGTTTTTAGCTGCTATTAAATTTAATCAATTTTTCATTTTAAAAACAACAATAATTTAATTATTTTACAATAAATTAAAGAAAAGTCAAATAAATTTAAACTTATATTTAAAAATTAATTTTTATTTCGTAAGCTGATCAAGAATAGGATGCTCAATACCGCTTACTGTATTATGAAATTTAATTTGCTCAAAGATCTGAATCAGGTTTCTACCTTTTTTCAACCATACCCCGGGAATGTAAAGTGTTTGTTGAGGGCCTGCAGTACTCCAGTATCTTCCTGCATTTTTTCCATTGATAAAAACAATTCCTTTTCCAAAATTTCTCATATCAAGAAAAGTATCTCCTGTTTCATCCAGTGTAAATTCAGCTTCCTGAATTACGGGTGAGTGAACGGCAATGTGTTTTTGTTTAAAAGTATGTTTGGGAAAAGTATCAAAAGGCATTGGAAGCATTTCCCAGTTTCCTGAGACTTCAGTTCCGTTGATTTTTACCGGGCTGATAATGCCTTTTAAATTATTGACAATCTCTGCTCCATAATTAATCCTGCCCATATTTTCAACCAGAATCTCCAATCGGTCCCCTGATTTAATTTCAATGTCAAGATCATATTTTTTGTTCACCCTGTTCAACTCTCCTTCCCATTTGCCATTGATGTATATATTGGCATAATCACGTAATCCTTTTATTTCTAATTTCCCTTTCGTATCATTATCAAATTTTCTTCTGTAGAGAACATATCCGTTTCCGATATTCAGATCTTCAAAGGTGAGTGGTTTGTCACTCACAACAGGTTTTTGACGATTGGTAAAATCAAAAATGCAATTTATTTTTGAAAATTTAATGGAGGGAATAGTAATGACCTTCATCGGCTTTGGAATATCAGGAAGTGTATTCGGATGTATTTTTTGAAAAATTTCTCTCAGCGCATTATACTTTGGAGTGGCCCATCCTGCTTCATTGATGGGAGCATCATAATCATAGCTTGTAATATCCGGCTGTATATCGTGATTCTTATCGTAATTTGCACCGCTTGTAAATCCAAAGTTGGTTCCGCCATGAATCATATAATAATTAAAAGAAATTCCGTTTTTTATATACGTCTCTGTTTGCTTTACCACTTCTTCTGTAGTAACCTTAACAAAGGGTTCTGCCCAATGATCAAGCCATCCGGGGTAATATTCGGCAACCATGTAAGGACCTTGCCCTCCATTATATTCATTGATGCTTTTCTTTAAAATGTCAATATCACCCTCTCCGTTTGCCGTTGGTATCGCTCCTTCAATAGAACCACCTTTAAAAAGCGAACTCCCATCTGAAGTAAATAACGGAACTGAAACTCCGCTGTTCAAAAGCATCTCTTTTATCTTATGGCTGTATTTTCTGTGCTCTTCGAGAGGAATATCTTTTCTTTGAGCGACATAAGATCCAAATTCATTTTCAGCCTGGACCATAATCACTGGACCACCATTATTGATCTGCAAAGGGACTATTTGCTTTGCCAACTGATTAATATATTTCCGGCATTCTTCGAGAAAAGCTTTATTGTCTCTTCTTATCTCAAGATCTTTATTTTTTTGCAGCCACCAAGGATATCCACCAAATTCCCACTCAGCACAAACATAAGGTCCTGGCCGAATAATAACATATAAACCAACTTCTTGTGCTGTTTTTATAAACTTTCTCAGATCCTTTTCGCCAGAAAAATTCCATTTTCCCGGGGCCTCTTCATGGTAATTCCAAAATACATAAGTAGTAACTGTATTTAAACCCATTGCTTTCATCATCTCCAACCGATGCTTCCAATATTCTGACGGAACTCGCGGATAATGCATTTCTCCGGAATACACTGTAAATGGTTTATCATTTAAGAAAAAACTCCCATCTTTAATTTCAAATTTTCCTTTTTGAGAAAACAGAGTATTCAGGGAGAAAAATAAAAGAATGATACATAAATAACGGCTAAAATTTCTCATATTGTAAGGCATGATTTTTGTAAAATTAAAATATAAAAATCAATTGAATATCAAATAATATAATCATGAAAAAAAGTCTTTTAGCACTCGGTGCTGTACTTGCATTAACAGTTATCGGCTGTAAAAAAAATGAGAGCGGAAATAAAAGCGTTATCAAAACAGACAGTTCGGAAACTGTAGTTACAGACAACAACGGAAAAATAGATTCGGTAACACAAAGTTCTTCAACGGTAGATGTAAACGGTCAGAAAATTAAAAAAACAGATTTTGTTTATAAAGCTACAGACGGAACCTTAGTGAAAGTTGTATTCAAAAACGATCCAAAAGAGAGTACAGTAGCTATTACCAGCAACAAGAAAACTTTTACATTGCCTAAGACAGAATCCAAAGGTGATGAAACGATTTACAAGAAAGATGATATGACCGCAAGGGTAAAAGGGGACAGCCTTCACCTTGAACAGGGTAATAATATTATTGAGTTGAAAAGAACAAAGATCTAAAATAGCAATGTCCTTCAATATTGAGGGACATTTTATTTTGTAAGTATATTAAAGGAAATAAAAAAACCATCCGGATTCCGGATGGTTTTTTTATATATCTGAATGAATATTATTCTTCAGTTTTTTCTTCAGTAGTGTCAGCTTTAGCTTCTTCTACTTTCTCTTCTACTGCAGGTGCTTCAGCTACTACAGCTTCAGCTTTTTTAGGTGCAGCAGTTGATCTTCTGCTTCTTCTTGTAGCTTTTTTCTCTTCAGCATTAGGGTTGTAAAGCTCATTGAAATCTACTAATTCGATAAGAGCAGTATCAGCAGCATCACCTGGTCTGAATCCTGTCTTGATGATTCTTGTATAACCACCGTTTCTTTCAGCGATTTTAGGAGCTACAGTTCTGAATAATTCAGCAACCGCAAATTTATTTTGAAGGTAAGAGAATACTACTCTTCTGTTGTGTGTAGTATCTTCTTTTGCTTTTGTTAATAGAGGCTCAACATATACTCTTAAAGCTTTCGCTTTAGCTACAGTAGTGTTGATTCTTTTATGCTCAATTAGAGAACAAGCCATATTAGAAAGTAAAGCACTTCTGTGAGAAGCTGTTCTTCCTAAGTGATTGAATTTTTTACCGTGTCTCATTATTAATTATTTATCAGCGTCTAACTTATATTTTGCAACGTCGAAACCGAAGTTAAGACCTTTTGAATGCACTAATTCTTCTAGTTCTGTCAAAGATTTTTTACCAAAATTTCTGAATTTCATCAAATCAGACTTACTGTAAGAAACCAATTCTCCAAGAGTTTCTACTTCAGCTGCTTTTAGACAGTTAAGGGCTCTTACAGAAAGATCCATATCTGCTAATTTAGACTTAAGAAGTTGTCTTGTGTGAAGAGTTTCTTCATCGTACTGGATAGATGCTTTTACAGCTTCAGTTTCAAGCGTGATTCTCTCATCAGAGAATAGCATGAAGTGATAAATTAATATCTTAGAAGCTTCAGTTAAAGCATTCTGAGGGCTGATAGACCCGTCAGTTTCTATATCTAATACAAGTTTTTCGTAGTCTGTTTTTTGCTCTACACGATAATTTTCAATGCTATATTGTACTTTCTTGATCGGCGTAAAAATAGAGTCGATAGCAATAGTTCCTACAGGAGCATTGTTTGACTTATTTTGTTCAGAAGGCACATACCCTCTACCTTTTTCAATATTGAAAGTAATTTCGAAAGTTACATCACTGTTTAGGTTGCAAATCACTAGATCCGGGTTTAAAACCTCAAATCCATTGATAGACTTACCTAAATCACCAGCAGTAATAACCGTTTGACCTGAAACTTTAGCAACAACCTGCTCGTTAGCCTGGCCTTCTGCTGCAGCTTTTAATCTTACCTGCTTAAGGTTAAGAATAATTTCGGTAACATCTTCGATTACTCCTGGAATAGTTGAAAATTCGTGCTCTACACCTTCTATTTTGATAGATGAAATAGCGTATCCTTCCAGAGAAGAAAGCAACACTCTTCTCAAAGCATTACCGATTGTAAGCCCGAAACCTGGTTCTAAAGGTCTGAATTCGAATTGACCTTTAAATTCATCAGAGTTAAGTAAAATTACTTTATCGGGTTTTATGAATTGTAAAATTGCCATATTATTGGGTTGAGCAAAAATTTGATTAAAAAATTATTTAGAGTAAAGTTCCACGATAAGATTCTCCTTGATGTCTTCCGGAATCTGGATTCTTTCAGGAGCAGAAATGAAGGTACCTTCTTTCTTCTCATCGTTGAATTGTAACCACTCATAGTTTGACTTAGAAGCCAATGCATTGGTAACAACATCAAGAGACTTAGACTTTTCTCTTACAGCGATTACATCACCAGCTTTTACCAAGTAAGAAGGGATATTAAGAATTTCTCCGTTCACAGTGATGTGTCTGTGAGAAACTAATTGTCTAGCTCCAGATCTAGTTTTAGCAAAACCTAATCTGAAAACTACGTTATCCAATCTTGATTCACAAAGTTGTAATAGAACTTCACCTGTTACACCTTTGCTTCTGTGTGCTTTTTCAAATAAGTTAGCAAACTGTCTTTCTAAAATACCGTAAGTATATTTAGCTTTTTGTTTTTCAGCTAACTGAACTGCATATTCTGATTTTTTAGCACCTCTTCTTTTGTTAGGACCATGTTGTCCTGGCGGTTGGTTCTTTCTTTTTTCGAAGTTTTTATCATCTCCGTAGATTGCAGCACCAAACTTTCTAGCAATCTTAGTTTTAGGTCCAATATATCTTGCCATA
This sequence comes from Chryseobacterium sp. S90, assembly GCF_047444895.1. Lineage (NCBI taxonomy): Bacteria > Pseudomonadati > Bacteroidota > Flavobacteriia > Flavobacteriales > Weeksellaceae > Chryseobacterium > Chryseobacterium sp. S90. Next base: position 63,212 of record NZ_JBLGCX010000010.1, on the reverse strand, counting down.
ATGGGTAAATTCTAAAAATTAAACTCTTCTTCTTTTTGGTGGTCTACATCCATTGTGTGGCATTGGAGTCACATCAATGATTTCGCTAACTTCAATTCCTGAATTGTGAATAGATCTGATAGCAGATTCTCTACCTGCACCTGGACCTTTCACAAACACCTTTACTCTTCTTAATCCAGCTTCATGAGCTACAGCAGAGCAATTTTCAGCTGCCATTTGAGCAGCAAAAGGAGTGTTCTTTTTAGAACCTCTGAATCCCATTTTACCGGCAGATGCCCAAGAGATAACCTCTCCACTTTTATTTGTTAAAGAAATGATGATGTTATTGAAAGAAGCTTGAATATGTGCTTCACCAATAGCTTCAACTTTTACTTTTCTTTTTTTAACTACTTTACTTTGTTTTGCCATAATTCCTAACGATTATTTACTTGCCTTTTTCTTGTTAGCAACTGTTTTTCTCTTTCCTTTACGGGTTCTAGAGTTGTTTTTCGTTCTCTGGCCTCTTAAAGGTAATCCTAGTCTGTGACGTATTCCTCGTTGGCATCCTATGTCCATCAATCTCTTGATGTTCAATTGCACTTCAGATCTTAACTCTCCTTCTACTTTAACGTTTTCAGAGATATATGTTCTGATTGCAGCCAATTCATCGTCATTCCATTCGTTGACTTTCTTGTCTTCGCTGATACCGGCAGCTTTAAGGATTTCAGAAGAAGTACTTCTTCCTACTCCATAGATGTAAGTTAAACCGATAACACCTCTTTTGTTTTTTGGTAAATCAATACCTGCAATTCTCGCCATAATTTAATGTTAGCCTTGTCTTTGTTTAAATTTTGGGTTCTTCTTGTTGATTACGAACAGTACACCTTTTCTGCGTACGATTTTGCAATCAGCGCTTCTTTTTTTAATTGATGCTCTTACTTTCATTTTGATAGTATTTATTTTTTACAAATGCCAAATGGAAAGTGTATTCCATTTGGCTAATTGTTTTAATATCTAAATGTGATCCTCCCTTTTGTTAAATCATAGGGAGACATTTCTAGTTTTACCTTATCACCAGGTAAAAGTTTAATATAGTGCATTCGCATTTTACCGGAAATATGAGCAATAAGAATATGCCCATTTTCAAGTTCTACACGGAACTGAGCGTTCGAAAGTGCTTCCGTTATAACGCCGTCTTGTTCAATATGTTTTTGTTTTGCCATAAATTAATATCCAGTCGTTCTAGACAGTTTAGACTGCATTAAGCCATCATAATGATGATTCAGCAGATATGTATTAATCTGTTGAACAGTATCTAAAATTACACCTACCATAATTAATAGTGACGTTCCCCCGAAAAATAGGGCAAACGCATCTGTCTGAACAAAGCTTCCATGCACAATTGCTGGAAGGACTGCAAAGATAGATAAAAAAATTGCACCTGGCAAGGTAATTTTTGATAAAATATCATCTAAGTAATCTGCTGTCTCTTTCCCTGGTCTTACTTTCGGTACTAAACCTCCATTTCTCTTCAAATCATCAGCCATCTGGTTTACCGGAATTGTAATTGCAGTATAGAAAAACGAGAAGATAATAATTAATAGCGCAAACAATACATTGTACTGCCAGCTAAAAACATTCTTGAAACCTGCAAGAAAAGTGTTAGACTCATCGAATTTTGTTAATAATCCTGGTACGAACATCAATGCCTGAGCAAAGATAATCGGCATTACACCAGCAGCATTTACTTTCAATGGAATCCATTGTCTTGCGCCCTGCATAAGATTCTTGTTTACACCTCCTCTTGCTTGAGCTCTGCTTACATACTGAATTGGAATTTTTCTAACAGCCACAGATAAAATCACGGCCAGAAGAACAACTACCATCCAGAATAATACTTCAATAAGGATCATGATAGATCCCATTCCTCCTTTTCCGTTCTGCACGGCCATCTCCTGTACGAATGCTTCAGGTAATCTTGAAAGAATCCCAACCATAATAAGGATGGAAATACCATTTCCGATTCCTTTGTCGGTAATCTTTTCACCTAACCACATTGCGAATACTGAACCAGCAACCAGGATTACAATACTTGGTAACCAGAACATGATAGAATTTGGCTCTACAAAATATGCAGATTGGAACTGAGCATACGGTAAGAATAATTGAGTAATAGAAGTTAAATAAGAAGGTGCCTGTACCAGACAAACTCCAATTGTTAACCATCTTGTAATTTGGTTCAATGTATTTCTACCTGACTCTCCATCTTTCTGAAGCTTCTGAAGATAAGGAATAGCCATTCCCATCAACTGAACAATAATAGAAGCAGAAATATAAGGCATGATACCCAACGCCATTACGGAAGCGTGGCTGAAAGCTCCCCCCGTAAACGACGAAAGCAAGCCAAGGAGACCTGCTCCTTGCTTGTTACCGCCTTGATTTTTATAATGCTCTAAGAGATCTCCCACCTCTGCAAGGTTAATTGCCGGAAGTGAGATATAAGATGCGAATCTATACACAAGGATAATACCTAACGTAAAGAGAATTTTGTCTCTTAACTCCTTTAGGCTCCATATATTTTTAAGTGTTTGTATAAATTCTTTCATTAGTAAGTATTATAAGGTAATTGCTTTTCCACCTGCCTTAGCAATAAGCTCTTCAGCAGATTTAGTGAATTTGTCAGCAGAGATTGAAACCGCAGATTTCAATTCTCCTCTACCCATAATTTTCACTAATTCGTTTTTAGAAACTATCCCGTTTGCTACTAAAACTTCTTTCGTGATATCTCCAGTGATGGATTTGTTCTCGATTAAAGTTTGAATAGTATCAAGGTTAACTCCTCTAAACTCTTTTCTATTTACGTTTTTGAAACCGAATTTAGGTAATCTTCTTTGTAAAGGCATCTGTCCACCTTCGAAACCGATTTTCTGAGAATAACCAGCTCTAGCTTTCTGACCTTTGTGTCCTTTTGTTGAAGTACCTCCTTTTCCACTACCTTGACCTCTACCAATTCTTTTTGAGTTGAAAGTAGATCCTGCAGCAGGTTGTATATTGTTTAAATTCATTTTAATTTCTCTTTTATAAAATTATTTTTGAACTTCTAGTAAGTGACCTACAGCAGCTATCATTCCTAAGATAGAAGGAGTAGCTTCGTGTTCTACCACTTGGTGAAGTTTTTTTAATCCTAATGCTTCAAGCGTTCTCTTTTGGGTTTTTGTTCTACCAATAGCGCTTCTTACTTGCTTTACTTTAATTGTTGCCATTGTTTTAATTATTAACCGTTAAACACTTTACTTAGAGAAACTCCTCTCATTCTAGCGATCTCTTCAGGTCTTCTGATATCCAATAACGCTTTAAAAGTAGCTTTCACCACGTTGTGAGGGTTAGAAGATCCTTTAGATTTTGAAAGGATATCGTGAATACCAGCAGATTCCAATACCGCTCTTACCGCACCACCGGCGATAAGTCCTGTACCGTGAGAAGCAGGTCTTAAGAAGATATCTGCACCACCGTATCTAGCAGTAGTTTGGTGAGGAATAGTATGGTTCATTACAGGAACTTTCACAAGGTTTTTCTTAGCGTCTTCAACTGCTTTAGCAATTGCAGAAGCAACCTCTTTAGATTTTCCTAAACCGAAACCGATAATACCTTCTTCATTACCTACTACAACAATAGCAGAAAATCCGAAAGCTCTACCTCCTTTAGTTACTTTTGTTACTCTGTTAACAGCTACGAGACGATCTTTTAATTCTAATCCTCCCGGTTTTACTCTTTCTATATTATCTAGTCCTAACATATTTTCCGAAATTTAATGATTAGAATTTAAGTCCACCTTCTCTCGCACCATCAGCTAGAGCTTTTACTCTACCGTGATATACGAAACCGTTTCTGTCAAATACAATACTTTCAATTCCTGCAGCGATAGCTTTAGCAGCGATAGCTTTACCAACAGCAGCAGAAACTTCAGTCTTAGTACCTTTAGCGTCTACACCTTTTTCTCTAGAAGAAGCTGATGCTAAAGTTTTACCATTTTTATCGTCGATTAACTGAGCGTAAATTTCCTTATTACTTTTGTATACAGATAATCTTGGCAATTCAGAAGATCCAGAGATTTTCCCTCTTACTCTTCTTTTGATTCTTATTCTTTTTTCTAATTTACTTAATGCCATAATACTTATAATTTATTAAGCAGATTTACCAGCTTTACGTCTAACAATTTCTCCTACGAATCTTACACCTTTTCCTTTGTATGGCTCAGGCTTTCTGAAAGAACGGATCTTTGCAGCTACCATTCCTAGAAGTTGGTTGTCGTGAGACGTTAAAGTAATAATTGGGTTTTTACCTTTTTCAGTCAATGTATCAACTTTTACTTCACCTGGAAGTTCTAATACGATACCGTGAGAGAATCCTAAAGCTAACTCAAGTTTTTGACCTGCGTGTGAAGCTCTGTATCCTACCCCTACTAGTTCTAGTTTCTTTTCGAAACCTGTATTTACACCAACAATCATGTTGTTGATTAACGCTCTGTATAAACCGTGAAGCGCTTTGTGTTGTTTAGAATCAGATGGTCTGTTTACATTCAGTTCACCATCTTTTTGTTCTATAGTAATTCCTGCCGTAAGCTCCTGAGAAAGTTCTCCTTTCGCTCCTTTTACAGTTACTACACCGTTGTTTTCAGTGATTGTAACTCCAGCTGGAATTGTTATAATTGCTTTACCAATTCTTGACATTTTCCTCTGATTAAAAATTAATAAACATAGCAGATTACTTCACCGCCTACTTTCTCTTCTCTAGCTTTCTTGTCAGTCATTACTCCTTTAGAAGTAGAGATGATAGAAATACCCAAACCGTTTAGTACTCTTGGAAGTTCAGTAGAACCTTTGTACTGTCTCAAACCTGGTCTAGAAGCTCTTTGAATAGACTTAATAGCAGGTTTGTTAGTTTGCTTATCGTACTTTAAAGCGATTTTGATCACTCCTTGAACAGCGTTATCTTCAAACTTGAAGTTTAAGATATACCCTTGATCAAATAGGATCTTAGTAATCTCCTTTTTGATTTTCGATGCAGGAATTTCCACCACTTTGTGGCCTGCGCTTTGTGCGTTCCTTACTCTTGTTAGGAAATCTGAAATTGGATCTGTTACCATTTTTCTTTTATAAATTATTGGTTAAAGAACAATCAGTATTGAAAAGACTTGAAGAGAAAAATATCAGACTTCAGAAAACTTCAGTCTGATATTATTGTTCTTTAGTATCTCGACAACTTAATTGTCCCGATTTTTAATTAGTAATTATTACCAACTAGCTTTTCTTACACCTGGGATAAGACCGTTGTTTGCCATTTCTCTGAAAGTTACTCTGGAAATACCGAACGTTCTCATGTATCCTCTTGGTCTACCTGTTAGTTTACATCTGTTGTGTAATCTTACAGGAGAAGCATTTTTAGGCAATTTTTGAAGTCCTTCGTAATCACCAGCTTCTTTAAGAGCTTGTCTTTTAGCAGCGTATTTAGCAACTAGTGCTTCTCTTTTGCGCTCACGCGCTTTCATTGATTCTTTAGCCATTTCTTAGTTCTTTTTAAATGGTAAACCGAAGTGAGTTAATAATGCTTTAGCTTCTTTATCTGTTTTCGCAGTAGTAACGAAAGTGATGTCCATCCCTTGGATTTTTTTCACTTTGTCAATCACGATCTCAGGGAAGATAATTTGCTCAGTAATACCTAAGTTGTAGTTACCTCTACCATCGAAACCATCTGCTTTGATACCAGAGAAATCTCTGATACGTGGTAAAGCAGAAGAAGTAAGTCTGTCTAAGAACTCATACATTCTCTGAGCTCTCAATGTTACTTTTGCTCCTACAGGCATTCCTTTTCTTAGTTTGAATGCAGCTTCATCTTTCTTAGAGATCGTACCTACTGCTTTCTGACCTGTGATGTTTGTAAGTTCTTCTACAGCATAATCGATAATTTTCTTATCTGCAGTAGCGTCTCCTAAACCTTGTGATACAACAATTTTCTCCAATCTAGGTACTTGCATGATTGACTTGTACCCAAATTCTTCCATCATTGCAGGAACAATTTGCTCTTTGTATATTTTTTTGGGTCTTGCTATAAATTCCATGTTAATTCAAATTATAAAGTTTCACCCGTTTTTTTGTTAACTCTCACTTTCTTATCTCCTTCGATTTTGTAACCGATTTTGATAGCTTTTCCGTCTTTACCAACTAAAGCTACGTTTGAGATATGAATAGAAGCTTCCTTTTCAGTAATTCCTCCTTGAGGATTTGAAGCTGAAGGCTTAACGTGTTTTTTAACGATGTTAAGTCCTGCAACGATTACTCTAGGGTCTTTTCCTTCTTTCTTGATCACTTCAATAACTTCACCAGTCTTACCTTTGATATCTTTCTTACCAGTAGTAATGATTACGTTATCTCCTCTTTTTATTTTTAACTTTGACATTTCTTTTAAAAATTTTTAAAATTAAAGTACTTCAGGAGCTAATGAAATGATTTTCATATATTCTTTGTCTCTCAACTCACGAGCAACGGGTCCGAAAACACGCGTTCCTCTCATTTCTCCCGCTGCGTTTAGTAATACACAAGCATTGTCGTCGAATTTGATGTATGAACCATCTTTTCTTCTTACTGCTTTTTTAGTTCTTACTACTACAGCTTTAGATACCTGACCTTTTTTAGCGTTTCCTGATGGTGTAGAATCCTTGATAGTAACAACGATTTTATCACCAACTGAAGCATATCTTCTTCTGGTTCCTCCCAGAACTCTAATAACTAGTACTTCTTTAGCACCTGTGTTATCAGCAACTTTTAATCTTGATTCTGTTTGTAACATTATTACTTAGCTTTTTCAATGATTCTTACTAATCTCCATCTCTTGCTCTTGCTCAAAGGTCTAGTTTCTTGGATCAAAACTGTATCACCTTCTGTGCATTCGTTGTTCTCGTCGTGTGCAGTATACTTTTTCGTTTTCAAAACGAATTTACCGTACATCGGGTGCTTTACTCTTGTAGTTTCACTAACAACAATAGTTTTTTCCATTTTATTGCTGGAAACCACTCCGATTCTTTCTTTTCTTAAATTTCTATCCATTGTAAAATGAAATTATTGTTTGTTAGTTAACTCAGTGTTTAGTCTTGCGATTGTTTTTCTCAAATCTCTGATTTGAATCGGGTTTTCAATTGGGCTGATTGCATGAGCTAATTTCAATTTAGAATATTGAGCTTTTGCTTCAGTTAATTGAGCTTGAATATCACCCGCGCTTAAATTTTTAATATCAGCATTTTTCATTGTATTCAAAGATTATAGAGGTTTAACAAAATCGTTAGCAACGATGAATTTAGTAACTACTGGTAATTTTTGCGCAGCAAGTCTTAAAGCTTCCTTAGCGATATCGTAAGGTACACCTCCGATTTCGAACATAATTTTACCTGGTTTTACTACAGCTACCCAATATTCAACAGCACCCTTACCTTTACCCATACGTACTTCCGCTGGTTTCTTAGTAATTGGCTTATCTGGGAAGATTTTGATCCATAGTTGACCTTCTCTCTTCATATATCTTGTCGCAGCGATACGAGCTGCTTCAATCTGTCTTGCAGTGATCCAAGCTCCTTCCGTTGCTTTGATCCCAAAAGTTCCGTAAGCAAGTTGACTACCTCTTTGGGCATTCCCCTTCATCTTCATCTTGTGAACTCTACGGAATTTGGTTCTTTTTGGTTGTAACATAATTTCTAAATTTTAGATTTTAGATTTTAGATTTTAGATTTTTTTTAATTTTAAAAAAGTAACGGTAATTTAAAATTCAAAATTTCTAATCTAAAATTTTAATTATTATTGTTATTGTTGTTGTTTTTTCTAGGTCTTCTGTTGTCTCTGTCTCCTCCTCTGTTTCCTCTGTCTGACTGACCTCCTTTTTTCTGTTGTCCCACTAGTGGAGAAAGTTCTCTTTTACCGTAAACTTCACCTTTCATGATCCAAACTTTTACACCTAGTCTACCGTAAGTAGTGTGAGCTTCTGCCCAGTGGTAATCAATATCAGCTCTGAAAGTTGACAATGGAATTCTTCCTTCTTTGAAAGATTCTGATCTTGCCATTTCAGCTCCGTTCAATCTACCAGAGATTTGAACTTTGATACCTTCAGCACCCATTCTCATAGTACTTGCCATTGCCATTTTAACAGCTCTTCTGTAAGAAATTCTGTTTTCAATTTGCTTAGAAATACTATCAGCAACTAATACAGCATCTAATTCAGGTCTTTTGATTTCGAAAATGTTGATTTGAATATCCTTACCTGTAAGTTTCTTCAATTCTTCTTTCAATTTATCAACTTCCTGACCTCCTTTACCGATGATAAGTCCCGGTCTAGCAGTAGTGATTGTAACTGTTACTAATTTAAGTGTTCTTTCGATATAAATTTTTGAAATACCACCTTTAGATAATCTAGCCTCAAGGTATCTTCTGATTTTGTAGTCTTCAGCGATTCTGTCTCCATAATCGTTTCCACCAAACCAGTTAGAATCCCATCCTCTGATGATACCTAATCTATTACCAATTGGATTTGTCTTCTGTCCCATACCTTGATTAATTTTCTTTTTTACCTAAGATTAATGTAATGTGGTTTGATCTTTTTCTGATTCTGTACCCTCTACCTTGTGGAGCTGGTCTTAGTCTCTTCAATTGTCTAGCACTGTCTACAAAAATTTCTTTAACGATAAGATTTGCTTCTTCAATATCAGCACCTTCGTTTTTAGTCTGCCAGTTAGCCATTGCTGAAAGCAATACTTTTTCTAACTTGTTAGATGCGTCTTTTTTAGAATATTTTAGAATGTATAAAGCTTTGTCTACCTGCTCTCCTCTAATGATATCAGCTACTAATCTCATTTTTCTTGGAGAAGACGGGCAATCATTGTGTATTGCTTTTACTACGTCTTGGTTTGTCAATTTACGTGCTAATGCACTTTCTCTTTTTCTTGATCCCATGATTATCTGCTTCCTTTGTTTTTGTTACCACCATGACCTCTGAAAGATCTTGTTGGAGAAAATTCGCCTAGCTTGTGACCAACCATGTTTTCTGTAACATAAACTGGGATAAAAGATTTCCCGTTGTGTACTGCAATAGTTTGTCCTACGAAGTCTGGAGAGATCATTGATGCTCTAGACCAAGTTTTGATAACAGTTTTCTTGTTAGCTTCTATATTTGCCTGAACCTTCTTATCTAAAGTATGATGAATGAACGGTCCTTTTTTAAGTGATCTTGCCATAATTATTTTCTTTTAGATACGATGTAACGGTTAGACACTTTGTTTTTCTTTCTAGTTTTGTAACCTTTAGACGGCATACCGTTTCTAGATCTTGGGTGACCTCCAGAAGAACGTCCTTCACCACCTCCCATTGGGTGATCAACCGGGTTCATTACAACTGCTCTAGTTCTTGGTCTTCTACCTAACCATCTGCTTCTACCAGCCTTACCTGATACAGTTAACTGGTGGTCAGAGTTAGAAACAGATCCAATCATTGCATAACATTCAGTAAGGATCATTCTTGATTCTCCTGAAGGCAATTTGATGATTGCATATTTTCCGTCTCTTGAAGTCAATTGAGCTGAAGAACCAGCACTTCTTGCTAAAATAGCACCTTGACCAGGCTTCATTTCAACACAAGAAATAACAGTACCTAAAGGAATGTTTTTCAACTTCATTGCGTTTCCTACATTTGGCTCTACGCTTTCTCCAGAAATTACTTTCTGATCAACTTTGATACCGTTTGGAGCGATGATATATCTCTTCTCTCCGTCTGCGTACTCTAATAAAGCGATAAATGCAGTTCTGTTTGGATCGTATTCTACAGATTTTACAGTTGCTTCAACGTTTGCTTTGTTTCTTTTGAAGTCAATAATTCTGTATTTCTTTTTGTGTCCACCTCCGGTGTAACGCATGGTCATTTTACCTGTTTGGTTACGTCCACCTGACTTTTTAATACCAACTGTTAGAGACTTCTCTGGTTTGTTGGTAGTAATTTCCTCAAAATTGTTTACAATTCTGAATCTCTGTCCCGGGGTGATAGGTTTTAATTTTCTAACAGACATTACTATTATTTATAATTAATAATTAATTTACAGCAAAAATATCGATAACCTCACCTTCAGCAAGTTTGATTACCGCTTTTTTCAATTTGTTTGTCTTTCCTACTTGAAGACCTTTTTTAGTGTACTTTGAAGAAACCTTCGGAGCATAAATCATTGTGTTAACGTCTGCTACTTTTACACCGTAAGCTGCTTCAACAGCTTTTTTAATCTGGATTTTATTCGCCTTAGGATCAACTAAGAAAGAATAAGAACCTCTTAAATCTGTAAGGTAATTAGCCTTTTCTGAAATAACTGGTTTAATAATAATAGACATGACTTATTTCTTTAAATTTTCCTGGAATTTTTCAACTGCACCTTCGAAGAAAATAATCTCACCTGCATTTACTAAATCGTAAGAACTGATCTCGTTGAAGTTCATTACTTTAGTTTTAGGCAAGTTTCTTGAAGATAAATACACATTCTTGTTAGCTTCAGGAAGAACGAATAAAGATTTTTTACCGTTAAGTTCCAATGCATTTAATACATTGATGAAATCTTTAGTCTTAGGAGCAGCAAAGCTCACATCTTCTAAAACTTTAATGCTGTTGTCTCTCATTTTCTGAGATAAAACAGATTTTTTAGCTAATCTCTTAAGAGCTTTGTTCAATTTGAATCTGTAGTCTCTTGGTTTTGGTCCGAATACTCTACCTCCACCTCTGAAAGTTGGAGATTTGATATCCCCGTATCTAGCAGATCCAGATCCTTTTTGCTTCTTAAGCTTCTTAGTAGAAGCAGTAATTTCGCTTCTTTCTTTCGCTTTATGAGTACCCTGTCTTTGTGCAGCAAGATACTGTTTAACTTCTAAGTAAACCGCGTGCTGATTTGGCTCAATTCCGAATACTGTTTCGTCTAGAGTTACTTTTCTTCCGGTCTCTTTTCCTGATGTATTTAATACTACTAGTTCCATTTTCTGATAATTACATAAGAATTTTTAGCTCCCGGAACAGCACCTTTTACTACTAAAAGATTTTGTTCTTGATCAACTTTTAACACTTGAAGGTTTTGAACAGTTACCTGCTCACCTCCCATTCTTCCAGCCATTCTCATCCCTTTGAATACTCTTGAAGGGTCTGAACCAGCACCGATAGAACCTGGAGCTCTAAGTCTGTTGTGCTGACCATGAGTTGCCTGCATTACACCTCCAAATCCGTGTCTTTTAACAACACCCTGGAAGCCTTTACCTTTTGAAGTTCCTGTTACATCTACATATTCACCTTCGATGAATAGATCAACACTTACTACCTCTCCTACTTTTGCTTCAGTAAATCCATCATGGAATTCTACTAATTTAGCTTTAGGAGCAGAACCAGCCTTTTTAAAATGACCAGCTAACGCTTTACCAACGTTCTTCTCACTCTTGTCATCGAAACCTAATTGAACAGCTGTATAACCGTCTTTTTCTAAGGTTCTGACCTGTAAAATCGAGCATGGACCAGCTTGAATAACTGTACAAGGAATGTTTTTTCCTTCTTCGTTAAACAAAGACGTCATACCGATTTTTTTACCAATAATACCTGACATTGTTTATATTATAATAAAATTTATCCTTTATTTATCACCATTTTTCGGAAGTCTGAAGTAATTTCTACTTTTGATATAGGCATACTACGCTCCTAAAATGAGTGTGCAAATTTATGAATTATTTTATAACTGACAAATATTTTGAGTAAAATATTTTGATTTTTAATCATTTAGCGATCTCAGACAAAAAACTATCCGAAATTTTGAAAATACTCTTTGAAGTTCAAAAGAAAGTCATTAACATACTTTTTTCCAATGTCAGATTTCCTTACGATCAGATAGTGTTTTCTTTTCAAACCGTTACTTCCGATTTTTTTAAACTTCAGTTCATCAGATAATTTGAAAGACTTCAATGCCCATTTCGGCATACAGGTAATCCCTATGTTAGCCTGTACCATTTCCAAAGTGACTTCCGTTAAGGGAACTGCAGAAATCTTCAGTGGCAATATCCCGTTCGGATTTAGAAATTCTTCGTAAACAGAAACTGTTTTTAAAGGAAAAGAATGAATAATTAGATGGGTTTGCAGGAAATCATCAGCAATCAAGTATTCCGAATCATTCAAAATATTTTCCTGATGCATGACGGCAAAAATTTCATCTTCAAAAATTTCAACACTTACCAATTCTTTATTACCAGAAGGCTTTGAGGTAACAACAGCAATATCTATTTCATTCGATATAACTTTTACAACCGGCTTATGGGTTGCTTCCAACACCAGATCTACATCAATTCCAGGATACAGTACTTTCATTTTCTGAATAAATAGCGGCAACCCTTGATAGAATGAGTAGCATTCTGTGCTGATTTTTATTGTACCTGCCGCTCCTGACCTTATTTGCTGAATTGCATTCAGACCGCTCCCAATACTATCCATTACCGTACACGCAGTTTTATAGAGCACATTCCCCTCTTCAGTTAACTCCCATTTGTTCCGTGTTCTGTAGAATACTTTAAAACCAAGCTGAATTTCAAGATCCTTAAGCTGATGACTTAAGGCAGATTGTGTCAAAAATAGTTTTTCAGAAGAACTAGCAATACTTCCTTCTTCCGCAATTGTTTTAATAAGTTTTAAAAACTTGATTTCCATCATGCAAAGTTAACAATATAACAAAAAAATAATGTCTGAAAATATTTCATTTACAACTGCAGAGCATTCAATTTAAATCTTGAAAAAAAAAGATGCCCGAGCATAGCTTTGCATTATAAACATTCTAAAATTATGCAAGAACAAATTGAATTCTATCAAAAAAAATTATCGTATGAAATGGACCCTTCAGATTTATATGATGTGTTTCAAAATAGTACAGATTATATAGCAGTTGATACCCGAAAACCAATCGGCTACAACAAAGAACATATTCCATCCGCAATTAACCTTCCTCATCGGGAAATGACAGAAGAGAAAACCCAACATCTTGACAAATCGAAAATATACGTTTGCTATTGTGACGGTATCGGCTGTAATGCCTCTACAAAAGGAGCTTTAAAAATGACTCAATTAGGATTTAAGGTCATTGAATTAATGGGAGGAATTGAATGGTGGAAGTTTGACGGCTATGCCACGGAAGGAACAAATCCCACCCAAGGATCTACATTTGTATGTGCATGTTAAATCACTAATAAGCAATATGAAAATAAGATTTGCTGAGGAAAAAGACCTTACCTCAATTATTGAACTATGTAAAGCTCATGCCCAGTACGAAAGGAGTTCCTTTAAAGAAGAAAACAAGAAAGAATTACTCTCTAAGCATATTCTCAATCCGGATTCAAATATAAAATGTCTCATTGCTGAATCCGATACTGAAATAATAGGATATGCAACTTTTTTCAAACAGTTTTCAACTTGGGATGTCGGTTATTATATTTATGTTGATTGCTTATTCCTCAAGGATAGCGCAAGAGGAAAAGGAACGGGAAAGCAAATAATGGAATTAATAAGAGTTTTTTCAAAAGAAGAAGGCTGCTCGGTAATTCAATGGCAAACCCCAAACTTTAATACAAGAGCCATTAAGTTCTACTCACAGCTTGGAGCGGAAAGAAAAAGCAAAGAAAGATTTTTCTGGAAGGTATAAATTACCTCATTTTTAATTTAAAATAGAGACTTTCTGAAATCAGACTGTCTCTGTTTTAATTTTAAATAATTGAATAGGTTAAATACAGCCTATTTTACAATAACTGTAACTCCTCTTTCCTCCAATGCAGACCTATCTTCTTTACCGATACCTTCATCGGTAATCAAATAATCCACTTCATCCAACGAAGCTATTTTACCGAAACCTTTCTTGTTCAATTTGGAAGAATCTGCAAGAACTACTGTTTTATCTGCACATTCAATCATCACCTGATTTAGATGCGCTTCTGCAGCATTAGAAGTACTGATCCCAAACTCCAGATCAATTCCATCTACCCCAAGAAAAAGTTTATTACAGGAAAACTGCTTAAGAATTGCTTCTGAAATAGATCCAACGATAGAAGTAGAACTTTTTCTCACCTCACCACCTAACTGGATCACATTAATATTAGGATTATTACAAAGTTCGATTGCTACCCTGAGTGAAGATGTCAATACCGTAAGTGAACCAAAGCTCATTAACATCCTGGCCAGATAATGCATCGTCGTTCCAGACGCCAATATAATACAGTCATTCTCTTGAATCAATGGTAGAGCAGCTCTGGCAATCGCCTGCTTTGCGTCCACATTGATACTTTCTTTCTCCACTACATTTTTTTCATAAGCATATCTTACCTGCTTACTTGCCCCTCCATGATTTCTGAAAAGAAGCCCCAGACTTTCAAGATAGTTCAAATCCTTTCGGATCGTAACCGAGGAAACATTGAGTTTTTCACACAGATCCTGAACGAGAACATGTCCTTTTTCATCAAGCTCTTTCAATATTTCATCCTGTCTTGGTATTAGCTTTTCCATTTTATTCGTTTCATCAAAAATACCGTTTTTTTTTCACTTCTTAAAATTTCATTTATTTTCTTTTTGCTTTCATTTTTAATTTATATATTTGAAAACGAAACATAAACGAAACATTTATGAAACGAAACGAAGAACTCAGTAAGTTAACCAATGTAAAAGAATGGGACTTTATTGTCATAGGAGGAGGAGCCAGTGGTTTAGGTTCAGCATTAGACGCAGTAAGCAGAGGATTCAAAACTTTATTGATTGAATCTCATGATTTTGCAAAAGCAACATCCAGCAGAAGCACCAAATTGGTACACGGCGGAGTTAGATATCTTGCCCAGGGAGATGTCGGATTGGTAAAAGAAGCATTGAAAGAAAGAGGACTTCTGGCAAAAAATGCAGCACATATCGTGAAAAATCAGTCTTTCATTATTCCGAACTATACATGGTGGGGAGGAATCTACTATAAAATAGGACTCTCCGTTTATGATTTCCTTGCCGGAAAATTAAGTTTGGGAAAAACAAAATACATCAGCAAATCAAAAACTGTTGAAAAGCTTCCTACTATTGAACAAAATCACCTGATGAGTGGTGTTGTTTACCAGGACGGACAATTTGACGATGCCAGACTTGCGATTAATCTTACCCAGACTATCATTGAAAAAGGTGGAAGTGCAGTCAATTATGTAAAAGTCATCAATCTTTTAAAAGATGCTTCCGATAAAGTAATCGGGGTTGTGGCAGAAGATCAGTTTTCTAAACAGCAATATCAGATTCATGGTAAAGTAGTCATCAATGCAACCGGTGTCTTTACGAATGACATTCTTAATATGAACAATCCTAAGCATGGTAAACTTGTAGTACCAAGCCAGGGAATTCACCTTGTATTAGATAAATCTTTCCTGAAAAGTGATGATGCGATCATGATTCCAAAAACTTCAGATGGCAGAGTTTTATTTGTTGTTCCATGGCATGACAGAGCATTAGTAGGAACTACAGATACTCTTTTAAAGGACGAAAGTTTCGAACCTCGTGCTTTGGAAGAAGAAATCAACTTTGTTTTAAATACTGCCAGACAATATTTAGCTAAAAAACCAACCCGTGAAGACGTAAAATCTGTTTTCGCCGGGCTTCGTCCTCTTGCCGCTCCTAAAGACGGAAGCAAAAGTACAAAAGAAGTTTCCAGAAGCCATAAAGTGATTACATCAGAAACAGGATTGGTTTCTATTATCGGAGGAAAATGGACCACCTACCGTAAAATGGCGGAAGATACCGTAGATGAAGCAATGAAAGTTCACAGGTTGGGAAATAGCCCATCTAAGACCGAACATCTTTCCATCCATGGAAATGTAAAACCAGAACAGGTAGACAGAACGAATCACCTGTACGTTTACGGATCTGATATCCCTTCTATCAAGGCACTGCAGGAGAGCAACCCTCGTTATGCCCAAAAAATTCATCCGGAGCATCCTTTTACTGTAGCAGAAATAGTTTGGGCTGTAAGAACGGAAATGGCGGAAACTATTGAGGATATCCTGGCAAGAAGGGTACGTTTACTTTTTCTTGATGCAAGAGCCGCTATAGACAGCGCACATAACGTAGCAAGAATCATTGCTGAGGAAAAAGGATATTCTGAAGAATGGGCTCAGCAGCAGGAAAATGAATTCATTGAATTAGCAAGAGGGTATTTATTAACTCCTTATTCACCTAAAGTTATCAACCTAAATTAGCACTATATACATGAATGAAAAACTTATCCTCGCTCTAGACCAGGGGACGACTTCCTCCAGAGCGATTCTCTTCAATCATAGTGGAGAAATAAAATATGTATCTCAGAAAGATTTCAGACAGATCTTCCCTACTCCGGGATGGGTAGAACATGATCCTAATGAAATATGGTCTTCACAGATCTCCGTAGCTGCAGAAGTTATCGCGAAAGCAGGTATTTCCGGACTGGAAGTTGCCGCTATTGGTATTACGAACCAGCGTGAAACTACCATCGTTTGGGACAAAGAAACCGGTGAACCTATTTACAACGCAATTGTATGGCAGGACCGCAGAACTTCAAAATACTGCGACGAACTGAAAGAACAAGGGCACACAGAAACAATCAAAGAAAAAACAGGACTTGTTCTGGATGCTTACTTCTCAGCAACCAAGCTAAAATGGATTCTCGATAATACGGAAGGAGCAAGACAAAAAGCAGAAGAAGGGAAATTATGTTTCGGAACGGTTGACACATGGCTTGTGTGGAAACTTACCCGCGGAAAAATGTTTATCACGGATGTTTCCAATGCCAGCAGAACAATGCTTCTGAATATTCATACTTTAGAATGGGATAATGATTTATTAGAATTATTTGACATTCCAAAAGCTATTCTTCCGGAAGTAAAACAAAGCAGTGAGATATATGGTGAAACTGCCACTACTCTGTTCTCTACCAAAATTCCGATCGCAGGAATTGCAGGAGACCAGCAGGCTGCATTATTTGGTCAGATGTGCACCACTCCGGGAATGGTAAAAAATACTTATGGGACAGGATGTTTCTTATTAATGAATACAGGAACAGAAGCTGTTTCTTCCAAAAACAATCTTCTTACAACTGTAGCCTGGAAAATCAATGGAGAAGTGAACTATGCGCTTGAAGGAAGTGTATTTGTAGGAGGCGCAGCCATTCAATGGTTAAGAGATGGGCTTAAGCTTATTCATTCATCTGAACAGGTAAATGAATTGGCAGCTTCTGTAGAAGATAATGGCGGTGTGTATTTCGTTCCTGCATTGACGGGTCTTGGTGCTCCTTATTGGGATCAGTATGCCCGTGGAACAATTGTAGGAATTACCAGAGGTACCACTGATGCACATATTGCAAGAGCCACACTGGAAGGAATTGCATTTCAGGTGTATGATATTGTGAAAGCTATGGAAGCCGATTCTGGAACAGCCAGTCTTGAATTAAGAGTAGATGGCGGTGCATCTGCCAGCGATCTTTTGATGCAGATACAGTCTGACCTTTTCGGATTTAAAATTACAAGACCCAAAACACTGGAAACTACAGCTCTTGGTGCAGCCTATCTGGCAGGACTTGCAGTGGGATACTGGAAAAATGTAGACGAAATTCAGGAACAGTGGATTGTGGACAAAGATTTCCACCCTCAATTGGACAGAGAACAAGTGGATAAAATGACCCACTTCTGGAAGAAAGCTGTAAAAAGCGCTCAAAGCTGGATAGAAGATTAACTCACTCATAAAAAAACTTATATGACCCCATTTATCGCAGAAGTTATCGGGACGATGCTTCTAATATTGTTAGGCAACGGTGTTGTAGCCAATGTTGTCTTAAAAGATACGAAAGGAAATAATTCCGGGTGGATCGTTATTACTACCGCATGGGCATTGGCCGTTTTTGTGGGAGTAACCGTTGCAGGGCCAATAAGTGGTGCCCATCTGAATCCAGCTGTAACCATTGGACTGGCCATTGCAGGAAAATTTTCCTGGGATCTCGTTCCGTCTTATATCGCAGCTCAAATGATTGGAGGAATGTTGGGTGCATTTTTGGTGTGGCTGTTCCATAAAGATCATTTTGCCATCACGGAAGATGAAGGAGCTAAACTGGCCTGCTTCAGTACTGGTCCGGCTATCAGAAAGACATCCTCTAACCTGATTAGTGAAATTATCGGAACATTTGTATTGGTATTCTGTGTTTTCTATTTTGCAGAGCCCAGTATTTCTTTACAGGCAGATCCAACCGCTAAAGTAGGATTAGGTACTATCGGGGCTATTCCTGTTACGTTTGTGGTGTGGGCAATTGGCTTATCGCTAGGAGGAACAACAGGATATGCAATTAACCCCGCAAGAGACCTTGCCCCAAGAATCATGCATGCCATCTTACCTGTAAAAGGAAGCAGTGATTGGGGATATGCCTGGATTCCTGTTATAGGCCCAATTACAGGGGCTATAATCGCAGCAGTTATATATGGATTTTTAAAATAAAACAAATGATGAAAAAAATCTTAAAGGGAATCTTTCTTCTTGCCTTGGGCACAGGAAGGTTATTTTCACAGGAAACTGGTGAAACCAAGGAAACCAAAGAAGGCAGGCTTGATTTTACAGCCAACATTCAGAACAATCACTTATGGAGAGGGCTTATTATTACAGACAAGCCTGTTGTGATGGGAAATCTTTCCTACGCTTTGGATGCGGAAAAGAAATGGAAAGTGGGAATCTGGGGAGCTTCTGCATTAGCGGATGATAAAGACAATACTCATTATAAGGAAATCAATTATTATGTTCAGTATTCTGACGGACGTTTTTATATTGGATTATGGGATCTTTATAACTCCAGAAATATCAATACTGCAGTAGCCGCTGATGATATCTTCAGCTATTCACAGAGAAGAACAGCTCATATTATTGATTTAAGAACAAATTATACTTTCGGACCTTCATTCCCAATTAATATTGAAGCAGACATTATGTTGTATGGAGGAGCCAATGCAGGAGAAGTCATTCTGGAAGCTGACGGAAGTTATAAGAAAAATAGATATTCTACGTATGTTCAGGCAAGCTATCCTGTCATCAGTGGACAGAAAGTAAACCTGGATGCTTTTGTAGGGGCCGGATTTGCTCTCAACGACAAAACCTTTTTGTATGGTAATGGCAAAAACAGCTTCGACATTGTAAATGTAGGGGTAAAAGCAGGAAAAGTGGTTAAGATCACAGATCACTACAGCCTTCCTGTAACTATGATGGCGATGTGGAATCCGTCTAATAAATACGCCAGAATTCAGCTTGCAGCAACCGTTTTTTAATCTGAATGAAACTAAATTATAGAAAAGCCACTCCTTTTGGGGTGGTTTTTTGTTACATGCTCTTCCTAAAAGAAGAAGGATTATGTGAATTTAAAATAGGGTAAAAATCCCATCAATAACCGGGTTTTTACGGAGAATATTTTGTTTAAATATCTTTAATTTTGGAAAAAAGAGTAATGAAAAAGATTTTCAGTTTAATGATCCTGTTTATCAGTATTTTTACGTTGGCACAGCAGGCAAAGGTTCCTTTTACCGGACACAGAAGTTTTGATATCATGAAAGGATATAGCGGCACCGGTACTCCCCACTATTATCTGGATATAAAATCGAATGGTGATGTTCATTTTGGATACGTTCAGGTGAATCAGGCAGACGGAAAAGAAACAACAGAGGAAATCAATGCCGGAAAATATGCTCCTAATAAAGTCATGAAAGTAGCTTTCAAAGAATATGAGGAGACATTTCTGGTGAAATTCGACAAAGACAAGATTTACCTTACCGATGAAAGGGGAAATATTCTACATCTTGATGGA
Organism: Chryseobacterium sp. S90; assembly: GCF_047444895.1. NCBI lineage: Bacteria > Pseudomonadati > Bacteroidota > Flavobacteriia > Flavobacteriales > Weeksellaceae > Chryseobacterium > Chryseobacterium sp. S90. Next base: position 43,322 of record NZ_JBLGCX010000010.1, on the reverse strand, counting down.
TGCTGCTCTTCCAGAGAGAGCATTGATAAGGAAAACTGTAAGTGCGAAAGTGAACTTTACAAGTAGTAAAACAGTATATAGAGAGAGTCGCTCCATCGGGGCGGCTTTCTTGTTGTGAAAAGCGATCCCGCCAAATTAATCACCGGGATTTTACGGTTTATATTTTGCTTAAATATCTTTATTTTTGAAAAACATATAGCTATAATGAATTGTGGCTTCAAGAGTGATTTGTATCAATGAGACATTTTAAAATTTTATTCGTATTTCTTCTCTTTCTTGTAGTATCATGCAATAAGAAAGAAGATCATCCATACACATTCTATTACTGGAAAACCAATCTGAAGCTGGATCACGAAGAAAAGAAAGCATTAGATCAGGCAACCGTTCCTTACCTGTACACGAGATTTTTTGATGTAGACAAAGTGAACGGAAAATTTCAGCCGGTAGCTGTTATTACAAAAGACAAAAGTTTTCAGACCAATAAACAGATTGTTCCCACTGTTTTTATTACCAATCAGACTTTGTTGGGCATTTCTGCAGAAGAGATCAAATTCCTTGCGGAAAGTGTTCATCTTTTAATTCAGAAAAAGGCGGAAGAGTATCATCTGAAAACCAATAATGAAATTCAGATCGACTGTGACTGGACAGCGGGAACACGAAATGATTATTTTAAATTTCTGAAAGAGCTCAAAAAGATCTCCGGAAAAGAAGTGACCTGCACCCTTCGTCTTCATCAGGTAAAAGATAAGAAGCAGACCGGAATTCCTCCTGTTGAAAAAGTGTACCTGATGTGCTACTCCACTTCATCACCACTGGAAAATTCTGACAAGAATTCCATTCTGGATATCAACATTCTAAAAAGCTATCTTTCAAAAATGGAAGACTACCCTATCAAAAAAATCGAAGTAGCGCTTCCTATTTATTCCTGGGGAATTGTCACCAATCATTTGGGCAAACATAAACTAATCAATGCCTTATCTAAAAGAGATCTTGAAAACCCAAATTTCAAAAAGATATCCGAACATGAAATTCAGGTGTTGAAAGATGGATTCTATTTTGGAAGTTATTTAAACAAAGGCTTCAAAATAAAGGCAGAAGAAATTTCTGAAGAACAGCTTAAAGAGGTAATCGCATTTTTAGAGAAAAAAATCCCGCATTTTAATATTATTTATTATCAATTAGATAGTAAATTTGTGTTAGATCGGAAATTTTAATCTCCCAGAGATAGAGACATACCTGTCAAGACCAAACCATAAACTATTACACAAAAATTAAAAAAACACTACGAACCCTATGAAAAAGTATATTCTTTCACTTGCGGTTGTATCACTTTTCTATACAAAATCTGACGCCTGTGCATGGTCAGATCCTGATTATGATTATTTCAACCTTTTTACGCAAACCATCATCAAGGATAAGGCTTATCTTCCTTTTTTGCACAATTATTCGAGCAGATTTTATGGAGGATACAATCCTGCATTGATTCCTGATGACAATATTGAAACCTGGAAAAAATTCTTCAACAATCAGCTTAGTTATACCGAGACTCAGAATCTGGTGTATAAGATGAGTATGAACGACCTGAATGCCTTAAAGAATGGAAGTCCGACAAACCCTATTCTACAAAAACTAGGGACTGGATTCTACCAAAAATATAAGGAAGGTCTTGATTATCTGATTGAAGCCAAGTATCTGGAACCTTATATGAGCATTAATTATGTTGAAAATGAAAATTCATTTTATTACGACAGAGATGCAAATAGGAAAAATGCAACGGCTCTTGATTATAACAAAACAATTGCTGCTTTAACGTCTTTGTACAATGCGGCAAAAAACCCTGAGATCAAGCAACGTTACGGTTATCAACTTGTACGTCTGAATCATTATACAAGAAACTATGATTCTGCAGTGCAGGCGTTCAAAACTTATGTTGCTCCGATCAAATTGAAAGGAGCTGTTTACTTCATGTCTCTGGACCAATTAGCCGGAGCACAGAGAGGATTGGAAATGAACAGTGATGCCAACTGGAATTTCTTTCAGGTATTCATGAACAGCAAAGACCGTAAAGAGTCTGCATTTGTTTCTATGAAGCTTTCCGATACGGCATCTTTCAGCAACATCATGAAGAGAGCCAATACGAACGAAGAAAAGAATATGGCTTATTTCCTTTTAGGGTATGAAGACTTCAACAATCCGATTCCAACTATGGAAAAGATGTACGAAATCAATCCTGATTCTGAAATTCTGAAAGTAATGGCTGCAAGAAGTATTAATGAACTGGAAAGAAGCTATCTGCCTACGTATTACTACACTTCAGACGCTGCCAATAGTCCGTATATACAAAGAGGAAAAGCTGATAACAATACTCCTGCAAAAGATACTAAAACCGCTACCACCACTGAAGTAAAGGAGGAAAAGCTTTCTTTCTGGCAAAAAATTGTAAGATTTTTTAAAAACCTGTTCGGAGGTTCAAAATCTAAAGAATCTGCTGATGGGAAGAAAACAGATCAAAGCGATGATGAGTTGCTGGACAATCCAAACAGAATTCCATTCTATACTACTTCCGGCTATGGGTACGATGATAAAATGAAGGACTATCTTGATGACCTTCAAAAATTCACAGACAAAACGAAAGAAAAGTCAAAGGATGAATATTGGCAGATTGCAGATGCCTATCTTAAATTCCTGAAAAAAGATTACAAAGGAAGTACGGAAATCCTGGAAGATATAAAAACAACGAATCCTGAATATCTGGAAGAGATCAAAAGAATGAAAGTTCTGAATGACATTGTTTCCCAACCAAGGATTGATGCCGAGTATGAAGATCATCTGATGAAAGATTATGCTGAATATTTCGTTGAGAAAAAGGTAGAGAAAGACACAGCCACTACAGATAATTTTGATTATTATGGTGAAGTGCCGTCTACTGCTGATTTCCTTAAGGATGTTATGGCAAACCGTTATTTCCTTCAGGGTGAAGACGGAAAATCCTTCCTGATGAACAATAAGCTTTCGGATCTTCAGTACAACCCGAATTCTACCCTTGTAAAGAGCGTGGAAGAGTTTTACAGAAAGCCTGATAAGACCCAGTTTGAGCAACAGATTATTGCTAAAAACATGGATAGCGTAGGCAATATTGATGCTTTCTTCAATAACATATATGGGGACAGAGCAATGAGACTTGCCGATTTTGACAAAGCAAAAACTTATTATGAAAAAGCAAAAAGCTTTGCCGGTATCCCAAGACAGAATTACGAATGGACAGAAAAGAATGGCCAAACCATTACTACCAAACAATACACACCTACTGAATACGACGGATTCAAAAATATTTCAAACCTTGTATTCGGACATAATGTTTGGGAAAGTTTCGGAAGTGCGGATACAGAAAGTATGAAAGCAGAAAACTATACCGATTTCCCATTCATTAAAACCAGCATGGACAAGCTTGAGTTAGCAGATGTATTGATTCAGCTTAAAAAAATCGGAAACGGAACGGGTGAAAAAGCAGCAAAAGCCAATCAGCTTATTGGAAACCTATTGTACAATACCTCTATTTTAGGATATTACCGCCAATTATTTGTAATGGATATTGACAACAGTAATGGAGGTAAATATGACTTCTGGAATACGGACAGAAAGAATCCTTACAAGTATTATTATAAAAACTTCCTGGACACTTCTTATATTGAGCCTGATAATTTTGATCTATCAATTAACTATTATCAAAAGGCACTTAAGTTTTCCAATAATAAGGAAGAAAAAGCAAGAATCTTATTCCAGATGGCAAGTGCTGAACAGGGTAAATATTACCAGTACGAAGCGAAGGCTCCAAAAGATTTTGATTATTCTGATCCGAAATGGTCTGAGAAAGAAGATGCCCGCCAAAAGGAAATGGACAATCTTAAAAATCAAAAATACAGAACTTATTTTGCTCAGTTGAAAGCACAGTATTCTGATACGGAAACAACGAAAAACCTGATGGGAAGCTGTAGTTATTTCAGCTATTTTATGAAGTAACAGCTTAATTAAATAAAAAAGGGAATCAATTTGATTCCTTTTTTTGTTCCTGCTTCTGCATCCATTCTTCATGTTTTCTTTTGAAGAATTCATATTTGTAATCCTGATTTCTCTGTGCAGCGTCAATGGAATGGGAAGTATGAATATCCGCATCTTTTTTAGCAAGCTGAGCCAGTCTTTCGTAATAAAGATGAAGCTGGTCAAGCTCTACTTCCGTAAGATCTTCAATATCTACAATTCGGTTGCTTGCTTTTTCGTGGGCGGCAATAATTTCGTTCAGTTTGATCTGTATTGCTTTTGAATCTTTATTCTGAGCTTTCTGAATAAGGAATACCATCAAAAAAGTAATAATTGTAGTTCCGGTATTGATAACAAGCTGCCATGTTTCTGAATAGTCAAAAAAAGGACCTGTAACTGCCCATATTACCACGATCAGGAAAGCTCCGATAAAAGCAATGGGACTTCCGGTAAACTTCACAGCCCAATTTGAAAATTGTTCAAAAATATGATGACCTTTATGACTCATAGCTTCTTTTTTTATATATAATAAATGTATAAAAATTAATCTGAAATCATGAAAGGGTTTAGAATATGAGGTATCTAAATACTTTGGGGGTGTTTCTATTTCATTTTTCTGAATCTATGCCACCAGATCACAAACCCTGTCACCGGCAATGAACAGCCGATAAGAGAAACTACAAAATAGAGAATAATGCTGGGCAGTCCCATGATCTCTCCTGTATGTAAGGGTTTTGCTAAAGATGTAAACTGTTTGTTCAAAGGTTTGTCTGAAAACAATTCTTTTGTTTTAAAGACTCCGGTTTTATCAAATGTCACTTCATCCGGGAACATCATTCCAAGGAAGTTTTGCCTGTTGGTTTTGATAACAACATACCGCGGATTTTCTTTATTGGGAAGTTCTATACTAGTAACAGCAGTGTAAGGAAGGTGGTGATCTGCCAGCTTTACAATTTGATCCACTGAAGCAGAAGTAACATCTTTCAGATTTTTCTTTTCGTCCTGTTTCTGAAGCATATCTTCCAGAAGTCCTCCGAAGGCATCATCTCCATTATCTTCTTCTTTTGAAATGTTATCTATTGACGATCCTCCCAGACTTATAATAAGAGCATTCTTCACCCATGGGTAGGTCACATACAATCCTGTAACGGCAATAAAGAAGAGCATCAGAAAAGTATAAAATCCCAGTGTATTGTGCAGATCATAATTGACCCTTTGAAATTTTGCTTTGAACATAACAGTGAGGCCTTGTTTCAAAAACTTCAGTTTCTTCGGGAGCCAGAGAATAAATCCAGAAATCAACAGAATACAAAACATAAGAACTGAAGCTCCAACAATCTGCCTTCCTGCATTTCCCATCATCAGGTTTCTATGAAGATCCAGAACAGTTTCAAAGAATCTCCCCGAGCCAACATCCGGCTGTCCGAGAATTTCTCCTGTATATTGGTTATAGTAGGTACTTTTATCCAGATTATTCTCACGGTAACCAATCACATAACTTTTCCCTTTATTATCGGGAATCATCAAAGAGGTAAGCTCTTTATTGTGCTTTAATAATTCTGCCTGGATCAGATCAGGATTCATCGTTTTTCCTGATCCCGGGCTTATGTATACTTTATCTCTGTTGCTGAAATCAATAATCTGATTTTTGAATGCATACAAACAACCGGTAAGACACATGATAAAAACAATGACACTTGATACAAGTCCCAACCAGAGATGAGTAATCCACATCAGGTATTTTGTAACCGATTCGTTTTTTCTTCTTTTTCTGTAAAGGCTTTTGAATAATAGTCTCATTGTTTAACAGCAAAAACATTAAGACAGTAGTACTGTCTTAATGTTTTAAATTAAAATTGATATGAATAAATTAAAAAAAGTTAATACAAATTCGGGTAAGGAAGCATGAAGATTTTAATGGAATTATCTTAGTCTAAAAGATTACCACTGAACTTTAATCTACATTCACCAAATTGAATATGTTTTCTTAAAAGTAGTAAGAACTTTTAGCCCAATATCATATCCATCTCCCACTTCCTGCTTCCAGCCCTTACTGGTATCAATGTCGTTTATTTTCTTCCTCTAAACTGAACATCTTTTACGATTACTTCAAATTTCGTATAGTGTTCAGGACTTAGTGCTTTCTGAATAGCAGCTTTTCTCTGGGCATCAAATTTCTCCCAGTATTCTTTGGCCAGATCGTTGTTTCCGTGATATACATCGTGTGCATCATTGAATGCTTTTTCAAAGGCATCATTAGCTGCATTTACTACTTTAAACTCATCCTCGGAAAGCTGTGCTTCTGTCTTGATTCTTTCTAGTAATGCATTGTCATATCTTGGTCTTTTTCTGGAATTTTCGTCTACAAACTTATTGAACTTCTCCATCTGTGGACCGTCTAAAACTGTAGCCATTTCGATAGACTGCTGTGCTCTCAGTTCTTCATTTTTAATTCCTAAAGCTACGCGGTCCATATTACCACCCTGAGCTTTTGCTGCCTGGAAGTTCTGTTCCTGAAGCTGCTGATATTTTGCAGTAATTTCATTAAAGTTTTTCTCCTGTTCAGCAGTAAGTTTCACTTCTGTTTTAAACTGGTTGTAATCTATTCCTTTCTTTTTGTCTCCGGAGCACGAGACAGCCGCTGCACCAAGTGCCAATGCGAAGAATATTGTTTTAATACTTTTCATAATGAATGGTTTTGTTGATTAGAATTTATAGTTTACCTGTACAGCAAAGTTTCTAGGCTGAATCTGATCGATATATCCTCCCCTGAAATAAGAATTATATCCTACTGAATCAAAGATGTTATTGAAGAACCCTCTTAATCCTAGTCCATTTTTGAAGGAATATCCTATCTGGGCATCTACCGTTGTATATTGTGGCATAAAGAAAGGCTTTTCACCTGGTTGAGTTCCATTCACATGACCGTTTTCTGTATTGGTATATATTTGTTTATAGTCATCCACTGGTCTTTCTCCAACAAAATAGATTCCGGCTCCTATGTCAAGACCTGTCAACATCCCTGTGTCGAATTTATAATTCAGCCATGCATTAGCAGAATGCTTAGGTGTATTAATAGGCGCTGAACCATTTACAAATGAAGGACTATCCTGATACTGTGCATCCACATAGGCCCATCCTGTCATCACTTGCAGGTTTGGAAGAATTTTACCTATCAATTCAACTTCAACACCTTGTCTTTTTAAGTTACCCGCAAATGCGTATTTTCCCGTAGGATTTCCGCCATCAAGAAGTTCATATGACAAATTATCTGTTTTGATATCAAAGAGAGTTACATTAAATCTTAATCTTTCATTCAGCCAGTCTGATTTAATTCCAGCCTCCCATTGTTTTGTAGTAGATGCTCCTACAGTTCCTCCGCTGAATAATACATTATTTGAACTTCTAAGCGCTGTAGTACTTGTATAGGAACCAAATATGTTCATATTTTCAATCGGTGAGATCATAATTCCCAATGAAGGGTTCCAAGCGTAGTCTTTTTCTTTATCTGAACCAATTAATCTACTGTAACGAACTCCCAAATGAGCTTTAATATACTTATTAAAAGTAATGACATCCTGTGCCATTAGACCCATTGTAGGTGCTACTGTATTAATAGCGTTAGCTGTTGATAAGTCTATATTAACTCCTGCAGGAAGAATATTGTTGATTTCATTCAGGACATTGATCTGGTCAACATCTTTAGCTTTATACGAAGTCGTTGTAACATTAGATTCTTTCCAGTCAAAACCTACCTGAAAAGTGTGTTTCATGAACCCTGTCATTACATCAGCTCCGATAAAATCGAATTGAAATACTTTATTTAAATCCTCTCTTTCAGATCTCGTCAATGTTCTGTTACGGAACTCTGTCGGATTATCTCTCTTTAAAGGAGCCAGAGCCGCACCTACAATTTCAGTCTGATAAGATGAGCTCATATAAGCAGCTCTTAATTTCAATTTCTCAGTCAGCTTTCGTGTCACAGTTGTCGAGAAGTTGAATGTTTCAGTCTTTGCCTTATCTGTAGAAAACCCAAGGAATTTTCTTCCCGGCATTCTGTATATTGCCTCGGTATCTCCTTTAGCAAGATTTACAGTACCTCTGTCTGGTGTAGTATTGTTATGCATATAATCCATTTCCACAACAATCTCAGTTTTATCGTCCGGACGGATGGCAATGGATGGATTTACGTAAATACGTTCTGTATTAATAAATCTTCTGAAGCTATTATTATTTTGGTAAGCTGCATTTAGTCTGACAGCAACTTTCCCCTGAGAATCTAATACTCTCTGGAAGTCAACTGTTGGTCTATAGAAATCCCAGCTTCCATATCTGAAACCAACATTAGTCTGATTGATAAATTTAGGAACTTTAGTGACCACATTGATTACTCCACCTGCAGAACCTAAACCGTCACCTATTCCCTGTGTAACAGCAGCAGATCCTTTAATTATCTGAATACTTTCTATTCCCTGCATATCAGTAAGCATTCCTGCGGTACGGAAATCAGAATCCATCTGAACCCCATTCTTTAAAACCGGAACCCCTCTATATCCTCTGATAGACATGCTTTCTCTGGTTCCTCCATAACTACCGAATTGAGTTACTCCGGGAACATTCTTTGCTACATCTGTAACTGTTAACCCTCCTAGATCCTCAATTACTTTATGGGAGATTACTGAAATACTCTGAATCTGATCTCTGGTTTTCAAAGGCAATCTTGTGATTGCTTCCAAACCTTGCGGTTGTTTTTTTCTTTCACCGAATAATTCTACTTCGTCAATTTCTTTCGACTTTTTAATAGAATCATTAACTTTCTGTGCATTTACAAAAACCCCACCTAACAACAGCAGAGAAAAGGATACTACTTTATTCATCTGATAATTTTTAGCAAAATTATTATTTTTATTAATTCTAAATAAATAAACAAGAGTGACATATGTCACCTGAAAAAGAAGTATTAATATCAGATCATTAATCCCTGCGAAAGACTCTTTATAATCCCTAAACAGATGTACACTATCATTAAGAGTAATTCTCTGAAGGGTTTTTATGGTTGTAGAAAGTTCAATTCAAAAAAAATCAGATTTGATAATGTATCAAATCTGATTTTAAAGTAATATAAAAAAACCGTCCCTTAAAAAGGAACGGTTTGTATAATCATTGCAAAGTATGCATTTATCACACTTTAATTTCAACGTCTACACCTGAAGGAAGTTCTAATTTCATTAGAGCATCAACAGTTTTAGAAGAAGAAGAGTAGATATCCATTAGTCTCTTGTGAGCTGATAATTGGAACTGCTCTCTTGCTTTTTTGTTTACGTGCGGAGATCTCAACACTGTGAAGATTCTCTTATTCGTTGGCAATGGAATTGGACCGTTTACAACAGCACCAGTAGCCTTTACCGTTTTTACGATTTTCTCAGCAGACTTGTCTACCAAGTTGTAATCGTAAGATTTTAGTTTTATTCTGATTCTTTGTGACATTTCTTTAATTTAAAAATTAACCTTTTGCTTTAGCTATGATTTCTTCAGCAACGTTTTGTGGAGTAGCCTGGTACTTCTCTAATTCCATAGAAGAAGTAGCTCTTCCTGATGAAAGTGTTCTTAGAGTAGTTACGTATCCAAACATTTCAGAAAGTGGAACAGAACCCTTGATTACAACAGCACCGTTTTTCTCTTCCTGACCACTGATAGTACCTCTTCTTTTGTTAAGGTCACCAATGATGTTACCCATATATTCTTCCGGAGTTACAACTTCCAGTTTCATAATTGGCTCCATAATTACTGGCTTAGCAGCACGTCCCGCTTCTTTAAATCCTAATTTAGCAGCCATTTCAAATGAAAGAGCATCAGAATCCACCGCGTGGAAAGATCCGTCTTTAAGAACAACTTTAATACCTTCAACTTCGAAACCAGCCAAAGGACCGTTCTTCATTGCAGCTTTAAAGCCTTTTTCAATTGCAGGAACAAATTCTCTAGGAACGTTACCACCTTTGATCTCATTGATGAATTCTAAACCAATTTTACCTTCTTCAGCAGGTCCTAATTCAAATACAATATCAGCAAATTTACCTTTACCACCAGATTGTTTTTTGTAAACTTCTCTGTGTTGAGCAACTTTTGTTAAGTTTTCTTTGTATTCTACCTGAGGCTGTCCTTGGTTAACTTCAACTTTGAATTCTCTCTTCATACGATCTACGATGATATCTAAGTGAAGCTCACCCATACCAGAGATAATCGTTTGTCCAGATGCTTCGTCAGTTCTAACCGTGAACGTAGGATCTTCTTCAGCCAATTTAGCTAAAGCGTTACCCATTTTATCCTGGTCAGCTTTAGTTTTAGGCTCAACAGCGATACCAATTACCGGATCAGGGAAAACCATCGATTCAAGAACGATTGGGTTTTTCTCGTCACACATTGTATCACCTGTTTTGATAGATTTGAATCCTACCGCTGCACCAATATCACCAGCTTCAATATATTCTACTGGGTTTTGCTTGTTAGCGTGCATCTGATAGATTCTGGAGATTCTTTCTTTATCTCCTGAACGAGTGTTCAAGATATAAGAACCTGCATCTAGTCTTCCAGAGTATGCTCTGAAGAATGCTAGTCTTCCCACGAACGGGTCAGTAGCAATCTTAAATGCTAATGCAGAGAAAGGCTCATCTACAGATGGTTTTCTTGTGATTTCAGCGTCAGTTCTTGGATCTGTACCTTTAATATCATCTTTATCCAATGGAGAAGGCAAGTATTTACATACTGCATCCAACATAAACTGTACTCCTTTATTCTTGAATGAAGAACCACAAGTCATTGGGATAATAGATAAATCGATAGTAGCAGCTCTCAATGCAGCATTGATTTCTTCTTCTGTAATTGAATCCGGATCTTCGAAGAATTTCTCCATCAAAGTTTCGTCATATTCAGAAACAGCTTCTACTAGTTTCTCTCTATATTCAAGAACTTCATCTTTCATATCTTCAGGAATTGGCACTACTTCGAAAGTAGCTCCTTGTCCTGCTTCATCCCAGATGATAGCTCTGTTTTTAATTAAGTCAACAACACCTTTGAAATCTTCTTCAGCACCGATTGGTAAAACGATTGGAACTGCGTTAGATCCTAACATTTCTTTAACCTGGTTTACCACGTTAAGGAAGTCAGCACCTTGTCTGTCCATTTTGTTTACGAATCCCATTCTTGCAACTTTGTAGTTGTCAGCAAGTCTCCAGTTTGTTTCAGACTGAGGCTCTACTCCATCTACTGCAGAAAATAAGAATACCAATCCATCCAATACTCTTAAAGATCTGTTTACTTCTACTGTGAAGTCAACGTGTCCCGGTGTATCAATGATGTTGAAGTGGTAAGGCTTAGTTTCAGGTAAAGCTTTTCCTTGATCTGTTGGAAAGTTCCAAGAACAAGTGGTAGCTGCAGAAGTAATAGTAATACCTCTTTCTGCTTCCTGCTCCATCCAGTCCATTGTAGAAGCACCATCGTGAACTTCTCCAATTTTGTGGTTTACCCCTGTATAGAATAGAATCCTTTCTGTAGTGGTAGTCTTACCTGCATCAATGTGAGCAGCGATACCAATATTTCTTGTAAATTTAAGATCTCTTCCCATTTCAGATTAGAATTTGAAGTGTGAGAAAGCCTTGTTAGCTTCCGCCATTTTGTGAGTATCAGATTTCTTTTTGAAAGCAGCACCTTCTTCTCTTGAAGCAGCTACAACTTCGTTAGCTAATTTCAAAGCCATAGACTTATCATTTCTAGCTTTAGAATACTTGATTAACCATTTCATTGCCATAGAAATTTTTCTATCAGCTCTGATTGGCATAGGGATTTGGAAGTTAGCTCCACCTACTCTTCTAGAACGTACTTCTACGTGAGGCATTACATTTGTAAGTGCATCTTTCCAGATTTCAAGTGCAGTTTTTTCGTTATCTCCTTTTTTAGTTTCTACGATCTCTAATGCATCATAGAAAATTTTGAATGCGATTGACTTCTTACCGTCAAGCATTAAGTTGTTTACGAATCTCGTTACCAATTGATCATTAAATTTCGGATCTGGTAACAACGGTCTTTTTTTCGCTTTTGTCTTTCTCATTGCTTTTGTACCTTATTTAATGATTATTTTTTCTTTCCTTTTGCAGGAGCAGCAGCTGCTTGTCCTGGTTTAGGTCTCTTAGCTCCGTACTTAGATCTTCTCTGAGTTCTTCCATTTACACCAGCTGTGTCTAATGCACCTCTTACGATGTGGTAACGTACTCCCGGTAGGTCTTTCACCCTTCCGCCTCTAACCAATACTATCGAGTGCTCCTGTAGATTATGTCCTTCGCCCGGGATATAGGCATTCACTTCTTTACCGTTAGAAAGTCTTACCCTTGCTACTTTTCTAAGTGCAGAGTTAGGTTTCTTAGGTGTAGTTGTATATACTCTCGTACATACACCACGTCTTTGTGGACAAGAATCAAGGGCAGCCGATTTGCTCTTCTTGGCAAGCGTGGCTCTTCCTTTTCTTACTAATTGTTGAATAGTAGGCATTTAATTGCTTTTTATTTTAGGGTGCAAAAATAGTAATATTTTTTTAATCTGCAAACACTTATATAAAAATTAAAATCAAATACTTACATCCGAAATCGAACACGTTTCTATATGATAATCAGAGAAGCATAATAAACATGCGGAAAAGGAACAGAAAAACAGAAATTTCCCATATGAAAAAATGAGTATTAAATAATTATGAAATTTATAATTCTGACGATTTCACTTTTAACTCCGAATAAGATAGTTTTGAATCCATTCAATCATGGTGTCATGCTGAAGATGTAAGAGAACCAATATATAAAAGACACAGGAAAAGAGAAGATACGAATATTGTATTGGGTTATTATTAAATGATATCGCTTCAGAATCATTCGTATTTAACTGGAATGTAAAGACAATAAATAATAATGTAGAGTAAATATAATTCCATCTCATCCAATCAATACCAAGATAGTATAAAGGGGCAACCCAAAGAAGGCAGATTATATTACAGAAAACATAGGTATAGAATGATCTTCTTTTAAACAGGTAAACATAAAACCCCATTTGAAATATCATGATGAGGAGTTCTATAGCATGAACCAGAAATGATAATTTATACTGAAGGACATAATTAAAATCAAAATAATATTCCAGATCGAAAATATTCTCTTTCTGAAAAACTACTCCCCTGCTTTTCAAAATAGATAGACTTTCTCCTTCGTTAACATTTCCACCAAAAAAATATATAATACCAATACCTGCAAAAGCAGCTACTGTTATAGACAGCATATATTTAAGGTTAATTTTCTGCCACTTCGAATAATTAATCCATATTAAAAAGGGTAAGAAAAAAAATCCCGCCTCATGGATGAAGAGAAAAGTGATATAAAAAAAACACAATAAAGTATCATTAAGCTTCGATTTTTTTGCAAAAGAATACCAAAGCATTATAAGAATCAATATTATTTCTCTTCTGCCGGCATTTCTGACAGTTAGTGCAGGAAATAGCAGAATATAAGGAGAGGCCATAATACACAGATAAAAAAGATCAACTTTATATTTCTTTATGTATAGAAACGTCCCATACACAATTCCTGAAAGACCAATGATCTGAAAAATCAGGATTTGAAGCTGTAACTTCACTCCCGTTACATCCTGTATATAAAAAAACACATCCCCCAAAAGACCTCTTCTTTTAAAACCGCCATCCGTGTAATTTATCAGCCAGTCAGAAATAGTCCAGGCTGAAAACGGTTCTTCTGCTTTAAGATATAACGCTATAAAAACACCAATATAAATCAATACAATTCCAATACTGAAATATTTAACCAGTGATATTCTTTTATTTTCAGATATATTGATAAGGTTGTCAAAAAACATATGTATAAAATTTCCGCTGTCGATTCTTTCAACGCAATATTAATACTTCCAAACTATTTTAAAAAATTTTCTTATAGTTATCATCTATTAATAATTCAGGGAGTTCGGCACGATATTTCGTAAATTTGGGATATACAAAATGATAGACTATCAATCACAACAATAAAGCTTCGTTATATTTTATAGAAGCGGTGATTGTATATAATCCTAAAAAAATAAATATATACATATGAAAAATGCTAGTATCATTGGCCTTAAAGAAGCCGATTGTAAAAAGATTTCAGAAAAATTAAATGTACTGTTAGCCAATTATTCTGTGTTTTACCAGAATACAAGAGGTTCTCACTGGAACATCAAAGGAGAGCAGTTCTTTACCCTTCATCCAAAATTTGAGGAGTTGTACAACAGTCTTGTTTTAAAGATTGATGAAATTGCGGAAAGAATCCTGACATTGGGAGCTATTCCTGCACACAATTACTCAGATTATTTAAAGGTAGCAACCATCAAAGAAAGCAAAGAAGTAACTGATGGCACCAAAAGTGTTGAGCTGATTTTAAGCTCTTTCAAAGTAGTAATTGATCTGCAGAGAGAACTTTTAGATATTACAGATGAAGCAGGAGATGAAGGTACCAATTCGCAAATGAGCGATTATATTACAGAACAGGAGAAAGAAGTTTGGATGTACAATTCTTATCTTGGAAAATAACTCCATAAAATGCATTGAAATATTTCAAAAAAATCGCCTTACATTTAGGCGATTTTATTATTTATTTTTATATTTGCGTTAAAATTACACATATTATGAATGACGTAAGACTGAACTCTATCCTAGATAATGATTTTTATAAAATAACCATGCAGAATGCAGTGGTAAAACTATTCCCTGGTTCTATTGTAAAATACGAATTTATCAACAGGGGAAAGCACCACTTTCCGGAAGGATTTGACGCTGCTTTAAGAGAAGCTGTTAATAAAATGGCTGAACTTAAACTTACGAAAGACGAGAAAAAGTTCATGGCAAGAACATGTCCTTATATTGATCTTCCTTATCTGGATTTTTTGGAAGGGTATCATTATGACCCGTCTGAAGTAAAAATACACCAGGAAGGAGGCGATCTTTCCGTTGTTGTAGAAGGACTTTGGTACAGAACAATTCTATGGGAAGTTCCTTTACTGGCCCTGATCAGTGAGCTTCACTATGAGATGAACCATATGGAAAGAGATTCCAATGAGGTGGTGATGAGTAAAACGATTGAAAAAGCAGATTCATTAGGCAGACTTGGAGTAACTTTTGCAGAATTCGGGACCAGAAGAAGACATTCTTATAAGGTACAGAATCTGGTAATGGAAGCATTAACTCAAAAAAGAGACTCAACCTTTATCGGAAGCTCTAATGTACATTTTGCGATGAAATACGGTGTAAAACCTATCGGAACCCATGCACATGAATGGTTTATGTTCCATGCTGCTGAATACGGATTCAAAATGGCCAACGAAATGGCTCTGGAACATTGGGTAGATGTATACAGAGGGGATCTTGGAGTGGCTCTTTCAGACACTTATACTACGGATGTTTTCTTCCAGCAATTTGACAAAAAATTTGCAAAACTTTTTGACGGTGTTCGTCATGACAGTGGAGATGCATTAGAATTTGCAGATAAAACTATTGCTCACTATCAAAAAAATGGCATCAATCCTATGTTTAAATATATTATTTTTTCGGATGCTTTAAATCTTGAAAAGGTAGAAGAAATTACCAATTACTGCAGAGGGAAAATTGGTATTTCATTCGGGATAGGAACCAATCTTACCAATGATGTAGGATTAAAACCAATGAACATTGTAATGAAACTTATTGGTGTACAGGCTCCAAATAAAGAATGGATTCCTACGGTAAAACTTTCCGATGAACATGGAAAGTATACAGGTGATCCCAAGATGATTGAACTGGCCAAAGAATTTCTAAGAATAAAAGATTAAAATAAACCCATCTGAAAAAATTATATATAACCTCGTAACCATCGAGGTTTTTTTGTATCATATCATTTTTGAAATTCAGTGCTCAGAAATCTTTAAGGTTTTTTATTATATTTATCAAAATAAAACAAGATGAAATCAAAACCATTATTAACCGCATGCCTGCTCATATCAGCATTGTCATTTGCACAGGAAAAGAAAGCAGAAAAACCTAAATATAATCAGGAACTGGCAACTTCATTAGGAGCTGATCAATATGGGATGAAACCCTATACTATTGTCATGCTGACAACAGGTTCAGTTAAGATTGAAGACAAAGCCAAAATGGGCGAACTCATGAAAGGTCATATGGCAAATATTGGGAAACTGGCAGATGAAGGCAAAATTATAGTAGCCGGTCCTTTCCTTGAAAAGAATAAAGAAAACTACCGCGGAATGTTTATTTTCAATACCAAATCTAAAGAAGAAGCTGAGCAATGGGTAAAAACAGATCCCGCTGTACAAGCCGGAGTCTTTAGTTATGAAATTTTCCCATGGTATGGTTCTGCTGCTTTACCATTGTATTTAAAGCATCACGAAGAGATTACAAAGGAAAACCCGTGATATCACCTTAAAAAAAATGATAATCTTTAAGAACATATGACTTTATTAAAAGAAGAAATTAAAAGACTAAAGGAAGACAAAAAATAACTATTTCAATACTTCTTCCAACAAAACCAGAAATTACCAAACTCAAAAAAAATAATAACCATGAAAATAAGACTATTCGTTTTGCTGTGTCTAGCATCAACAAAACTACTCTTCGGACAAGCTGTTCCCAAAGAATACACTGATAAAGTAAAAGCAGCTGAATCATTTTACCAAGCCAAGGATTTCAAAAACTCTGCCAGCAACTATTCAGAAGCATTTAAATCTAACGGCTGGAAAGCATCTCTAAATGACAGGTATAACGCAGCATGCTCCTGGGCAATGGCATCAGGGCCAGACAGCGCATTTTCCCAACTTGACAGGATTGCAGCAAAATTCAGTAATTACAACCATATAACTAAGGATACAGACCTTAGCTCTTTACATAATGATAAACGATGGAAGCCTCTCATCGAAAAAATCAAACAAAATCAGGAAAAAGCAGAAGCAAATCTGAATAAACCCTTGGTCGCAAAGCTTGGTAACATTTATAATGAAGATCAAAAGTACAGACGACAAATCGATAGCATTGAAAAAAAATACGGTGGGAGTTCAAAAGAGATGGACAAGCACTGGCGGCTTATCAATAAAAAAGATTCACTAAATCTTATTGAGGTAAAAGCCATTCTTGATAAATATGGCTGGCTGGGTCCTGATGTTGTGGGCGGACAGGGAAGCGTTACATTATTTCTTGTTATCCAACATGCAGATCAGGCAACACAGGAAAAATATTTACCTATGATGAGAGATGCTGTAAAAAATGGTAAAGCACAAAGCGGCAGTCTGGCCCTTCTCGAAGACAGGGTCGCTCTGAGGCAAGGCAAAAGACAAATTTACGGCAGTCAGATTGGACGTGATCCTGAAACACAAGTATATTATGTATCTCCACTGGAAGATCCTGAAAATGTAGATAAAAGACGCGCAGATGTTGGACTTCCTCCATTGGCAGAGTATGTAAAGAATTGGCAAATGAAATGGGATCCTGAACAATATAAAAAAGACTTGCCTAAACTGGAGGCAAAAATAAAGCAGAAATAAACAGAAATTCATCGCTATACTATTCATAGCCAAATTTCAAATCTAATTGACATTCTTTTATTTTAAACTTATTTGGCATTTTAAAAAATCTAACCTCCATTTTAACATTTATCATCAATTAATTCAAACATCATAGAATAATTTACTATTTTAGTTCAATAATTTTAAACCTATTTATTTAATTATAAGAGTGTTAATAAATTAATTTACTAAACAAAAAAAATTAAACCATGAAAAAGAACTTAACAAAACTTTTGAGAACAGATTTGAAAGATGTATTTGGAGGAACACTCTATCCGGCAGAATGTCCCGGAGGATGCCACGGTGAAGGCATGATCAGATGTCCTGACGGCACTACCACCATGACAAATTTTATATGCATGGGAGGAACCTGCCAACCGGCAGCAATGTGTAAACCATTGGTTCTTGAACCTTTTCCAGATCCGATTATAATCACCCCATAATCTGAACGAACAATACATAAAGTGAGCTTTTCGGCTCACTTTTTTAGTATCTTTAAATAAATAAAACCCACCATGAAAACCATTGAAGAAGTTCTTAAAAAACTGGATGAAATTATCATTTGGTGTAAAGAAAATCAAAGTCCGGCAGGATATTTTGCATGTACCTATAGAATTATGACGGCACAGGTTCTGAAAGGTATTCAACAAAAAAAATTTGAAGACAATCCAAGAATGACATTACTGGATCTCGCTTTTGCACAGAGATATATTCAGGCATGGGAGAGTTACAGTAAAGAAGAGAAATGTACAAATTCATGGTATATTGCCTTTGAAGCCAGCAAAAATAAAAACCTGTTGATCCTACAGCATATATTTTTGGGAATGAATGCACACATCAATCTCGACCTTGGTATTTCTGCAGCTTCAATCATGCCTTACCGGAAAATAAATCCTTTGAAAAAAGATTTTGAAAACATCAATACTATCATTGCTTCCATTAATCAGAATGTACAAAACTCTTTAAACAAAATTTGTTATCCAGTAGATCTTATTGATAAACTATCCAATGGGAAAGACAATGCCGTACTTGATTTTGCCATTTCCAAAGCAAGGGATACTTCCTGGGCAACTGCAGTCATTGCATCCAATACTCCCAATTTCTTAAGAGAATCCGTGATAGACATTGTAGATTATGCAGCAGCAAAAGTCGCTACACAAATACTGAATCCAAAAATACTCACTCCTTCCCTTTTAAAAGAATTAAAAAAATGTGAAAGCAGTGATGTAGTGAAAAATATTGAAATTTTAGAATCTACAAAAAACTCATAAAAAAGCCGGGATCTTCCTCACGGATCCCGGCTCATAATGAACAAAATAAAAGAAACTATATTGCTTCCTTATGCTTTTTACGATAAGCATAATGGAAAATAATTGGTAACACAGTAAATGACAGCAGCATACAGATAATCAATCCTCCGACAATCATAATGGCTAAAGGTTTCTGAATTTCCGATCCCATTCCATTGGACATTGCTGCCGGAAGAAGTCCCATAGATCCCATCAAAGCGATCATTACTACCGGACGGATTCTACTTCTCACCCCCTCTGCAATGGATTCTTTAAGAGATAACCTGTTTTGCAGATTCTCTTTCATTACTCCGATAAGAACAATACCATCTATGGTAGCCACTCCAAAAAGGATGATGAAACCTATTCCTGCTGAAATTCCAAAAATGGTTCCCGTAAACCAAAGGGATAAAAATCCTCCGATAAATGCAAATGCAAGGGTAATGGAAGAGATCAGCGTATCTTTTACGTTCCCAAAGTTGAAATACAATAACATCAGAATCAGAACTAAAGAGATTGGAACTACCATTGCCAGCTGTTTTGCAGCTCTTTCCTTACTTTCAAATTCTCCGGCCCACGTCATTTTATGATTTTTCGGAAGCTTTACTTCTTTATCTACTTTGGCTTTGGCTTCTTTAATGGTACTTCCAAGGTCACGTCCTTCAATATTAAATCCGACTCCGATATATCTGCTGTTTCCTTCACGGTAAATGAATGACGGTCCGGTATGATAATCTATGGTGGCAATTTCTTTCAACGGCACTTTTTTATTATCCTGAGTTGGGATGAGAATATCTCCCATTTTTTCCGGTGTATCACGGTATTGCTTTTCAAACCTAAGCATGACGTCAAACATTCTTTCTTCTTCATAAAATTTGGTTGCTGCCTGTCCTCCGATCGTCATTTCAATCACGGCCTGTGCATCTGCTGTGGAAACACCATATTTTGCCATTTTAGAATCATGGAGCTGTATTCTCAATTCCGGAAGCCCGATATTTTTGAAAACATTCACGTCCGATATTCCCGGAACCGTTCTGATGGAATTGGCTACTTTATTGGCGTAATTTTCTAGCTCAAATAAATCATTCCCGAAAATTTTAATGACCAACGGAGCTTTTACTCCTGCTACATATTCTTCCACATTATCCTGAATTGGCTGACTAAATCCAAAGTTGATTCCCGGATATTTTTCCAGGGAAACTCTCATTTCTTCGAGAAGTTCATCTTTGGATATTTTTTTCTTCCATTCATTTTCCGGTTTCAGCTGAATATTAAATTCGATATTAAAGAAACCTGTAGGGTCGGTACCATCATTCGGGCGGCCTGTCTGAGTCATGACAAATTTCACTTCATCATATTTCATGAGAATTTCTTTCATTTCTTTGGTTAACCGCACAGATTCATCCAGATTGACACTGTTTGGAAGGGTTGCTCTTACATAGATGGCACCTTCATTCAGTTTAGGTAAAAATTCAGATCCATAATTGGAGAATCTCCATCCACAGACTGCAAGCAAAGCAACAAAACCAATGATAAATCCTTTTTTGTGACGGTCACTGAATTCGTAAATTCTATAGATATTGACTCTGAAGAATCTTGAAATAAAGTTTTCTTTTTCTTCAATATTTTTCGTCAGTAAAAGTTTACACATTGCCGGAACATACGTTAAACTTAATATCAACGATCCTAATAAAGCATATCCAAGTGTAAATGCCAAAGGAGAAAACATTTTACCTTCTACTTTCTGGAAAGAGAAAATCGGCATCAGGGCAACGATAAGAATCAACAGGGCAAAGAAAATATAACTTGCTACGCTTCCTGCGCTTTTCTTTATGATTCCCAGTTTTGATATTTTGTTGAATCTCTTCAGCCCTATTTTCTTGGCCTTAACCTCGAGGGCAACAAAGACGTGTTCAACAATGACGAGTGTTCCTTCCAGGAGCAGCCCAAAGTCCAGCGCTCCCATTGAAATCAGGTTGGCCGGCAATCCCTGAATTTTCAGCATAATTATAGCAAACAGGAAAGCCAAAGGAATGACCGATGCTACAATAAAGGTTGTTCTCCAGTTATAAAGGAAAATAAACACAATGATGGAAACAAGAATCACACCCTCAATAAGGTTTTTGGAAACGGTATGAACAGTTGTATTGACCAGTTCCGTACGGTCAATGATCGGAACAATCTGAACATCTCCCGGCAGTTCTCCTCCATTCAGCTGTTCTATTCTGTCTTTCAGTCTTGCTATGACTTCGCTTGGGTTTTCACCTCGAAGCATGATGACAATTCCTTCTACAACATCATTTTCCTTGTTATATCCTACCTGTCCCAATCTTGGTTTTGCGGAAACTTTTACTTCAGCAACGTGCTTTACCAGAATTGGCGTAGAACCTTTCACCTCGATCTGAATATTCTCAATATCTTCTTTTTTCTCTAAAAGACCAATCCCCCTCACTACATAAGCCTGATCTCCTTTTGCCACTACATCTCCTCCTACATTGATATTACTCTTCGAAACTGCTTCATACACATCCAGAGGGGAAAGGTCGTAATTGTGTAATTCCGTAGGATTAATTTTTATCTCATATGTTTTTTCTTCTCCACCAAAGCTCACTACATCTGCTACACCGGGAACGGCCAGCAATTCTCTTTCTACTACCCAATCCTGAATAGAGGTAACTTCTTTGATCGGAAGTTTACTTTTAATGATATACCGGTAAATTTCACCGGTCGCCCCGGAAGGAGGCTCAATACTGTATTCGGCTCCTGCGGGAAGATTTACATTTCCCAGTTTATTTGACGCATATTGCTGGGCATAAAAATCATTGACATGATCATCAAAAATCACAGTGACCACAGATAATCCGAAAAGGGAAATAGAACGCACCGATGTTTTATTCGGGATGGCATTCATTTCCTTTGAAATGGGTAAGGTGACAAATTTTTCTATCTCTTCAGCACTTCTTCCCGGCCATTGGGTAATGACTCTTACTCTGGTATTGGTAACATCCGGAAATGCTTCAATAGCAGTATGTATATAGGAATAGATTCCTCCGGCAAGCAATAGAAAAGTTCCCAAAAGAACAATCAATGAGTTTTTTAAAGAGAAGGAAACTATATTCTGTACAAATTTTCGCATTACTTCGTGGAATTATTTAATTGGTTTTTCAGGTTCTCATAGATCAGCAGTCCGTTGGAAGCAATGACATTTTCACCTGGTTTTAAATTGCCTTCTACATAAATATACTGGCTATTGGAAGCAATCTCTGTCACGGGTCTTATCTCAAGCTCGCAGTCTTTTTTGTAGACTACGACATAGCTTTGGTTATTATCAAAGATTAAAGCTTTGGCAGGAATAGCCAATGCACTTTTATTTTGTGAATTCACCGGCAATACAACATCTGCGGACATTCCCGGTCTTAGCTTCATCCCATTATTATCCATAATGATTTTCGCTTTGAGTACTCTTTCATTTTCATTGAAAACCTGAGAGATATTATCAATCTTTCCTGAGAAGCTGTCATCCGGATAGGCAAGAGTCTTCACCACTACGGGTTGATCTACATAAACGTGTCTCATATTGGTTGCGTACACATTCGCCATTACCCATACCTTATCCAGATTGGAAATGGTAAAAAGCTGGTCTCCACCTGCTGTAACCGGCATTCCTTTAGAAATATTTTTGGAGATAACATATCCGTCCGCAGGCGCTTTGATCTGAATAGTATTTCCACCCGCTGAATACAGCTGCATATTTTTCTGTGTCTTGGAAATATTAGACTGCAAAATGGCTACTTCTGATTTTGCTTCCTGTAAATCTTTCTGAGAGGCAATATCATCTTTATACATAGCTTCTACAGAAGACAGTTTTCTCTTCGCTACTGCCAGCTGAGCCTGCAAAGTTTGGGTATCATCCTGCATTTCGTTGACAGCCGTACTTTTTACACTGGCCAGCGTCTGTCCTTTTTTTACATAATCTCCAAGGGAAAAATAAGTATCTATCACAACTCCGTCTACAAGACTTACAAAAGGAACTGTTTTATCCGAATTGCTTTCCACTTCTCCGGTGAGCGTGATACTTTCTTCTATGGGAAGCATTTCTGCTTTAACGAGTTTAATATCTTTTTTAAGCTCTTTACTGATGCAATAACTTTTTTCAGCTTCCTTATTTTCTTCTTTTCCGGCACAGCCTGTAAAAATAATGAGGGCAGACAGGTAGGCCGTAGCAATGTATTTTGTAATCATTTTGTTCATATCTTATAAGTCTTGTCCCACAAAATACTGCAGGTTTTCGTAGTATTGATTAAGTTCTTTTTTTGTATCCAGTATGATCATTTTGTTTCCGATGTAGGTATCCAGAAAATCCATGTATTCCAGCATGCTGATATTTCTTAGTCTGAAATTTTTCTCATGACTTACCAGCAAACCATCCAATGTAGATTCATAGCTTTCATCGATTTCTTCTGAAACCTGCTGTGTTCTGATATAGTTTCTGAAAACAGAGACAATTTCATTTTCTGATTTGAGCATATTTTTACGGGTCTCAAGCTTACTTTTCTCGATTTCAAGTTTCGCTTCCTGGATATTCCCTTTGTTTCTGTCGAAAATGGGCAAATCCATAGAAATTCCCAGTCCTATAAAGTCTTTCATGATATTTCCCCCACGGTCGTATCCAATAGAAACAGCTACGTCCGGTGTTTTCATCGCATTTTGAATCTCCAGATTTTTGACAGCGTGTTTTTCTTTATTTTTTGCAATCATGATATCGGGGCGGTTTTCTTTTGCCTTTTCCATCCATTGGTTCACTTCCAGCTCTGAAAGTTGTTTTTCCGGCATGACAAATGAATCTGAAATCACCAGATATGTTTGAGAAGGCAGCATCAATAAAGCCTTCAGCTCTACCTGCTGATCTTCAATTTCCTGTTTTAATGAAATCAGTTTTTTCTTGAATTCAATTTCCTGTGCTTTCAGCCTGACATATTCGGCTTTGCTGATATTTCCCAGCGTTAACTGATTGTTATAGGATTTTGTTAATTTCTCAATGGAAGCAATTTGTCCCTGGTAGATTTTCTGCTGTTCCTGATTGTAAAGAATTTCGGTGATTGTATTTCTCAGTGTTTTCTTAAGCTCACGCAATACTTCCTGCAGTTCATACTTCTCTCCTTCCACTTCTATTTTCTGAAGCTCAATATTTTTTCTTCTCTTTCCCGCAGTCTGAATCACCTGTTCTATTTCAGCAGAGATCTGTGTATTTTTTCCCCAGTTTCCTATTAATGCCGGCTGTTCTTCTATGTCATAGGTTCTCCATAGATTGACTTCGCTGATGCTTAATTTGGGATTTGGCCAGTATTTAGCCTGAACAGTTCTTGCTTCAGCTTGTGAAATTTCAAGCTTCTGTGCAATAAGGTCAAGGTTTTTAGCCAGAAAAATAGTTTCAGCTTCCTTTCTGCTGATTTTCATAGTATCTGAAATCTGCGCTGAAAAGAAACTGAAACAGTGAATATAAAATAGGGTTAAAAATAGCTTCTTCAAGATCTTTTATTTTAAGACCACAAAGCTATTCGTCTAATATTAGAGGGAATTTTAAAGAAAATTAAAATTCGGTTAGTTCAACATTAGAGTTTGATTAGAACTTTTTAAAACACAAAAAACACGAATAATTTCACCAATAACACGATTATGAGTGAACCGGAAATTGAAGAAGGACAGTAGTTCCGGTGTTGACAACAGAATCAATCTTCATAACAATATGATGATGATCGAAGATACTTTTTGAAAGGGATAAACCAATTCCGCTTCCTTTCACCGTATCTACATTTTTTCCCCTGTAGAAAGTTTCGGATATTTTAGCAAGATCTTCAGTAGGAATTCCTCGTCCTTCGTCCCGAACTTCAATATACAGTTGATTTTCTTTTTCAGACAAAGTAAGCACTACGGGTTTATCGTAAGAATACTTAATCGCATTTTCAACAATATTATACATAGCAAGATAAAGCAGTGTTTCGTTTCCCGGAAATTCCAACAAAGCAGGTTTTGTTACCTGAAGCTGTATTTTAATGGATGAATTATTTTCTTTTGCCTTAGGTTCCAATTTCTCATAAATTTTCCAGATGAGTTCATCCACCCTCATTTGTTTATGAGAAGACTCAAGCTTTGTCATTCCGGACATCAGCAAAAGATTGTTGAGAATATTTTCAATCTCGTACACATTTTCTAATGATTCTTTCGCTACTTCCCTGTACTCTTCCGGAGTTCTGTCTCTTTGGGCGAAAACTTCCAGATTCCCGGAGATTGCAGCCAAAGGAGTTTTAAATTCATGAGAAACATAATTGATAAAATTCTGCTGTAAAAGCACATTTTCTGAGATCCTTCCCAACAGTTTATTGTACGATTTAATAAGATCTTCAATCTCATCATTGGTATTGGTAGAAGTAATTGCTGTAGAAATATTGTTGTACTCCACTTTATTGATAAGCTCTACAACATTTGAAATAGGCTTATAAACCACCTTTGAAAGATACCGGCTTAGAAAATAAATGGCCAGCAAACCAATCAGCAATACAGAAAGCATAATAATGGCAAGCCTCAATATCTGGGATTGAAACGAATCATTTGATGATTTTACAAAAACTACGAAATCCCCCTGATTGTCCGGATAAAAAATTCCATAGTAGAATTGGTTATCAGACATAAACTGGATTCCTTTATTAGTCCGAACTGACTGCAAATGGGAAAGCTTTATATTCTTATCATTAAGGTTATGCCCAAAAGTAACTTCGTTATTCTGATTGTAAACCGCTACCCTGTTATTCTGAATCAGATGATTGTACTCTTTCTTGATCTGGGCATGTCTGTCTTTTGGAAGTTCATCTTTTTCAAGATAATAAATAGCAGAAATAAGAGCTGTATTCCTTAGCTTTTCGAAATAAAAGATCTTAGTACTGTCATAATAAGCAAAAAATATCACCGCAGATGTGATGATAGAAACGATGCCGAATGAAAGGCTTGAAATAAGGGTAAATCTATTTCTGAGCGTCATTTTCAGTCTTTAATTAAATATCCGGTTCCTTTTACGGTATGAATAATTTTCTGTTCTGTTTCATCAATCTTATTTCGGACATAAGAAATATAAACATCCACAACATTGGTGGTGTTATCAAAATCAATCCCCCATACTTTATGCAAAATCTGAGTCCTGCTCAATACCTTATTTTTATTCTCCATCAGGAAAGTAAAAAGTTTATATTCTGTAGGGGAAAATTCTATTTCCTTATCATTCTGCGTTACCTTGTGAAGGTCCGTATCAATGACAATATTTCCGCACGACAAATATTGATCTTCCTTCTGATAGCTTAATTTATTTCTTCTGGTTAACGCTTTAATTCTTGAAATCAGTTCTTCAAAATGGAAGGGTTTTGAGAGATAATCATCAGCACCCATATCAAGCATTTTGATCTTATCATCCGGACTGTTCAATGCACTTAAAACTAAAATCGGAGTATAATTTCCTTTAAATCGTATGATCTGCGTAAGCTGCATCCCATCCAAACCGGGAAGCATGATGTCCATTAAAATAATATCAAAATCATAGGTATGAAGAAGTTCACGAGCCTTTTCTCCTGAGTCGGCAAGGGTCAGATTGTATCCAGCCTCAGAAAGGCCTTTTATCAGAAAATTGCTGATTCTTTGATCATCTTCTACCAACAAAATATTCATAAGTCACTGAAATTTCCCATAAATATAGGCATTCTTGTTCAGAAAGGAACCTGAGATAATGGAAGAGGGAAATAATTGAATGCAATAAAACAATTACCAGACGTTTATTTCTCCTTTAAAAATAGTAGAACAAACAACGATTATTGCACATGCAGCTTCCAGCCTTTTTTCATAATTTTGGAAAATGGAGATGATATATTTAATTATTGGATTTGTTGCCGGTGGTATATTGGGCGCTGTTATATTATATTTTGCATTGAAATCATCTATGGTTTCAAGAAGTTCTTATGACGAATTGAAAACCTTATCCATTAAAAATCAATCTGATCTTGAAAATTCAAACCTGAAAATTCAGGAACTTAACCAAAACATCAGTAAAGAGAAAGAAGCCAATATGCTGCAACAGGATCTTCTGGACGATCTGAAAAATGAATTTTCTAAAATCTCCGCAGAATATTCTTCTTTAAACATCCAATTTCAGGATTTGAAGCAAATCAATCAGCGACAGGTATCTCAAATAGAAACTCACCTTATTGAAAAGCAGACTCTTTTTGCTAAAAACTCTGAGCTTTCTGCTAAGAATGAAGGCCTGCAAAAATCTCTTGATACCCAAAAAGAAGAAATTATTAAAATCCAGGAAGATTCTAAACTTCAGTTTGAAAATCTTGCCAATAAAATTTTAGAAGAAAAAACAGAAAAGTTTACTGCTTTAAATCAAAATAACTTAAAAAATATCCTTGAGCCTTTCCAGGAAAAAATAGCTGATTTAAAAAATAAAGTCAATGAAGCTTACGAAAAGGAAAATAAAGAACGTTTCTCTCTTGCTGAAAAAGTAAAAGAACTGGCAGAACTGAACCAACAGATTTCTGATGATGCAAAAAAACTAACCCGCGCTCTGAAGGGAGAAAGCAAAACCCAGGGAAATTGGGGCGAGATGATCCTGGAAAGTATTCTTGAAAAATCAGGCTTGGTAAAAGGAAGGGAATATTTCCTTGAACATGAATTACGTGATGAAGACAATAAGGCTTTATTCTCAGAATTTTCCGGTAAAAAAATGCGTCCGGATGCTGTTGTAAAATATCCTGATGAAAGAAATGTCATCATCGATTCTAAAGTCTCACTTACAGCTTTCACAGAACTGGTAGACGAAACTGATGCTGATATTTATGCTATAAAAGTGAGCCAGCATCTTGGTTCAATTAAAAACCACATTAATCAGCTAAGTCAAAAAGCATATGATGACTATGGAAAATCATTGGATTTCGTGATGATGTTCATTCCTAGTGAACCCGCTTATATTGCAGCGATGCAGGCAGATCAGAATCTCTGGAACTATGCATATGAAAGAAGAATTTTGTTACTGAATCCAAGTAATCTTATCACTTCGCTTAAACTGATTGCTGATCTTTGGAAACGCGAGTATCAAAACCGAAACTCCATAGAAATTGCAGAACGCGGTGCCAGACTGTATGACAAGTTTGTAGGTTTTGTAGAGAACCTGGAAAAAGTAGGACGAAATCTTGACCAGGCAAAAAACGTCTATAACGATGCTTACAAACAGCTTCATACCGGAAACGACAACCTTGTGATCCAGACTCAAAAATTGAAATCGCTGGGAATTAAAAATAAAAAAGATCTACCTCAAAGTCTTATTGACAACAGCAATCTCATTGATCCATCAGAAAGCTAAATCTCCGATTTTATGTTTTCATTTACATACCCTTATCCAAAATCCGAATCTTTCAAAGAAATTTTCGTTTCTTCTCTGGGAGCAGGAATTTTGGTGTATCTGTTTTTGATTATTTTTCAACCTTTCGGTACGGAAACCTTTCATCATCCCTATAAGTTTTTATTACTTTTTCCCTATTGCATTATTTTCGGAACCGCATTTTTCATAGCTAATCTTATGACTTCCCGTTTTAGTAACTGGAATATTGGGGCAGAGCTTTTAAAAATAATTTTCATTTTATTCTTAGGATCAATTCTATCCTACTTTTACAATTCATTGTTCGTAAGTCACGTACAACTTGATCTCGGTAATTATTTTTATATGTTGCTTTATTCTCTGGCAGTCGGCATCCCAATTTCTATCATATATATTTTATCGCGGTATATCTATTTAAAAAATATTCATGAAAATACTGCCCGGAATATTTCTCAGCATCTTCCGGTTTCTGTTCCTAAATTACAGGAAAATATATTACAGATATCAGCACAGAATATCGAATTGAGCATTAATGAAAACTATTTTCTATGCGTTCAGTCAATGGAAAACTATTGTACATTTTACTTTTTAGAAAATAATATTGTAAAAAAATTACTGGTCAGAATCAGTTTATCCAACGCTTTACAGCAGATCGAAACCAATTCCATTAAAAAATGCCATCGTTCTTATATTGTCAATCTTGAAAAGGTCAAGAACCTTAAAGGAAATGCTCAGGGATATAAATTAATTCTCCCGGAAATTGATTTTGAAATCCCTGTTTCAAGAAGTTTTATTTCCAAAATTATCCCACAGCTGCAAAGACAAAATTCATAAATTTTGTCATTCGTCACTATTCTTTGTCATTCATCACATTAACTTGAACGTACTGATCTAAAGCTACATTTTTGCTCAAAATTTAATGATATGAGTAAAAACATCAGCTTCTTTTCAATCTTTATTCTGGGTTTTACAGCCTATTATTTCTTTGATCAATTCTGTTTCAAAAGCATTCAGGTCTTTTCAAAAAACGTATTTCACAGCAAATCAATCGCCCATGTGATAGCTTATTCAATGACCTTAATTCCATTGATAATCACTTTAAAAATTCTGTTACCTAAAAGAAGTACTTCGGATCTTTTTTCTCTAAACAAATCCATTATCAAGGGATTTAGCTTAGCTTTCACAGGAACCCTTCCCATGCTTATCGGATATCTGATTCATTTTAAAACAGCTGGAAAAATAGATTTTGAATCCCTGTTTATCAACACATTATCTTCAGCCTTTTTTGAAGAAATTATTTTCAGAGCTTTTCTTATAGGAATATTATATAGGTTTACCAGACTGGGTTTCTTATCATCAGCCCTGTTCGGATCTCTATTGTTTGCACAGGTCCATTTATACCAAAGTCAGGATATAACAGAGCTTATAGAAATATTCACTATTACATTTCTTGGGTCTTTATTCTTTGTCTGGGTATATTTTGAATCGGAATATAATCTTTGGACTGCTATATTTCTTCATTTCTTTATGAACCTGTACTGGGAAATCTTTACTGTTTCAGAGAATGTTTCAGGCAATTTTTATGGAAATCTCTACAAATTCTTTTCCATTGCTGCTATTATAACCATTGTTATTTATTTAAAAAGAAAAAATAAAATCGCATTTGAAGTTACATGGAAAAGCCTTTTTATCAAAACCAGAGAAGTTCAATGATAAATTTTGCATAATTTTGCGGAATGTTGATAGAAAGTTTTCAAAACGAAAAAATAAAAAATGTCACTAAGCTCCTTACTGACAACAGGTTTCGTAAAAAATCAAAAGTTTTTGTAGTAGAGGGCCAGCAGGAAAATGAAAGAGCGATGCAGTATCATTTTGAACCGCTGGAATTCTTTATTTGCGAAAATATCTTTAAAGGAGTCCTTCCTAAGGGGAAAATCCATTATGTAAGTGAAAAGGTATATGAAAAAATAGCATACAGAGGCAGTTCCGAAGGCATTATCGGGATCTATCAGGCAAAAGAAACACCTCTTTCATCATTTGTACCTAAAGAAAATTCTACGGTAATTGTTGTTGAAGGAGTAGAAAAACCAGGAAACCTGGGAGCTATTTTAAGAAGCTGCGAAGCATTTGGAGTAGATGCTCTGATTGTTGCTGATGGAAAAACAGATTTTTATAACCCTAATGTGATCAGATCTAGTGTAGGCTGTCTTTTCGGGATGGAAGTATATCAGGCTGAAAATGAAGGAACATTAGAATTTCTGCAAAAAAACAGCTTCAATATTTATACTACGTTGATGGATGAAAGTGCAGAAGATCTTTATAAGAGAGATTTCACACAGCGTTCAGCAGTATTATTCGGTACTGAACATTCTGGATTGAGTGATTTCTGGATCGGAAAAGGAAAAAACACATTGATCCCGATGGCCGGAAGCATTGATTCTTTAAATCTGAGCAATGCAGTAGCGATTACCTGCTATGAATCTTTAAAACAAAAGAAAGGATAAATAATATTTGATTAGTCCTTCTGACTTTATTATAATGATATTGCTTCGCCTTCGGCTCGCAATGACTAAGCATAAAAAAACCGTCTCACTGAGTGAAACGGTTCTTTTATTGTTAAGCGTATGCTAGAATTATTTCTTAGCAGCGTCTTTTGCAGCATCTTTAGCAGCGTCAGCAGCTCCTTTAGCAGCATCAGCAGCTCCTTTAGCAGCTTCTCCAGCTCCTTTAGCAGCATCTTTAGCAACTTCAGCACCAGCAGCAGTAGTAGCAGCAGCAGCATCTTTAGTAGCTTCTACAGCAGTAGTTGCAGCAGAATCAACAACTTTAGCAGCTGAATCAGAAACTACAGCAGCAGAATCAGCTACAGTAGCAGCAGCAGAATCAGTTGCTCCTTCAGTAGAAGTAGCTTCAGTTTTTTTACAAGCAACTAGAGAGATTGCAGCGATAGCAGCTACGAATAATGACTTTTTCATAATAAATTAAATTTAATTTTGTTAATATTGTTTTATAAAATTTTCTTCTGTTCTGTTATTTGAACAAGACAAAGGTATAGCAGTTAGAAAATTTGTTTATGAAAAATAATTGTAATACCTTTGTAAAATAGTTTTACAAAAAAACATAACTGATAATCAACAATTTAATTATTTTTTGAAAAATTGACAGATTTAGATCTATTACACTTTGAGCAGCTAAAAAAGGATGTTCAGGGTCAATACTTAAAAGAACATACCCCTTCGCAGGATGATATATCCAAGTGGAAGGGTATTGATATAATATATTTTCAGGAAGACCTGCGC
The DNA here is from genome assembly GCF_047444895.1 of Chryseobacterium sp. S90. Lineage (NCBI taxonomy): Bacteria > Pseudomonadati > Bacteroidota > Flavobacteriia > Flavobacteriales > Weeksellaceae > Chryseobacterium > Chryseobacterium sp. S90. The sequence goes on along the minus strand of NZ_JBLGCX010000010.1, from coordinate 11,649 downwards.
AAAAAAGCAAAAGGTAACATTAGTGAAAAGTCATTTTATACCTATTTCAAAAGTTCACCGGTTACTAAATTACCAAGGATAGACATGCTCAATTTATTGAGTATTTATGCAGGTTACGACTCTTGGTATGAGTTTAAGAAACTGCACCTTTTTGCGGGTGAACTGCTGCAGGAAAATGAAAATCTGGAGGAGGAAGAAATCAATGAACTTGAGAAAACAGTTTCTACAGCCCCTGAAATTCCAAAAACTGAATTTCAGCCTAAAAAAACCGAAAACACCACCCCAGAAAACACTGATTTACAAAAATCAATTACTGAAAATCAACAAGTTAACCAAAATAAAAATACTACTCAGGAAATTGAAATTTCATCTGCACAGCCTAAGAAAAATTTCTTTAAAAAGAACGCCTGGGCATTGGTTACTTCCGTTTTAATTACAATCACTGGTCTTTTAGGATTTAAAGACGTTCTTTTTTCTAAAACTTATAAATATTGTTTCATTGACAAGGACAGAGGAGTTTCTGTAATCAACACTTTAGAAATAATGGTGGTGAAGGAAAACGAATCTCCATTGATGTATAAAATAAAACCTGGTGAGTGTTTTTATTATTCTACTAAGGATAAAAATTTAAAAATGCGTATCAGCGCTCCTTTCTATGAGCCCCTGGAAGTCAATAGAAACCTTGAAAATGCGCCTGAAGAGGAAAAAATAGAACTAAAGCCGGATGATTATAAGATGGCAGTGTATTATTTCTCGATAAAAGATATCAAAGGAGGAAATCCGGACGAACAAGTTGCTCTTATTAAGCAGAAAAGAAGTCAGCTGGAGAATCTGATCAGCAGCAGTGCAGTGATCTACCAGGTATATGACAATGATACCTACGGAATAGAAAGACTGGATAAACAGAAATACATTACTCTGGTAACCACTCCAACGACTTCACTGAAAAACCTGAATGTAATAGAAATGAAAAAGGATAACAAAGGTAAGATTGTATCCATCAAATTTAAAATTGCTACCACAAATGAAAAGAATAAGTAATTTTTTAATTTTTACCGTACTTCTGGCATTATTTATTGCCTGTAATAATAAAACTTCAGAGGTAAGCGACCTAGATAAGCTACGAAACAGCAACAATGAAAAGAGTTATCCTGCAGTACAGATGGACAGCATGCAGGCGATTAATTCCATTACCAAACAGAAAGTTCAGGAACTTTTTGACCTGTCTACCCTTTACCTATCCGGAAACAGAAATACAGAAATAGACACCGTTATTTATTCACAAATGGAAAGCTATTTTCACAAACCGGATTCTGTGACCTTTAAAAAATTACTGAAGGAACTGGATAGCATGAAAGTGAAAACAGCAAAGGTGAGTAACCTGAATGTTTATAAAGAATTCTATAAAAAAGATACATTAGACTATGCCAAGTTTAATGTGGAATATTTTGATAGTAAAAACAAATCTTTGGGAAGCTTTGAAAAGAATGCACAATACATATTGCTGTCTACTTCCAAGCTCAAAAAGGAATTTAAATTCTACTTTTTAGATTTCTATTCCCAACCGCTTAAGAAAGACAGTACTTCAGTAGGAGTAACTAAATAATCGACGGGAATATCATTTTCCCAGACATCATCAACATATTCTTCGGGGTCAAAGTAATTGACTCCGATTTTTTTGGTCTTTACTAGGATATCCTGGAATAACCCATCATAAAAACCTTTCCCATACCCTACTCTGTTTCCTTTTCTGTCACAATACAGCAATGGAGTAATCACATATTGAAAGTTATTCTCACCCGAATTTTCATTGGAAACAGGTTCTGAAATCCCCCAGCTGTTGGTTTCAAAAACAGTATCTTCAAAGATTTCAATACTAATAAGCTTATCACCAACAATTTTAGGAACATACACACGGATATTCTTATCTAAAAAATACCGAATGAAGATTTGGGTATCAATTTCTTTTCTTGCCGGAATCGGGATGAAAATATGCACCTTCTCTCCTTCCTGAGGGTTAAAATGATGAATGAAATTTTCAAAAATTTTCTCAGATAACAAGAAAGCCTCATCTGGAGACAAGGCTTTTCTTTTTTGAGTATATTTTTTTCTAAGCTCAGCTTTTAGCATAATTATTAAGTTGTTTTGACTGAAATAATTGTTACCGACAGGCTTTAAAGTTCTATTATTGATTATGCGTTTTGCACAATTCTGTACAGTTTATCAGATAAACGAACTCTGAATGGAAGTTCGAAAGTAATCTGATCTCCTATATTTGCAGTTTCACAAGGACCGCCATTGGCATAGATTTCAGTAATGGTAACTTCCTGTTCTCCTGTTGTAGGACCGGAAATTAATACTTTATCTCCAACTGACAAATCTTTTTGTTCAATTAAGAACTGTGCAATTTTTGATTTTGAGAAATAATGTTCTGCCTTTCCAATCAATTCCTTTTTAACAGCAATCTTTTGGCGGATATTCTTTGTTTCAGCTTTTGCCAAAGGTTTATCAGATAAATCGCCTGAATTTTTGAATTTCAAGGCATCAGATTTTCCTTTTCTGAATACTTTATTCCCAACCTGCAGTCCTTTTCTTAGTTTCACCTGTTCATCCCAAGGCAGATGTATTGTATCCAGGCATTCTGTAGAACAGCAGTTTTCCATTGCCGCTTTACATTCATCACATTGTATAAATAAAAGGTGACATGCATCATTAGCACAGTTGGTATGGTTATCACATGGTTTTCCACACTGGTGGCATTGTGAAATAATATCGTCTGTAATTCTTTCCCCTAAACGGTGGTCAAATACGAAGTTTTTACCAATAAACTTACTTTCTATTCCTTCTTCTTTGATCTGGCGGGTATACTCAATGATTCCCCCTTCCAATTGGTAAACATTTTTAAAGCCCTGATGTTTGAAGTAAGCACTGGCTTTTTCGCAACGGATTCCTCCGGTACAGTACATCAAAAGATTTTTATCTTCTTTAAAGTCTTGTAACTGTTCGTTGATAATGGGTAAACTCTCTCTGAAATTTTCCACATCAGGAGTAATCGCCCCTTCAAAGTGGCCTACTTCACTTTCATAGTGGTTTCTGAAGTCTACGACAATTGTATTTGGATCTTCAAGTAAATTATTGAACTCCTGAGCCTTTAAGTGAATTCCTTTATTGGTAACATCAAAAGTTTCATCGTTCAAACCGTCTGCAACAATTTTATTTCTAACCTTAATTGTCAATTTTAAAAAAGAATAGTTATCCTGGTCAACAGCGACATTCAAACGGATTCCTTTCATAAAATCATAAACTTCCAGCGTATTTCGGAAAGCCTCAAACTGATCTGCAGGAACACTCATCTGAGCATTAATTCCTTCTTTTGCTACATAAATACGGCCAAGCGCATCCAGTGCGTTCCAGGCTATAAATAATTCGTCGCGAAATTTTTTGGGATCTTCAATTTTGGCATACGCATAGAAAGACAAAGTAAGACGGTCTTTACCGGCTTCATCAATAAGTTGAGCTCTTTCTTCTGCGCTTAAGGTGTTATACAGTTGCATGCTATAAACGTTTTAAGTGAGAATAAAATTTTTGCAAAGATAATAATTTTTGAATTAAGTATATTTATGACACAAATCACAGGTAATGAATAATGAACGGCCAACATTGAATAATTGGCAATAAATAATGGAAAACAGAATGTATTTTATACCCTATAACCTGACATATTTTCTTTAATATTTTTTTAAGTTTTGTTAACCTTGGCATTAACAATTATGACATAAGGCATAAAATGACATAATAGCCGTTAAATTTTAGTTAAAATTGAAACATAGCATACTAATTGCTTACTTATTTAACATTAAATTTGTTTACTCAAAAACATAAAAAAGAAATTAATTAATAAACAAGAAAGATATACAATGAAGAGTACTTTAAAAAAACTATTACCATTTGCAGTAGTAGGAGTAATTTCCGGAGCTACTACCGTTGGAGCCATACAATATTTAGGACACAACTCCAACAATGGAGATCAATCTTACTTCACAACGTCCGCACCTAATACTTCATTCGCAGGAATGAATACAGGAGCAGTAGGCGACGATTTTGTGAAAGCAGCCAAAACAACCGTTCCGGCTGTAGTTACCATCAAAAATTACCAAAGCAGAACAGCAAGCAGAGCTTCAGAGCAGGATTTATTTGACTTTTTCTTCGGGGATCCTTTCGGGGGAAGAGGCCAGGGCCAGCAGAGACAGAAGCAACAACAGGCTCCTGACAATATGCCATCGGGAATGGGTTCAGGTGTTATCATCTCTCCGGACGGTTACATCATTTCCAATAACCACGTGGTTGCAGGTGCCAATAAACTGGAAGTAGTATTGAGCAACAAAAAATCATATATCGCTACTTTGGTAGGGACTGACCCAAATACAGATATTTCTCTATTAAAGATTGAAGAAAAAGGTCTTCCTTATTTAAATTTTGCGAATTCAGACAATATCGATGTAGGACAATGGGTGCTTGCAGTAGGAAATCCACTTGGATTAAACTCAACGGTAACAGCAGGTATTGTTTCAGCTAAAGGAAGAGGGATCGGAATTTTAAGCAGCCAGGGGAAAGCAGCTAATCCTATTGAAAGTTTTATCCAGACGGATGCTGCAATCAACCCGGGTAACTCAGGAGGAGCTTTGGTGAATACAAATGGGGAACTTATCGGGATCAACTCTGCCATCCAGTCTACTACAGGATATTATCAGGGATACGGATTTGCGGTTCCTTCTAACTTAGCCAGAAAAATTGTTGAGGATATCAAGAAATTCGGAATTGTACAGAGAGGATTCTTAGGTGTTCAGTCTTTAGACCTTTCAAACGATCAGTTGGTAACTTCATACAACAAACAGTTCAAGACGAGTCTGAAAGTTGGTTCAGGAATTTATATTACAGGATTCGGTGACAACAGCGGTGCTGAAGATGCAGGATTGAAAAAAGGAGATATTATTACTAAAGTAGATAACTACGATATAACAGATTTTGCTGATCTTTCAATGTCAATCGGAAGCAAGCGTCCTGGCGATAAAGTTCAGGTAACGTATTCAAGAAACGGTAAAGACGGTACTGCTACTGTAACACTTAGAGACCAGAAAGGAGGTACTTCTACGAGAACTAAAGCTGACCTGAGCGTCACTGAAAAAATCGGAGCTGAATTTGAGCCTCTTACAGAGCGTTTCAAAACAGAATACGGGCTGAACAGTGGTGTTGTTGCCAAAAGCGTATCTGAAGGCAGTGAAATGGCTAAAATTGGAATTGTAGACAACTACATCATCATTGAAGTAAACGGCAAGCCTGTAAATTCTCAGAAAGATGTAGAAAAGATCCTGGATAAATACCAAGGAAATGTACAGGTAAAATTTGTAGATGACTACGGAAGAATCTATACAAAAGGATTTAAAATGCCTTAATCAGAAAAACAAAATTAGTTCTTCATATCAACAAAAAAACGCTGCAAAGATCTGCAGCGTTTTTTTATTATTTATTTAGGCTTATTCATTTTTTCAGCAATTCTTTTCTGCTTATTCCGCTCATAAATAACTTCTACAATCTTACCCCCAATCCATGAAAACGGAAAGAACGTAAGGAAAATAGAGATCTTATAAAATGTAGGATGGTAAGGAAATATAATTACATCCAGCATCGCGATAAATAGCATAATAAAACCGATCAGGATGGCATAAGCTACTTTAGCATATTTAACGATGATAGCTGTTGCAACGCCACCAATAGTAGTTCCCAATCCGGAAATAAACAACAGGAAGCCAAAGAACGCCTGATCATCTTTCATACTGAAAAGAAACCTCTGCCAGTGCTCAAACGGAGCAAAAGCCTCAAAAGTAACCCATTGCGGAAAAACCCTTATACCAAGAGTAATAATAAGTCCTGCAATACCAAGACCTACCAGAACCGCAATTGTATTTCTTATAAAATTCATTAATCCTGATGTGCGATCATAGAAATTTCGATATCCACATTTTTAGGCAGGCAAGAAACCTGTACTGTTTCACGGGCAGGATAACTTTCTGAATCTAAGTAAGAAGCATAGATATCATTCATTACAGCAAAATCATCCATACTCTTAAGGAAGATTGTCGCTTTTACAACGTTTTTGAAAGTCATGCCAGCTTCAGTAAGAATTGCCTCAAGGTTTTTCATTACCTGATGCGTTTCTTTTTCAATTCCTTCTACCAGTTTACCAGTTGCAGGATCTACAGGAATCTGTCCGGAGATATACAAAACTCCGTTTGCCATATTAGCTTGTGAATAAGGGCCGATTGCTGCAGGTGCATTAACTGTGTTGATTATTTGTTTCATAGCGGATATTTATTTTTTTCTAAGGTCATATGTCATCACTTTTGCCGGCAATAAAATTTCAGCTGTAGTGATTTCATTAGAATTTATTTTGGTTGCAAATATAAAATTTATATTCTCAAATGCCAATCTGATATTAGAAAGGTGCATTAGGCTGGGTAAAGCTTCTGTCTTTGTACTTTAATGCATCACTTAAGATATTGGCTTTGATACCAATAAAGAAGTCATACACTTTATACTGCCCGAAAGGAACCCAGTTGAAATTGATCGTAAAACTTCGCTGATCTCTTGAGAAACCAATTCTTGTATACGCCAATTCTTTAGTCACCATATCATAATGCGTACTTCCTGTGATATTCCAGAAAGGAGTCAGCTTAAGGCTTCCGTCTAATCCTATGGAAGCAATCTTATTGGCAAATCTGCTCAGTCCTTTTGAATAGGCATAGTTTGCACTGATATTTAAAGTCCATGCCTGGTCAAAATGAGCATAATGATCATCATCAAAATAATAATTTTCATTTCGGACCTCTCCTTTTGAAGAATATTTTTTAGCATAATCTGTTTTCTCTCCAAAAATTTCGCTGCTTAAAGGATAAGACAGCTGAACATTGAATCCCTGTACACTGAAGTGCCCGAACTGCTCTGTTCTTACCCCAGTATCCTGGCCGGAAGAGAAATCGATTTTATAAGGTTCCAGTGCAAGGCTGGTATTTACCGTAAGTTTATTATTAAAGAATGAAGACTGCCCGTTGATTGAGAACACAGACCAAGGATGATCATTCGCTGCAAAATTGTAGCTTCCTGAAAGGTTTAAAGATTCAAATATCTTGATTTTTTTAACTCCTGTAGAATCACTTTTAGATTTTACTTTCATCTCGATATTGTTACCGATATTGAAACCTAAAGCTCCCTGCATTCCACTTGACGGACTTCCTATGATTCCTTTCTCGAAAATAGAATAAGGAGTCAACGCTCCGGTTGCATTGTAATAATTTTTATAATATCCGAAATTTGGACTTGAAAAATCCGGAGAGTATGTAAAGCTGACACTTGGTGTCATCATATGTCGTACCGCTTCTATTGCAGACCCTTTTTTGAATTTCATCATTCCGAAAAGCGTAGTCTGAAGACTGGCAGAAGTAGAGAATGTAGAATATCCTGTAAAGTTCTTATTGATCTCATCCACTGTTACATTCTTTACCGGGTCATAGAATCTGTTCAGTGTTTTTGTAGTCAATGCATTATCGATATTCGCACTTAAACTGAACGTGAAATATTTTGCCACGGTGGTATTGGTAGCCAACGCGATATTATTTTTAAGTCCCGTCTGCATTTTGTCCCACATTTCTTTTTTAAACAGTTCGTTCTCCTGAGTATTAACAAAATTGGTAAGATTGAAACCTGTATTCACTGTAATATTTTCAAGAAGTCCCTGTCTTATTCCCGTTCTTGATTTAAACAGGTAAAACTGATTGATTGCTACGTTCATCTGTGGAAGACGAAGGTCTGCCAGCCCTGTTGCAAAGTTCTGTGAATAAGAAGCCGTCCCTGTAATTGTTGCCGGAAGTTTCAGAAATCTTTTGGTAAGGGTTACCGTAGAATTCTGCTGGGTATTCAATACATTCTGGTTGAAAATATAGTTGTTGTTAAGCGGGTTGTTATAAAACTTTGTACTTACGATATCTACAGAGGCACTGAATGTCAGGAAAGGGTTCGCTTTAGAATCCTGAGAATGCGTCCAGTTGATTCTATAGGTACTGTTTTTAGTATAATCGTCCAGACCTTTGATACCTCTTACCATGGTTCCGACATCCGCTGTAAAGTTTCCGGAGTAACGGTACTTCTTCTGATAATTTACCTGAGGACGTAAGTTCCAGCTTCCTTTTGTATAGATATCAGCAAGAACCTTTACGTCAAAATGTTCTCCAATGGGCTGGTAATACCCTATTCCGTTAAGGAAAAACCCTACATCTTCCCTTTCCCCGAAACTTGGAATCAGGATACCTGCTGCTCTTTTATCTGAAAACGGTAAAATAGCAAACGGAAGGTAAAGAGGTGTAGGAACCTGCTCGATAAACATTTGGATAGGTCCTGTTACAATCTGGGATTTTGTTTTAGTTTTAATCAGCTTGATATTATAAGCTCTCATAAAATAATCCGCAGCCGTATCTTTTTTCTTAATGAAATAATCATCCGTGGTATAATCCGCTTTTCTCATTGCGAATACGGAGTCGTTATATTTTTTGGTCTTCTGAGCTATAATTACTCCTTCGCTTTCTTCTGTTCTTGCATTGAAGGCGATGGCCTGTTTGGTTTTTGTGTTATAGCTGAATTCGTTGGTTTCGTATTTTTTCCCGGCCTGTGTGGTGATTACAGGTTCTATAATTTTTCCTAAAGAGTCTTGCTTTCCTCTGGCGTAGATCAGATTTTTATTATCATCTATTGAAATATAGTCTGCATCAATCTGCATATCCTGATACTTCACCTGCGCATTTTTGTTCAGAAAAGTCATTTTTTTTGGGATGTCTCTTCTCTGATCATCAGCTTTTGTGCGAAGAACATCATCCAAAGTTTCTTTTTTTACAACTATGGTATCCTTTTTGGAAATAGTATCATTAACCGCATTTTTAGGCAATTTTTCAGGAGTTTTCTGTGCTAAAAAATTGTTAAAAATTAGGATAATTAAAATTTGTAATATATTTTTGAGGACGGTTTTGGCCAATTTTATTATATATAATTAAGGCCCAAAATTAATATAATTTTTATAACTGTAAGATGCACAAACAAAATTTTAAAATAATTTTATCATTTCTCCTTATCCTTACCAGCAACTTTATTTTCTCTCAGAAGAAGTTTACTATCGTTCTGGATGCGGGACACGGAGGAAGTGATCATGGGGCCAACAGGACCTATTCTGATATCGGAAGAGTCGCGGAAAAAGACATTACACTTGCCATTACATTAAAAGTAGGCGCAATGTTAGAGAAAAACAGAGATTTCAAAGTCATATATACCCGTAAGATTGACGAGTATCCTTCTTTATCTGACAGAACCAATCTGGCCAACAGGAGCAAAGCAGATCTTTTCGTATCAATTCACTGTAATTCTTCACAAAGGCCTACAGCTTATGGTACAGAAACATATGTACAGGGACCTAACCAGAACAATGAAAATCTTGAAGTAGCCAAAAGGGAAAATGACGTGATCTTCCTGGATGAAAAAGATAAGCAGACCTTCGGATCCTATAACCCTGATTCTCCGGAGTCATTGATTGCCTTAAAACTTCAGCAGAACAAGTATCTCGAGTCAAGTCTTCTTTTGGGAGGATTGGTAGAGGATAACTTCGTGAATAAAGATAAGCGTTCTTCAAGAGGAGTTTTCCAGAAAAACCTTCACGTTCTCCGTATGAATGCCATGCCATCTGTACTGATAGAAACAGGTTTCATTAACCATCCGGAAGAAAGCCACTACATAGCTTCAGACAAAGGACAGACTGAAATTGCAGAAAGTATTTACAATGCGATTATTGATTATAAAAAAGCAGTTGACAGAAAATCCGGCGGTTCTATTGCTGTCAGAAAGCCAGAGCCTGAAAAACCGGCAGAAGTTCCTTTAAAAAATGATTTCAGAATTCTATTGATGAGTTCTCCTACGAAATACAATGAAAATGATCCCGCCCTGAAAGGACTGAACTATATTCTTACTCTTAAGGAGAACGGACAATACAAGTATTACTATGCTGTAACCAATATGGCTTCCGTAAAAGATATTAATCTTAAAACAGCCAAGGATGCAGGCTTTAGAAATGCTTTTGCCGTAGGATTTATGCCTAATCAAAGGATTAATATGGGATATTACACCATAGAGGTATACTCCGGGGATAAGCTGAATGGTAATTCTTATATCCTTCAGAACCTGAAAGACGTAGAAAGAGAGAAAGACAATGGCGTTTTTTATTATACCTATGGAAAAGTATACACGTTAGAAGATGCAGCCAAACTTCAAAAGGAACTTGAAGCTAAAGGTATCAAAAACACGGTGATACAAAAAGTGTATAAATAATTAAAAAAAATAATTTTGAAGTTAAAAAGTTAATGATTACTTTTGCAACCTCAAAATTTGGCCTATTCGTCTAGTGGTCAGGACTCAAGATTTTCATTCTTGCAACAGGGGTTCGATTCCCCTATAGGCTACAAATTTACAAACCTTTAACGGACTCGTTAAAGGTTTTTTTATGGCTTATTTTTCGTTGTATTTTACTTTCAAAAATTAACCCCGGATATTTTTTAACAACTCTTTTAAGGTTAAAATTCTCAGGACTTTTACAATGTTCTGACAGAATTATTAGAAATTGGGACATTCTAACAACCTGAAAATTACTATCATTATAATATAGAACCTTTACTTTTATCGTAAAAATTCATTCCATTTATGTTATATGTCACAAAAGCATTATATTTGCAAAAATTTTAGCCATGGTTGGTCACCCAAATATGGCAGCACTGATGAAAAATAATATTGATAAATCATTGTTTGTAGTTTTCTACAAGCTACCAAATTTTATATCATGCCGGATTTAAAAATACAAGAAGCAAAATTGCTTTTTAAGAAAATCCACTCTAACCCAAAAAGTTACGATTTACAAATCAATGAAGACGGGATTACAGGCAGAGATGATAAAATCAGTTTCAGACTTTACAGGACTGGAGAGAGGGTTGCTTTTGAAGTAACAATTGACGGACTCACTTTCACCAACACGACTGGAGAATGGAATAATGCATTGATCATGCTGGGAAATACGATCAAAAAATTAGAAAAAGAACAAGAAAATTTAAAAATAGAACAAGCAATAAATAAACTAAGAAAGTACCTTTCAGAAGAAAATTAAAATTTTTGAAAATAAATTTGGTAGTTTTAAAAAAAGTTTATAGTTTTGCACTCACATTTAAACGATATGGCAAATCATAAATCAGCACTAAAGAGAATCAGACAAAACGAAACTAGAAGACTTCGTAACAGATATTACCACAAGACTGCTAGAACAGCTTTAAAAGCTTTAAGAAATGAAGAGAACAAAGCTGCTGCTACAGAACAACTGCCAAAAGTTATCGCTTTATTGGATAAATTAGCTAAGAAAAATATTATCCACAAGAACAAAGCAGCTAACTTGAAAAGCAAATTGACAAAGCACGTTAACAAATTAGCGTAAAAATATAGCTGGCCCGTTCGTCTATCGGTTAGGACCTCAGATTTTCATTCTGGTAAGAGGGGTTCGATTCCCCTACGGGCTAC